>JAKURJ010000001.1 GCA_022452125.1 Candidatus Poseidoniaceae archaeon
AAGGCCGTTTTTGCGTTGTAGGCGAAGGTTGGTCTGTATTAATTGGCCGGTTAGCATCAACTCTGGAAGAGGTAGGCATACCAATCCAAACCGGTATGAAAATTACGGACACGTATGAAGGAGGAGTAGTAACTTCCAAGGGCCTCAAAATCGAAGCTGATGAAGTCCGAATGTGTGATGGCGGAGCAGTAGGTGAAGCGGTTAAGGTTTCAACATTGGATGTAGTTTTAGACAATCGTCCTCTCAAAGGATTACACGGTTTAGTCAAAGGGGATGTAGCCATTCTTGATTTGGCTGCAATTCATACTAAGAAAGCACCAGGGATGAGTCATTTCTCTTGCATCGCATTATCTGGAGGAGTTGAGGCGATTGAGGATTTACTAGATGAGAGAGTCTCTGGATGGCGCTCTCATATCATAACAAAAAGAGAAAACAAGTCCATCACACTTACAGATTCTAGAGGGCTACTTTCTGATGGGATGATTTGAAGCACCGTCTAGTACAAAGGGCCAATATGCGAATAGTCACTTGGAACGTCAACGGTATTCGGGCGGCAATCCGTAAAGGGTTCGACAAATTTGTTGAGAAGATTGATGCAGACATTTGGATGCTCCAAGAAGTACGTTGTTTGCCAGAACAATTGCCACCAAAATGGGCACCTCCTGCTGATAGCGAGATGATTTTACATCCTGCAGAAAAGAAAGGATACTCCGGAGTTTCTACTATTTCGCGAGTGGAAATGAAAGAACTTGGCAGAGGCATGAAAGGTAACCTTGACCCTGAAGATTCGGAAGGTAGAGTGCTTGTAACACAGCATGGCGACATCACTCTAGTCAACACCTATCTTCCAAGCGGCTCATCTAAAGAAGAAAGACAGAGATACAAGGAAGACTGGATGGCACAGTGGAGAGATTTCATCAAACCGATGTTTGATTCAGATAAACCAGTAATTGTAGCGGGAGACCTCAACATTGCACACACTGAAAATGACATTTGGAATGCAAAAGGTAACGCAAAATCAAGCGGATTCTTACCACATGAGAGAGAATGGTTCACCGATTTGCTAGGTGATGGCTGGCACGATTTGTTTAGAGAGCACGTAGGCCCAGACGCCAAGATTTACTCCTGGTGGTCAAATCGAGGACAGGCACGAGCTAAGGATAGAGGATGGAGAATAGACTACCTCCTTGGAAATAATGCGGCAAAAGAAATGACAAAATCGGTAGAAATCGATAGGCAAGGTGGGCTTGAAGTAAGCGACCACGCTCCGGTTATTCTCGACCTTCACTCATCTTGATCGGAGAAAATAGTCAGCAAATTATCAACCGATTCTCTTAGTGTTTCCAAACTATCTGCAGTGACATTCACTACTAGAATTGACTCGCCACCTTCTTCTGTTAACTCATAGTCGAATCCTTCAGGAATCAGGCTAGACAAACGAGCACCGATTTCCGCAGAGCCGCGCCACTCGAGGGTGGTTGAGCACTTATCGGCCATGGAGTGAACTACAGCATCCCCTCAATGAGCGTTACGATATCACAAGGGTTCTTTCAGTAAGTGCCTCTCGCACGTGTATGGATGAGCCAATCCAGGTCCTTGCAGGAACTGGTGGCGTAGCTCTTGGCGAGGCTCGCACTAATCATCAAGGCCGCAGGGCGGTATTGATGCATAGGGATGGCAACCCTGCAGAATTGCTTGCATTAGCCGAAACAATGGGTGTCGAAATCGTTGATATTCAATATCAAAAAGGGAATGACGACCCTAGGACATATTTTGGAAAGGGCCGATTACAAGACGTGGCTGATGAAATTTCCAGCGCAGTCGAAGGCCACCCTTGGCACGGAGTCGACTTGGTGATTATCCATTCAAACGCATCTCCTAGACAACTAGTGAATGTTCATGAATCAGTCCAAGTGGAAGTGTGGGATAGAGTAAGACTACTGCTTTCACTATTCATTTCTCATGCAGGTAGCGTTGAGGCTAGAACTCAGGTTAGAATCGCTCAATTGTTGGCCGACCGCAGCGTCCTTCGAGAGTTGGTCAACCAACAAACAACCGGTGAGAGAGCTGGTTTTGGTGGTGCAGGACAGCAAGGGATTCGAGGTGTCCTAGAGACGGTATCTAGGGAGCTAACTCAACTAAGAAGAAAGCAGAGAAAGCATGCACTGGCACGTAGTGAAAGAAGACGTCAGAGAGCGAGAGGCGGTGCTAGAACCGTCGGGCTTGCAGGATATACAAATGCTGGAAAGTCATCTCTATTCCTCGCACTATCCGGAAAACAGGTTTTAGTTGAAGATAAGTTATTCTCAACTTTGGAAACGACAGTTGGCAGAATGGAAATGAGTCCTAGAATTCTATTGGCAGATACAATCGGTTTCATCGACGAACTGCCTTCTGATTTGCTTGATGCATTCCATGCAACCTTGGATGAATCCTTGCAGTGTGACCTACTGTTACTTGTGGTAGACAGCAGTGATGAACCAGATGAGTTCAAGAGAAAATTGTCTACGACTCGCCGTGAAGTATTGGAGCGCGGGGACGAATCTGGAATGAATATCAAGGTTGTATTGACAAAGTCCGACCTTGGAGGAAATATCGAATCCGCAATCGAAATTGTCAACTCGATGGGGATGACAGAACCGCTTGTTGTATCGTCTCATGATGGACAGGGGATGGATGAGTTGAGAGAATCAATAATGTATTCTCTATACGGGCCAAAAACAACCTTAGTTGTTTCAGAGGGAGATGATGATGAACGCAGTGCTGAGGCTTATGTTAGTCAGATATACGACTTGGGAATAGTCACTGAAAAGAATGGCCTTGAGTTGACTCTTTGGTGCGGAAAAGCAGAGATGATGAAATTGATTTCTAAATCTAATGGACGCATTTCTATCAAGTAGGACTGACCCTTAGGCCTAAACATGTCCGAACTGCTTGAGGATGTACCTTCTCTTCCCGAAGAAGAGCCGGTTTTCCAATCAAGCGGTGTCGCATTCGAAATAAAAAGCGAAGACGGGCATCCAGTTTTGCGCATGATCGGGATTTTCGTCTTCGTAATATGCGCTCTTGGATTCGCTAATGGTTTAGATTTCATTAATCCGGAATCTGGACTGGTAAGGCCACACGAATGGATAAACGGAATGGCGCAGGGAGCTCCACACGATTCTGCTGAATTTTCTGGCACAATTACTTCGGGTGGAGAGCCACTGGTAAATGCAACAGTATTGCTAGAGCACAAAACCGCTGACGGGATTATCGATGTGCCATTAGAAACCGTAACTGATGAAAATGGTTATTTCGAATTCACAGGAGCAACTCCTGGTCTAACATCTATCGAAATTAAACGCCATAATGATGATGGTAAGCATGATGCTGTTAGGCATAGATTGATTTTGAACCCACCATCGTTCTTCGAGAAAACAGGTTTTACAACTATCGATTTTGATGTTCCAGAAAACAGCGAGTTTTCTGATGTTGAGTGCAAAGGAAACTACGCAGATGGCTCATGCGTGAGGACAATAAGTTACTTCGATGAGCAAATGGAATTCCCACTAATCGATGAATCAGCAGCTGGGTTTTACATCATGATTGGCTGGGCGATGATTGGATTAGCACTAATCTCTGCAGGTTTCGCATTCTTTGGAATCAAGAAAGGTTCTAGAGGAATGATTCAGACATCTTGTGTTCTGGTGTTCTTTACTGCAGGACACTACTATAGTGCCTGCTTGTTCTCAGTAATGGCATTCGCCCTGACATTCACTGTACCTCGCAAGTCCATAATCCTCGAAGCCTGAAGCCGACATCCTATTGACTCAATCCGGTTTAGGCCATGTATGGATTTGGTTCAGGCGGCCTGGATGATTCGAGATTTAGGCCAGCCAGTCAGCTCCATCGACTTAGAGGAAGACTCGATTATTGCCGGAGGCTGGGATGGTTCTCTGAAGATGTGGAATGGCGATGGTGACATTCTTTGGTCTGCTCAATGTGAAGACAGAATTGAGGCAATCATCCGAATTGGGGAATTGGTAGTAGTGACTTCTGGCCTGCACATTACTTGTGTAAAATCGGGCGAAATTCTTTGGAGTAATGCATTGGAAGGCTCAGCTGATTTACTTGCATTCTATGACAACAAGGTCATTGCAACATCTAGCGTTTATGATATTGAACATGGTGATTTCATGGAAAGTGCATTATGGCAATTTTCAATAGATGGGGAATTGATTGAAGTTACACGTATGGATGAAAGACCATGGTTTTTGCATTCAAATGAAAATCTAATTTTGGCACTTGGTCGGCCAAGGTGTGGACTTTTGGTTGACGGGGAACACAGAGAATTACCTAGCACTTCACCGGTTATGTGTGGTCTGTCAGGGCGAGAGAATATTTTGTTCGGTCATGCAGACGGAACAGTATCATCATTCAATGGCGATCAAATATGCAAAGAATCCACTTCAATCGAATCAATGACCTGTATCGAGCAAGGCTTTGTTGCTGCATTGGATAACGGAGACCTAGTCGCTAGAACCCCAAGCTCAGTTCAGATTTGGACAGCTAGTGGCCCTCAAGTTACAACTCAAGTTGCAGGTTTTGATGATATGCATTGGTGTGGGCGGTGGGATTCTATTCGTGGATATCTGGAAGTGAGGGCTAGTTCAGGCGAACTGATAGTTTCAACAGAAACTAGTCGTTCTAGGGTTTCTGATTATTCAGAAAATCGAATCGCTTTTGGATTTGAGGATGGCCAAATCTTGGTCTGGGAAAGAGAATTATTTCAACGTCGCTCAAATCAGGAGAATGGCGAGGAAAATAGTAGAAATTCTGCCCTCGCCGCTAGGCTCAGATCTTTGCGAAAATAGTGTTATTTATTGCACAAAATCTCCATTGGAAGCAGTGGAAATATTGCTCGCAACCCCCCATTTCCGGTGGAAAAGGGCCGAAATAAGCGTAAAGTTTATTTGCCTCCTCCCCACAAGGAGAAAGTGCCGCTCCACAAGGAGTGGTGGAGGACTTCCTCGGAAGGCCTCCGGGACCCTTGCCAACCGGCCTGCTCAAACCGAGCAAAGTGTTGGTCACAAACTCTGGAGACAGAGCAAGTGAGGCGCCAGGGAAGATACGGACTTTTCGGAGACCGTAAGTTCCCCCGCCCACAGGATGACTCCAAGCTTCGGCAAAGAGTCAACCACACAACCCTCGGGAAGTGTGGTACAGGGAGGGCTGCAACCTAGTTGCAGAAGTACCAACAACTGTGCATCGCCGGTAGGAGTGGCAGTAACAGTTCTTCGGGACAACCTCTGTCACAAATAACGGCACGGCGAAACCGAGCCAGGAAAGCGACCTTCGGGAAGCAGAACTGAAAACGGACGCCACGGACGGTAACCGCGCCACCTGCTTCTTCGGAAGCAGGTGGAAACGGACCTCCACGTCGAAACCGAATCTGAAGCTCGCTTCAGAAAACGGACGACACGCCGGATCGAACAGGAACACTTCGGTGGGAATGCAAGAAACGGCAACCGGTAGAGAAGAAGGCGACCTTCGGGAAGCACGAATCGATACCACCCTGGGAGCTAACCACTTCGGTGGAAGGTGAACAGAAACCCGGCCGCTGGGAAGAAGGCGTCTTGGCAACAAGGCGTCAACGATCTGGAAGATACTCCTCGGAGTAGACGAAGGTGACGACGACCCGGCAGCCACCAGCGGAGGCTGGCAAGGGGGCGGATATCCCACCCGGATGAAACCCCCTTGCCAGTTCTCCCATCCTGCTCTCACAGGTAAACGGGTGCCAGTGCGTTCCGCTTATGACTGTTAAGGGTCATTTTTCATCTTACAACCACTTTTGACTAGTGATTAATTTGAGCCAGTCATTTCCTCTGGTCTAACCCACTGGTCAAACTCTTCATTGCTTAGATAGCCTAGTTCAAGAGCTGCTTCTCTAAGAGTAGTGCCCTCTTCGTGAGCCTTTTTTGCAATCTTTGCAGCTTTGTCATAACCGATATGATTGTTCAACGCTGTTACTAACATCAACGAATTTTCCAAATGATTCTTGATCATTCCTTCATTGGGCTCAATCCCTTCAACACATTTTGTTCTGAATGCTCGCATTGAGTCAGACAGAATCCTTACACTGTGCAATAAGTTGTGAATCATCATCGGTTTGAATACATTTAATTCGAAATTTCCTTGGCTTCCACCCACTGTTATTGCGGTGTGGTTACCCATTACTTGACAACAAACCATTGTCATCGCTTCTGATTGAGTTGGGTTGACTTTACCCGGCATAATCGATGAGCCTGGTTCATTTGCCGGTAGTGAGAGTTCCTGTAATCCACACCTTGGTCCTGAACCTAGCCACCTAATGTCGTTGGCAATTTTCATCAGACTTACCGCTAATGTGTTCAGTGCACCACTTGCGGCAACAATCGCATCGTGTGCTGCTAATTGCGAGAACTTATTTTGTGCTGAAACGAATGGAAGATTGGTTTTCAACGCAATTGCAGATGCAACTCGATTTGCGAATTCTGGGTGGGTGTTCAACCCGGTCCCAACTGCAGTTCCACCTAATGCTAATTCATGCAAGTCTTCCAAAGCGAACTCAACTCTTCGTATATCTGCGTCTAATTGAGCAACCCACCCACTCGCTTCTTGTCCAAGTGTGAGAGGTACAGCATCCATTAGATGCGTTCTGCCTATTTTCACAATATCTGACCACTCATCTGATTTTTTTGCAAGAGCATCCCTTAGTAAAACCAAACTAGGGATTAGCTCGCTAGTAAATGCTTCAGCGCTTGCAATATGCATAGCTGTAGGGAAAGTATCATTCGATGACTGAGCACGATTCACGTGGTCATTTGGATGAACCGGGGACTTGGACCCAAGAACTCCGCCAGCCATTTCAATGGCCCTATTTGCAATGACTTCATTGGTATTCATGTTAGATTGTGTACCGGAACCCGTTTGCCAAACCCTCAGCGGAAAATGGTCATCTAACTCCCCATTGATTACTTCTTCAGCAGCAGAAATAATGAGTTTTGCAACCTTTCCATCTAATTGTCCTAAATCAGAATTAACCTTCGCTGCAGCCTGTTTTAGTATGCCAAAGGCACGTATGACACCTCTTGGCATTTTGTCATCACCAATATCGAAGTTGATTAGAGACCTAGCGGTCTGACATCCGTAGTACCGGTCGGCAGGAACTTCCAGTTCACCCATGGTGTCAGCTTCTATTCGTACCTCTCCCATGTACATACGGCATAGCCGACCGTCCATGTCCCTTTCCCTCTAGTAAGCGTCAAAGGTGAGAATCTCGAGCAGAGAATAATGGCCGCTTACCGCCTCGTATGGTTCCAGCATCTGCACAAAGCAGCTGGAACTTATGTGATTAGACGAGCGATGGCCAACGGCGAGACATTTTGGCCAAACCACGAGAATGGCAACCCAGTCAATAATGGCGAAGTAATCCCTTTGTGGAAAATGAACTCTAGTGAGTTGACGTCATTCATAGACGAATGTGAAGAGAAAGGAGTTACATTTGTTGCATGTGAATGGGGCGGGCCAGATTATGAAACTCTGGCCAAGGACGAGAGAGTCACCATGTTGACGTGCCTTAGGCACCCAATCAAGAGATTGGTTTCAAATTACAATTATGACCACTATTGGATGTGGACTAAAGCCGCATCATACCAGGAATATCTTGCAGAAGGCCACCTTCATTCTTCTCCTGAATACTATACCAAAATCTTCGCACGCGGAGAATTAGACTCCAATAAAGCGAAATCCAACCTCGAATTGTTCGACCATGTAATTGTCGCTGAAGACGGCATGGAAGCCTTAGACGAACTTGGATGGCCTAAGGAAAGCGACACCACTCATCCTACATTTGGAGATTCAAAGAGGGCCATGATTTTGTTTGCAAAACTTAGGTGGTTCAGGTTGTTTAATTACCTGAAGAAAAAGAAATTCCAGCCGCCAAGCGAAATAAAAATCGAAGAATCCAATCAACATGATTTGGAACTTTACAACTCAATGCGAAGATAAATCTGGTCCTATTCCAGTCATAACTTCGCCATTTTTCCAATAGCCTCGATACATCAGCATTGTCTGAAATGGAATAGCGATATTGCCTTTCGAATCGACGGCTATAACTCCGCCTCTACCACCTAGCGGTGCGACCATATCCAGCATATTTCCACAGGCATCTGCAAGTGAATCTCCCGCTTTTACTCTAGTAGCGACTTCGTGCGCCGCACAAGTTCTGATGAAGGCTTCACCAACACCAGTACACGAAACTGCAACTCTGTTATCTGCCCATGTTCCAGCGCCAATAATGGGGGTATCTCCGATTCTTCCATCCGGTTTTCCAGTCATCCCGCCAGTGCTTGTTGCAGCGGCAAGAACGCCCTTCGAATCTATGGCAACTGCACCGACAGTTCCCATCCCCTCGCCATCGTGGTCAAGTATAGCCTCATCATCTTCATCGGTCGAACCAGGCCTTGATTTCGCATCTTTCCACTTCTTCCATTGGGCTTGACGTAAATCAGTGGTCAGCCATTCTTGCGATACCTCTTCAACGCCGTTTTTGATCGCAAAGTTATCAGCAGCAGCCCCGTTCAACATAACGGGCCAGTTATTGTCAAGGACCATTTTTGCAGCACGAATTGGATGCCTGATTCTTTTTACATTGACAACTGAACCTGCGGCAGCATCACTACCACGCATGATACTTGCATCCATTGTAACACTTCCATCAGCTGCGATAACTGAACCGATTCCAGCATTGAATAGTGGTTCATTCTCCAACATTTCAACAGCGATAGTAACAGCTTCTAGTGCATCAATACCGTCTTGTAGCATTGAACCTACTGTCGTTAGAACGCTCTGCATGCATGCTATACGTTGTGGATCCAAATCTGTTGGACCTTTCCACGGACCGTCGCCGCCAGCTCCACCGTGAATGGCGAGGCCGACCACCATCTCACCTCATGCTCTGGTAACTGAGATGATTTGTTGAGGTTGCGCAGGCCTGTCTCCAGGAAGTTTTCTGCAGCCTTCGATTGTCTTAACGACGTTCATTCCATCAACAACTTCTCCGAAAACAGCGTGGTTACCATTTAGCCACGGGGTTGCAACGGTGGTTAGGAAAAACTGCGATCCACCTGTGTTGCGGCCAGCATTAGCCATTGAGAGAACGCCGGGGCGGTCATGCTTCAAGGATAGAGCGCTAGGCTCGCAAGGAATCTTCCATCCAGGGCCACCTGTTCCAGCCATTCGACTCATAGGGTCTTTGGAATGTGGGCAACCACCTTGAATCATAAATTGCTCAATCACTCTATGGAAGTGTAGTCCGTTGTAGTATCCATCGTCAACTAGTCGAAGGAAGTTAGCGGTCGTATCTGGGGCTTCACCGGTAAATAGCCTAATTCGGATTTCACCGGCACTTGTCTGCATAATGACGTCTGTCATAACATGGTCTAGGCGAAGCCCGTTGATGACCCTTGCTATTGTCTAATCATTGGTTAAGCCAAGGGCGGAAATGCTGGTCAGCATATGCTCTTGCCTGTTCTGCTGTGTAACCATGAGCCAATAGTTGCTGTTCGTATTGCAACTGCTCTGGGGTAATACTTGGGTCTGCAGCGGCTAATCCGCCCATCGGTTGTTCAAACGCTGCGTTAGCGTATGAATCTCCAGCAAGGCCATCGCCTCCACGACCCTTTCTAACAATCAAGAAGGTTAGTAGAATGATAATTACAACACCGAAACCGACCCCTCCAATCATCACAACATCAGTGCTGCCTTCCGCAGAGTCATCAGTGCTTTCTCCACCGTCTCCGGTTCCTGAACCACCATTGTTGTCAGTGCCTCCTCCGTTGTCAGTTCCACCGTTGTTGTCAGTACCGCCGCCATTGTTGTCGACTACTTCACAACCGACTGAGTCGACAGTTACGTTAACTGCGGTTGCTGGACAATCATCCATTGAATCAACTACACCGTCGCCGTCAGTATCAACTTCACAACCGTTCTCATCAATCACTACATCCGCAGGAGTAGAGTCACAATCATCATCAGAATCCTGGACGCCATCACCATCAGTATCGACAAATGGTGGCGGACATCCATCTCCGCCTTCTCCATTTTCGACACCTGCTACGCCTGGGCACTGGTCTCCTAGGTATCCAGAGCTGTTGTCTCCAAATCCATCTTCATCTTCGTCAACCCACTGGCTTTCATCCAGTGGAGAGAAGTCGTTTAGGTTAGACCAACCGTCTCCGTCTAGGTCGGCACAGCCATAGCGGTCTCCCCAACTCTCTCCGTACTTGTCAGGACAATCGTCAACGATTCCGTCACCAGTATCTGTGGTGTTGTAACCGTCTCTATCAACGTCGTTTGCCCACAATTCTTCTTCGTTTTGAACAGTGAAATTGTCTCCCATCATTTCATTGTTGATGAGCTCAACCTCGTCGACAGCACGGTCCATGTTGATCATTACATGACAAGAATAGGTTCCCGATGCAGTAGTTGCATCGATGAATGTTGATGATGCTCTTTCAAGAACTAATTGTCCATATGTTGAGTATGTACTCATCGCTGACGAATCAATTTGTTCTACAACCGCTCCGGTTTCATCAATTAAATCTAGACTCCAATTGAAATCTCCAATTGCAGGACCACGCAAGTTGTGTATTTCGAATGAATAGAACAATTCCTCATTGCTAACCATTTCTGCACCACATGATAGGTTACTGACTGCAAGGTCAGCAGGTGCAGGAGGCATGGAATTGATTGAGATGTTGTAGTAACCCTCTCCTCCAGCAGAGTCGATAACTAGAGTGAACATTCCGTCCTGTCCTTCATATTCTGAATCGCCCATTGACATCCATTCTGTACCATTCCAACCAGCAACCATGTTGCTTTCTTCATCGTATAGATTTGCAGTGAATGGTGAACCCATATCTGGTGAGAACATCACGTTGATGTTGTTGTAATCTTCAAGATTGAATTGGTATGCGTCAGAGGAGTCTTGTCCATCCAAGCAGCCTTGCCCCATCATCGATGGGTTTGATCCGAGTGGAATAGCATTCGTCATATCTGTTCCAGCATCTGTGCCTGTTCCAGCATCGGAATGGCCAACGCATGTGAATGGTGCATCATATCCTGCTGGGGTTCCAATGAGAAGTCTGTATGTTCCAGCTCCGCCAGATTCCCAAAATACTGTTGATCGGTTTACCATGATTGTGTAGGTTCCAGCCACGCCATCGCTAGAAGTGCCAACGGTTGTAACTTCAGAATCTGAGAACAAACCAATGTCTGAATCTACTTCAGCACCATTCGAGTCCAGCAATGCAAGGTTTACAGCACCAGACGGTGGGTCGACGAGAGTGATATTCAGATTCTGACCTGCGCCAATAGTAATTGTGTAATGGTCTGCAGTGTCGCTCGAATCAATGCAGCCGCGGTATTCCGCATCAGCATAGTTTCCTAAATCGAAAGCACCTGCTGAGTTGTTGGCAGCATCGCCACCCATTCCAGCATCATTTTGAGTTGCACACGACGTTTCTGCATTTCCAACAGTGAATTGTCCGGTTCGGGTTTGTTGATTGTTATCCTCATCTCTCTCAAGAATTAGGTCGTCTTGGTCAACTACCACGTAGAGGTAGTATCCGCCTTCCACGATATCTGCTGGAATTGTAGAACTGATGGTCACGCTAGTGTTTGTATCAATTGGGATTCCACTAGTGGTTGTGGAACCGATTTCATGGTCATACCAGTCTACGCCAGTGTTCACTGAAAGAATTACAGTCAATTCCACGCTTGAAACTCCGTCCACAGTCCCTTCATTCTCTAGAACTGCTGTAACATCAAACATGTCTCCTGGCTGCCCACTTCCAGCACTAGTTACAGTATCGATAGTATAGTCTGGTGCAGGAATACTTTGATTGGTCCAAACATCGAGAGTGTAATTTGAAACTCCGGAATAGTGAGATACATTGACGTAATATGTTCCGCCAACTCCTTCGTAATCTGTTAATTTTACAGTAGCAGTTTCAGGATATGAGGAGGTGTATCCTCGGTCAACTTCTGAACCGTTGGAATAGTGGATGAACACATCAAGGTCTGAGGTTTGGTCTTCCGCATCTAGTTCGACTTCGAGGAAATACCCTGCAGGTACGTCGAAGGCATAGACGTCATCACCATCAGCACCATCCATACAACCAGTGTATGACGAGGTTACGTTACTACCCATATTGGAAGCATTAGCAGCATCATTACCTGCATCCGCTCCAAGGCCACCATCATTTTGTGTACCACCCAAGAGGTCTGTACAATCATTACCGACAACCATTACTCCAGATGACCACATGTTATTGTTGGACGAGTTACTTTCAGTAATGTTTCCATACCCATCGGCCCAGACTAGCCAGTAATAGGAATCGTTGGTCAAATTGGATGGAAGAGTAATACTCATTGAGGTAGTTCTTGTTGCACCAGCGCCCAAATCAGCTTCATTGGATACATCATCAAGTAATTCATCAGCGAAATCGTAGGTTGTATCGGTTGAAAGGATGAAGAACACATCAAATGCCCCGGTTGTTGCAGATGAGTTGTTTGCTAAGTTTTCTACAGTGTAGTTCACAGTAACAGTGTCTCCTGCCTGTGCCTTGACAGGGATGTCAACCATTGAGACAGTGATATCTGGTTTAGGTGTCGAATTGTTGGTCCAAACTCGCAATGTGTAGGTACCATCTCCACTGTATGCATTGATCCAAACATAGAATGTTGTAGCATTTCCTTCCAGCGCAGTACCGCCAGTGGTTACTTGCTCTAGAGGGTCATTATATTCGGAGTAATCATAGAATGTGGACTTGGTTGCATCCACTAAGTACAGGTCAAAGTCAGCGCCTGTTGGAACAACGAGTTCAACGTCGACTTCCTTGCCCGAAGTCGTAGTAATGCTGTACATGTCCTCAGGATCGTTTGCATCTACGCAACCAGTTACTCCACTTGGACCGTTTGTAGGGTCGGTACCCAAGCTCTTTGCTGTTGTACTGGTGTTTCCTGCATCTCCTGCTGAGCCAGCATCTGTTTGTACAGTGCTACATGGAGCGCGACCCGATGCGCCGGTGTCAATTCTTGGTCCAACCGAATCGATTGTCTTTGCAGGCAGGTCGAAAATCGGCGACTCATCGAACTCTTTTCCTTGTTCAATTCCCTTCTCATAATCCGCTGAAACTAGCGGAGTCATGGACATCATTATCATCAGGCTGGCAAGAAGGATTGTACGTGTACGCATGGCCCTCACGTAGTACCCCTGCCACTGGTTCGCTATCAAACTACGGTTTTAGGCCATGATGCACGACAGTGCACATTTTGCTTAATTTAGGGCCGGAGCAGCAGCATTAACTTCGGCCGAAACACCCTCGGAGTATCTTTCGAAGTTTTCATTGAACATAGCAGCCAACTTGTCAGCAGTGGCATCGTAAGCATCACCATCACTCCATGTTTGCTTAGGAATCAATACCTCAGAAGGAACCCCAGGGCACGATTTAGGAATTTCAAAACCGAATCTTTCATCGGTTACGTATTCAACATTGTCGAGTGCGCCGTCCATGGCTGCATTCAACATTGCACGAGTGTACTTGATTTTCATTCTGCTTCCAACACCATAAGCGCCACCAGACCATCCGGTGTTGATTAGCCAAGCAGTAGAACCGTGTTCAGCCATTTTGCTAGATAGTAAATCAGCGTAGACTCCTGGGTGCATTGGCATGAATGGCTCACCGAAACATGCAGAGAATGTTGCCTGCGGCTCAGTAACTCCAATTTCAGTTCCAGCAACCTTTGCAGTGTAGCCCGAGATGAAGTGGTAAGCAGCTTGTGCAGAAGTCAATCTGCTGATAGGAGGAAGAACTCCAAATGCATCGCAAGTTAGGAAAATTACGTTTTGCGGGTGTCCCCCTTTGCTATCCAGAGTTCTGTTTTCAATCGCTTCAATTGGATATGAGCCACGGGTATTCTGAGTCTTGCTAGTGTCAAAGAAGTCTGGAATGCCTTCAGAATTGACAACGATATTCTCTAGGACAGTTCCTTTTTGTCGAGTTGTAGCGAAGATTTCCGGCTCATCCTCTTCTGACAGGTTGATGAGTTTAGCATAGCAACCGCCTTCGAAATTGAATACTCCATTTGCTCCCCAGCCGTGCTCATCATCACCGATTAGAGCACGATTAGGATCAGCAGATAGAGTCGTTTTTCCAGTACCAGACAGGCCAAAGAAAATTGCAGTGTTCTCGCCGTTTGTGTTAGCAGAACAGTGCATAGGAAGGATACCTTTCTTTGGTAGAATGAGGTTCATGACGCTGAAAATAGATTTCTTGATTTCGCCAGCATACCTAGTACCTCCAATGATTACTTCACCGAGTTGATAGTTTACAATAACAAAGCATTGTGAATTCAAAGCGTCATCATTTGCTTCGAAATGAGGAGCATGGTAGACTGTAAATTGTGGCACATGGCTTTCCAATTGTTCAGCGCTCGGTCGTACGAACATATTTCTTGCAAATGCATTGTGCCACGCATTCTGGTTAATTACCCGAATCGGCAAAGCCTCACTTTCTTCAGCGCCGCAGTATAGGTCTTGAACGAACAAAGAATCTCTTTGCGACAAATATTCGATGACTTGACCCTTCAATCTGTTAAACACGGATTCATCGGTTGAAATGTTCACATCTCCCCAATTGACATCTTGGTTTGTTGTTGGCTCATCAACAATGAATTTGTCGTTAGGGGAACGCCCAGTTCTCTCACCGGTTTCAGTAACCAATGCTCCTTCAGATGTCAAATAACCTTCATTTCTCTCGACAGCTAGGTCGATGAGAGTGATGTTATCCAAGTTCCAATAAATTGTGGCATCGGTATCGATGCCGCTCTCAGATAGGTCGCCTGAAGGGGCACCCACAGCATCGGCCATGCACTGTCGACCCGCGGGCCCTCTTTGTCCCTTGCGGTTGGCATCTTCAAAAAAATGCGCGAATACAATCCTAATTCAATCTGTGAAGGGTGATATTGAAAGCCAATTCAAATGGTGCCCCATCAATGGAGAAGGAATCTGAAGACGAAATCCTCTCCAAGAGGAATTTTGAAACCGATTCAGGAGTCAACCTTGACAAATTTTTGATTAAATCAGTGGTCGAGGAAGAAGCGCCAAAAGAGGCAGATGAAACTCAGGAAAAAGAAATCGATGTTGCCGTAGGAGAGGTTGCGGAGATTTTCTCGCGTGGCGATGCTCCAAGCAGAATAAATCGAGACGGTACAGTTGATGATGCTCCGGAAGTGGATAGCGTAACAGAATACGCTATGGAAGGAGAGAAGAGGCTGCATTATGGATTAATGATCTCTATGATTGTAGTCTGGTCTGCTATCGGCACAATCGTAGGAACCTCGCCAATCTTTAGCCACACGATTTCAGCGATTGGATTATTCTTGATGGCTGGCTTTGGAATGTGGCTTGGTCAAATTTGGATTCCCCAAGAAAGAATGCATTTGTTGGGCGTAACTTGGGTTATTATCTCTATGAAAATCCTGTATGGTTTAGCAATCTCAATGTATGCATGGGAATGGATTGGAGAGACAGAATTGGGCGCCTCACTACTTGGTTTGGTCACTCTCAATATTGCAATAGCACAATATCACGATGAAGATGCTATCGCTACTCAAGCAACGTTGGTACTACTCGCAATTGGTTCAGCCGCAGGTGGGCCATATGGTGAAGAAGGAGTAGCGATAATGATTGGAATAGGTACGCTTCTATTCCATGGATTGGCTTATCTCAGAAGTTCAGGAAACCTTGCATCTCTTGGAATTGCAGTATCTTATCTGTGGATTGGTCTTCATGCAATCAGTAATGATTGGGTTATCTTTGGAATTGAAATTAAACCCTTCAATGATGAATTACTTCTGTTCTTGTTGATGTTTGGTGTGACTGGAATAAATGCAGTTACAGCTACTAGATTTGCAAAGGCAGAGAATTGGTTTTCCTCAGCTTTCAAAGCGATGGGCCTTGGAAAACCAGGCCTTTGGTCGGTATCTGTAGGATTGGGAATGATTGGAGCTTTACTTGCAATTGCTTCAAATCGTCTTGAAACAGGTTATGCTCTTGCACAGTTGATTCTACTTCTATCCGCATTTACTCCTTCTTATCTCGTGGTCAGAGGCGAGAGTTGGCAGCGATTGCAACGCTATGCGCTTTGGCCAGCACCTGTGCTACTGGCAATTCTGATATTGATGGTTAGAGGCGTAATTGATGCTCCATTTTCCGAACCATGGTCGATATATGCGGTTTTCAGTGCAGCGATTACCACTTTCGCGATTCTGAATCACCAGCATGCGGTTTCCGACCATGTATTGTGGATCGGCTCTATTGTGATTGTAATTTTGCTAACGCTGTTAATCCCAGCAGACCAGACTAGTATGGCAAGAGTGTTGTTGGCATGCCAAGCTGTAGTTTGGATAGGCCTTGCATTCCTTGCAATACAAAGAGATTCTCCGTCCTTAGCAGGAACTGCGACTTTAGCACCGTGGTTTTGGCTTGTATTATTTGTCAGCAATTTGGAAGGGAGATTGATTTCTGTTGATATCCTGCCAATGAATTTCTCTGAACACGATGTTTCGATTTACTTGATTGCGTTATTATTGATTCAAATCCCACTTAATTTCAAGCTCGGTGAAAGTGGAGTAAATCTTGCAGGCCGTTTAGTTGGAATGTCAGAATTGAGTGCAAGAATGAGAGATAGTGGAATGATGAGATTGTGGAATATCAGTTTCATTACAATTATCTGTTCGATGCTATTCATCACAGGCCCTGGAATTGTACCTTCGTATGGAGTGATTTCAGTGATGGGACTATTGCTGATTTATCACTCGATTGCTATGCGTATGGACAGGCACCAAGGTACCCCGAGAACGATTCTCGTATCTTGGGCAATTGCCGCTTTAGTACTTCAGTGGCGATTTGGTTTCGGCGCAATATGGATTGCTTTATTTGGAATTTCATCGGTTCTTATCATTAGTTGGTCTGAGATAAACGCAAAGCGATTGATGGAAGGAGAGAAACTCTCTCACCAAGCATTGATGCCAGGCAATCTAATCTCGATTGTACTAGGCTTCATCGCAATTATGTTGATGATTATTGGATTGGATGAACCGCTGTCATCAATTCTTTCACACAGTGACAAATTCCCGTCTGACATTGCTAATCTTAGGCTAGCCAGCTTTGCTGCAATTTCCACTGTTGTTGGGCTTTATTTGCCCAGAGCATCGACACTTGAGAGACTTCTTCCATCCGCTGTTGCTAGCATAGCAGTCTTGGTTACAGTCGGCCTAGCATCGGTCAGCCTTGAGGATGATATGACGTTGTACCTTGCTGGAATCAGTTTCATAGTTACGGGGGCATGGCTGTCGGCACAAGGAGAAATCAGGTCGCGCTTGAAACAAGTATCTCAGCGCGACGAAAGACTGGAGAAATATCTCGCAAGACAAGAATTGAAATCACAAGTTGAGCAAGAGAGTGAAGGTTCGCAAATCAAGATGATTGATGCTGAATTGCTCCAGTTGTCTGAATTGCAGAAAAAGCGTTCACTTCGCCGCTCTTCATCGGGAGATTATGACCTGGTTGTCGGCGATATCCATCACAAACCAACGATAGTGATTTCATTCATCATCGTGACAATTCTAGTAGGCGTATTCTTTGCTTGGACCAGTGGAGAATCGCTACCTGCAATTGCAGTATCCTCATTCGTTTCCGTCCTGTTTATTGGAATCGCTCGCTGGAGAGCAGACCAAGTTAACTTACAACTTCCAGATATTATGGGGATTGAATCTCCTGTTGCCATTACAATGGCCGGTTTAACTCTCATCCAAATCGCAGGAAGGCTTGGTGATGCGAATGTAACTCAGGAATATCAGTGGGAAATACTCGTACTACTCGTAGCCCTGATTATTTTAGCATCCATTTCACTACTTGGAAGAAAAGATCTCGGACTGAGAATACCTTCGGTACTGGAGGGAATTGTTCTTCTTTTGCTTGCTTCAAGACTTCTCACTTCTTTAATGGGAGTAGATAGTATCCAGCTAATTCCTACATTCAGTGATGAGTTGTCCTGGATAGTACCAGTAATTTCTTTGGAGGTATTCTTGGTTGTGGCCGTATTATTATTTGAATGGGTTGAATCAGAAAGAATCAAGCGCGGATTAGGAGACCACAGAGGAGCGATTGGACGGGTTTCATGGGCAGTAATGGCAATAGCGATTTCATTTGGAATTGCAGGAATTCTTGCTAGCATTTTTGCATTAAAGAACTCGATTAAATGGCTTCAACCCGCAGTCCCGGTTGGCCTAGCCCTGTTTTTGCCAATCAGTTGGAATGCCTTGGGAGGATGGATTTCAGTTCTTGATGGAACCACTGCAATATTCATGATAGTTCTAGGCACCATAGGGCTAGTCTCATCAATATACAGTGTAATTAGTGATAAGCAAATCTGGATTTCTTCTGGTCTATGGGTAGGACATTTGCTGATACCTTCTGGCGCATTTGGACACTATGAACATACGACAGTACTGATGATGACACTGATGCTGGTTGTATCAACAACATCTTGGTTAATCGGTGTAATTACATTGCGCCGTGGATGGAGAGTACTTGGTGCTCTTGACTTAATTTTAGCATGGATTGTTGCAGGCATCCTCATGCTATCAGGGGCAACATCTCTAATGCTACTGATTATGTTGATGGCAACAGCAGTATTACTCGGATTAGTCACTTGGTTAGGTCAAAAGTTTGAGGCCGAATTAGCCAATACCTAGTCGAACAATTGTTCGCGCAATGTCAGGATAATTTTTTCCATTGCTTCCAATGCATTGGAATAATCCTTTCCAGAAGCAACTCTTAGCGAGACATTTGTTTTGGCTTGTGTACCAGAGTTTCGAATTCCTAAAGAAATACCATCGAGTTCAAGCAACATTAGGTTCGCTTCTCCAACCAAACCACTGCGCTTCATTTCACCCAATTTTTTGTTAGCGATGAATTCAACAGTATTCGCTAAATCATTTTCTCCAGTCCATCTGGATCTGTTGGAAGGAGAAATTGAAACCCTGCGTTTGAATCCTTTCGCAAAAGCGGGAGCTCTCTTTTCGCAGGCCACTGCGCACAGGACAGCTAGCATGCTAGCGACTCCGTCTCCGACGAGACATCTCCCACCTTGCGGATGAGGAGAAGCCATCACCAAGTGCCCCGAATCTTCCACGCCTAGAATATTGCAGTCAGACGATTTTAGCGCATGAGATAGCCACCTATCTCCAACCGCAGTTTGAGAAAATAGCACCTCAGCATCTAGTCGACCTAGCGACGAGATTAGGGATAAATCGGATTCTATGCTTGCAGCCAAGTGCCATTCACCATTGGCCGAGCGAAGTATGTGGTCTGCCATTTCATCGCCATCAACAATTCTGCAGCCAGTTTCTGTAGATTCTATGAATAGGCATCTATCGCCGTCTCCATCTAATGCAGCAGCGATGATTTTGCCAGCACTAGTTCTCTGCAGCGAGTTGATGAGCACATGCTCATCTTTTGCCGCTTCTTCCCATGTCCAAGAATCAGTGGGGCTAAATTCTCCTGCCCCACAGTTTTCATTCAACGCATTGGCTTGAGTGGAAACTTCCTCTGCTTCAATGCCTGCTTTGCCAAGAAAATCTGACAGCCATTCACTTGCTGCACCCTTGGATGAATCGATGAAAATCTTCTCAAGAGATGGCGGTGCGAACATCCCACAGAACTCGGCCAATCTCACAACTAGCAGATTTTGATGTGCCAAATCGGCATCGAAACACGAATCGGGTTTTGATAAATCCGAGAGTTCACTTTCGTCCACTTCTCTTTCTTCTGCAGCTAGTTGAACTACCAACTCTGAGATTTCTTTTTCTAGTGACGGACTAGTTTTGAATCCAGAGGAGTCAAAGATTTTGATACCGGAATCTGAAACGGGATTGTGACTAGCAGTAATCATGCAGCCCAGTGCAGAACCTGTTTCCAGCAGAGCGTTGTGCAAGCCAGGCGTTGCACAAATCCCACCATGGATTACAGTACATCCTCCCAAATGCAATCCGGTTGTTAATGATGCAACCAGTTCGAGATTTCTTGGGCGATTATCCCATCCAATGATTACCTTAGAGCCCACAGAAACATTCCTAGAAAGGGCCTCGCCAACCAGTTTCAACAGTCTTGGAGAGATTTTACGATCATCTACCAGATACGAAATTGCATCTTCGTCATTGCTTGGAGAATCTACAACTTCGCCACGGATTCCATCAGTGCCGAATAGCATGAAATCACCCAATTGTAGAATCGGAGGAGTGAACTCCTGTTACCGTAGTATTAGGCATAACCATGCATCTTGGGCCTAGCACTACGCCCGGATTAGTTACTGCGTTGCAGCCCAATTGGCACCCTTCGCCCAATATTGCACCGAATTTTCGCAGACCAGTAGCGAATCTTTCACCATCAACACGAGTGTGGACTTCTCCACCATCGTTTCTAAGATTGGAAAGCTTGACTCCTGCTCCGAGGTTAACATCCGGCCCTAACACCGAATCTCCAACGTAATTGAAATGCGGCGCTTTAGCACCTGGAAGAAGGACACTGTGTTTGACTTCGCTTGCATGGCCAACCAATGCGCCGCCGCAAATCCAAGAGAATTCTCGGATGTAAGCTCCGTGCCTAATAACTGCACAAGGTCCGATATACGCAGGTCCAATGATATGGACAGAGGGCTCGATTGTGGCACTATCGTGAATATGGACAGGGCCTTTGGAAGAATCGATACTAACTCCTTCTCTTGTTAGTTCGCCTACATCAGCAAGCATATCTGCCATCTGACCTTTCAGTGTAGGCAAAACCGACCAAACAGGACCACTTGGAAAACAAGGTTGACGTCCGATTGACTCGTCTAAAGACGGCCAAAGGTCATCCGCTTCAGGGGCGCTCATCAAAGCACCCCATTACCAACAGCGATTTGACCTTTTCAGGATACGCTGTAGATTCTCTTGCCTGTTGAGCGGTCAAGTTGGAATCCAACGATGTTCTTCAGATACCTAGGAATGAAGAATCCGACCTTCCTAGATGTTAATCCGTGGTTTCTCATTCTCAATGTGTTTGAGAGATGATCTACAATATCAGCTGCAGAGCATCCTGGGTTTCTGGAAACATATTCTGTAATTTCCATCTTCAGACGCTCAAGTCTCGCACTTTTCTGTGAACCCCTTCCATTCATGTGTTGTAATAGCACTGCGCACTATATTGACTCAAAGAGGGAAAGCCCGGGGTCCCCGAGTTTGCGATGAACTGTGAAGTAAAATTAATAACAATTTTTGGATTGGTAATAATATGGCCAAGTCGACTATGGTATACCTAATCGTCATGGTCTTGCTGACCTTCCCCCTGACAGGATGTGTAGAAGAGGCCATAGAAGAGAAAAAAATCCAAGCAGAGGAATTAATTGAGGTTGAAAATCCGTGCTTGATGCCTTCGGAACCCGTCTTACAGTCAATGACAACAATTCCTGCGCATGGAGTTGACAGGTATTTCCGACTAACTGTGCCAAGTTCAGAAGCTGGAACAATGCTGCCAATCGTTTTGGCTTTCCATGGCGGCGGCGGCGCAGAGGAAGATTTCCCACAACAAGATGAATTCGATGCTCTAGCAGAACAGGAGAAATTCATCATGGCATATGTGATTGCCGAAGCAGATAGGACTGCAGAAGAAGGGGAGTGGTTCCTCAACTCAGCAGCAACATCCAGGGATGACAATGATTTCTCAGAAGCAATTGTAAACGAGCTCTCAAAATCTTACTGCATCGACGAGGATAGGCTGTATGCAGTTGGTTATTCACTGGGTTCGATGTTCACTTACGAAATAGCATGCCAACTGAATTCCAAATTTGCTGCAGTTGCATCGTTTGCAGGAACAATGCCTGTGAGCCCAGAAACTTGCAATCTTTACGGCAGTATGGGAGTGATGCACATACATGGCAAACTAGACCTTCTCATAGATTATGATGAAGACTGGGATTGGAAAGACGGAGAACATGAGGGAGTTGGGACGATGAGTAACATTCCTGGAATGATCGACTACTGGGCTGATAAGTCAGACTGTCAAGACGAAAATTCACATTATCACTTAGACGTGGAACACATCGTTCACAGTCAATGTTCATATGGTGTATTAGTGGAACACTACGGTCTAGAGTTTGGAGGACACGGTTGGCCAGAAGAGGTTGCTGGCATCGAAACTTACCAACTAATGTGGCAATTTTTGTTCCAATTCACAAACTGATTGAGTCCTATCCAACTTAGGATTATTGAATCACAAGAAGTCTAGGATTTGATCCCATTTGAATGACGAACCTCTTCTGAAGAGATTGTCATGGAATTCTGTTTGAGGATAGTGTGCACAACGAATAACTCTCCCTCGACTATTGTAGCAGCCTGAACGGGTGTTGATTGGCACCATTATTGTCGACAAATCTAGAGCAGGGCCATTGGGCGCAGGCGTGCTAACTTCGACCTTTTCTTCAATACCATCCCAGGAAATTTCATCCAATTTAGGAGGCATTAATTCTATGTCGTTTTCTAATCTGATTAAACCCTCAGCAAGGCGCTTAGGAGCCCATGTGTTAGAAAATGCACCATCAAGCCAAGCAACTAATTTCTTCATGTCGGGCAACTCTAGCAAAGTGATGAAAGAACGTTCCCACCACCCCGGAGATCTCGCCAATGTTACATGGTGAATACCCGGTTGAATATCTCTAGCGTCCAGATTATCAGCCCATGTTCTGCATATCCCTTCTAGCCTAACCGGAATGATTGGCATGTCTGGAGCCATTAGGTCACAAAGCCGATACGGGTTAGCTAATTCTCCAACAATTAGCAAGGGCCTTCGCTTTTCCAAATCAATAATGTCTTTGACCCTCTTTCCGTTCTCTAGCGTGAATTTCCCAACATAATCTTTCAGACCGTTCAAGTCCAAACTATCTGTTTCGGGCATTGCTGGGAATGACATTTCGCTTAACTCTGCAGACGTGAAAAACATCGGCTGCGAAGGCAATGGGAGTGGCGAGTTACCCGGAGGGTTAGCCCATAACCGAGGAGAGTTCGCCATGGCTAACCCACCGTCGAGATGTTGTTGAAACTTGCTCACAACTAGAACCGGTGTATGGAGATGCAGTCAGAACGAACCTTCAATGGGAATGAGGTCAACGCACTTTCATGGCGCTTCCACAAGATGTACTAGCCCGTCTAGCAAGTCTATCGGGCTACGACCAAATGTTAGAGATGGATGCTGTAAGCAGAACTCACGGGGTTGGGTTGGCTGAAATTGAATCTCAAATCGCTGCATACAAGGCAGGAGCTACACAGCAACAAGCGACCAATCCGGTTGCAGATTTTGACCCGGTTGCAAGCAAGGAATTGGTGGACTTAGAAAATGCACAACCAGTCAACACTGGACCCAACTACATCGATAATCCTGACCAGTATCGAATGAAGTACGACCCCTCTGCTAGAGGCCAGGCCAATCAATCTCAAGTCAATCAAGCAATAATGTGTCCAGCTTGTTCAGCACCACTTGGTATACCAGACATTAGGCCAATCAAGGTAACATGCCCGCAGTGCATGCACGAAGTGGTATTCCACTCTTGATTAGATACCCCAGTATCTTTCAGATTGGGCTTGTCTTGCCTGTACAGCACGAACAATAGTGGTAGTAACCCACAGTACTGCGATCCACATTAGAGGCTCAAGCATGTCTTCCCATATCTCTTGAACTGTGAAGTTGTAACCTACTCCAGTCAACACATCCATTGCAATCAGCAGCCCTTGGTCTAGGAATGAATAGACAACCATGCCGAACACAGCTAGGATGATCAGTCTTCCAGAGAACGAACCTTTCTTCAGACGCAGCAACATAAATCCAGCAGTAGAGGTAAGGAATGCGATAACGATCCATGCTAGAGCAGAGTGGACAACACCAATCCAGACAACGGAAGTGTTAGTTGTCGCTTCAAGCTCGATGTATTTGTCATAGCCCATTGCTACAGCAAATATTGCGCTGAATACCGTAGTTGTCCACAGTAGTGAGGAGAACATAGCAGCGTCTGCGTTTTCTCTCATCTCTTGGGCTATTCTTCCAACAGTTGCTTCTATTCCAAGTCCCTTAGAGAGAATAAACAAACCAAACACAAGTGGAAGAGAACCGATTACAATTCCTCCTAGTGTATCCGGTAGCATTACACCAAGGCCGAAAATCGCCATGATTGCACCTAGAGGAACCAGCATCTTAGCTCGCCACTTTGGGTCTTCAAGTGCCTTAGCAATGTAGTAGTATGTTCCTTCAATACCCTTGGACTGTTTGACAATAATTTTCTGCACGTGGTCGATTCTAACTTGACTTTGGATAATCGGCAATACAGATTCATCTTCTGCACCATCGGTCACCAAAATTGCTTGGTCAGGTTGGAATTCTGTTACAACTTCTTCTAATTGCGCTGCAATAGCTCGGTCTGAGCGTACGCCGACCTTCTCATCACCGGTTAGGATAGCGACTTCAACTTCGTCATTCTCACCATTGGTTTCATCGAGGTTATCGTGCTGATGTAGGGCTCCAAGGATTGCGTTTGTATCGCTTTCCTCCGGGTCGGCAATACCTAATTTCAGCGCAGCGGTAAGAACCTGCTTTCGCCCTACGACAGGACCGCGAATCGCTGTTTTTTGACCAAGATCATTATCTCGGTCTACAGTTATCACTAGAGTCCTTGTCATAGAGTCCCACCTCGGATATGTTAGCGCTGACGCGCTTCCTGTTCATCAACCATCGCCCGGTTTGGGCGGTTCGACATTAACTTCCAGACTTTCTTGTCGCTTTCGCCGCCTTTGTTTTGCGCGTATGTACTTCAAAGGATGATCCATCCATGGCTGGTCGCACAATTTGTCATCACCGGTTCGCACTGCACAGTTGTGATTGACTTTCAATTTTGAACATCCAGAAGGAGTGTACTCTCTTTCGTAAAGATGGTTCACTTGGTACGTAGTTGTGCCTTCACTGAAGTCAGGAGCGCCCCGGAAGAAATCGACAGTAGTCTCTTGTGGCAATCCTATGCATCTAGACATTGAGCCTAGGAATACTCTTCCGAAGTGATTTACATTCACGCCTTCAGCAAGTTCACCGACAATCTTTCTCATACATGGTGGCCAATCATCTTCGCCAGCACCGATTAGAGCAATGGTTTCAGCAGTCTTAGATGCAACTAGACCGCGTATCATTCCAACAGGTTCTGATAGCCTAATTAAGAGGCTCTCATCCATCTTTGTCATCTTTTCAAGGGCGTCTAGTTTGATGTCTTCTTTCATCCTTTCACGCAATAGTCTAGCGACTTTAGCTCTCGATGAATAACGGTCTCCCTCATCGTGTAATGTGACCCAGCCATCATTGATTTCACAATTAGGTAATCTCCAACGAGAACCTGTAATGCCTGTACACAATTCGATGAAATCGGAGAGGCCGATTTTCCAAACGCCTTTCTCGTCACACGAGATTTCAGAAAGGTAGGTGTTGGCAATAACTTGGATTGCTGGGTCCCTTTCTAAGATATGCTGTGCACGTTCAGCCTCAGCTTGTGCCCATCTGGAAATCAATCTCTCATCTTCGCTGGCACCCACTACAAGCCGAGCATAATAGAATGAAAACGCTTCAAGCAACCTTCCTTCTTCAGTATGGATGTCGCCGATTGAAGCAACCTCCACCCCATCTTTACTGTCAACCGAATCGACTAATCTTGATCTAGCTCTAATTCGCGCTCTATCCATCATGCTTCCATCTAGCAGTTCATCGATATCGATCCCATGCTTTACAGCCATGCTAGTAATCCAAGATTTCGCTTGTGGCAAGAAGGGATATCTTGCAAGCGTGACCTCGTCAGTGAGGTCTGGAATAGTCATCGGCGTTGGCACGAATGATAATTCCAAGAGGAGGCATTTGAACCCTCTCATTCATGTGGGGCATCGCTGTGGACGGTGCGATGAAGCCAGTGAATCATGATTTGATTCTCATTCAAGATGAGATCAGAGAATCTTTCGACTGGACCCTCGAATCAGACTATGAAAGCGCGACATCTCTAGTTGCGCAATGCAATAATCCCACTCCATTACTGAGTTTCAAATCGAAGGTAACTGTCGTTGGAGCAGCAGCATCTCCTGGGATTGTTCCCGAGTACCCTACGATAGTTGCAGACGGGGCAATTGGTGCAATTTCAGATCTATCCAAGGTAGCATTGATTGTTACAGATGGAGACGGTACACCTCATCTTGAGAAAGCGCTGAACAAAGGGATTCCAATCTGCCTTCACGCACATGGAGACAATCAAGATTCATGGACAAGAATATTATCGATAATTGATGAAAACCAAGAGGTGTTATTGACTCATCAAACTCCATTTGAAATCGATGGAATGCACAACCCAGGTGGATTTACAGACGGCGACAGAGCAGTATGCATTGCGTTTGCTTTAGGCGCAACTGAAGTAGAATTGGTTGGATTCTCAATAGATGATGTTGGCCAGTGGTCTGGAGTAACAGATGAAAAACGAAAACTAATCAAGTTGAAGTGGATGTCTAAAGTGTTGCAAATTCTTTCCATGAGGGTTGATGATGAAGAGTAGTTACTGGTTGTGGATAATCGCGTTGGTCGTGGTCAACACAGGTTGGTACACCGTTAGTCAACAAGGCGCAACTCAAGAAATAAACAGGCCAGGTGCGGATTTTTCTGAATCTCGCGAAGGCGAACTTTCCACTCTAATCGGCTCAGAAGTAGACTATGAGATTGAACACTGCTTCGAATCAATGAATGGAGGGGTGCACAACGCCAGCATAACCGTTGAGAGCAACTCAGAGGTACTCTATTCATGGGAAGGAGATACTGACGAAGGTTGCATAACATATTCTTCCACTGCAGGCGAGGGTGAATTTGTTGTCATCACAATTGTCGATGAAGGTGTAGAAACTACCACTACTCTGACAACGTGGCCAATGAAAAGCGCCTTTGTTACGGGGCTGATTGTATTCTCATTGTGTACTGTAGCCGTTGCATTTGGTGAGACTTTTGCTAGGGCATTTGTCAAGAGGAAAATAGAGCAAAATCATTCTGCACCTACGCCTCAAATCGAATCATTTTCACAATCAAATGGAATTTGGCAAGATCCGGTTAGACCAAATTAATCACAAGAAATCTGCCAAGCTTAACTGCTTGGCATTATCGTTATTGAATAGACTTTCAACGCTATCTGCAAGCCATTCAACATTCTGCTTAGTGTATTGGTCTACTCCATAAGTCTCCATGACGTGCATTGTTACTTTGATGTATTTTCTAACCGCGCCTTCAGTTACGGTAAGAGCCAGATTCCCATTACACATGTCGCCTTCCGCCTTTTTGATTCCGAAAGCACTCATACCTCTTCCCGTTTGTTTGGGCGGCTGGATACATTTTCCAGCCAATGGCATTCTTCGATAGGAATGGCCACACTTCAAACAACGAACCTTCTGTCTAGTAAATGCCACAAGGTTACCTCTCAAATCTGGTAGGAAGTGTGAGCGGATAACACTGGATGCAACCGTACGAACGTTTACGCCTCGAAGTCTGTGACCCAAAGAGAGTTGTCCAATCATTTTGTCAATCATTGTCTCTAGTGTTTTGTATGCCGAGAGAGGCGGCCCTTCAGCCATGCTCTTGGTTGAATGCGTGTAACCCATCCCGCGAACTGCACCGATTGTTCCAAGCCTACGTTCTATGAAGTCCATTTTGTCTGCAAGAGCCTTGGGATGAGGTTGCTCAAGCGTCGCCTCGTAAAACCACCTTTCGTAGTGCCATGCAGAATCAACATTCAGGGCTTCTTTGTCGACTTCAGTAGGGTTTAATCTAGTTGTCAACACCAATGGCGCGTCCATCTTTCCACCGCGATTAGCCGGTAAAATGTCTCTGCTGAAGTTTAGCAAACCGTCCATTAGCAACATAATCGCATCTTCATCACCATCACAATTTCTTCGTTTTGCAGCATGGAAAAGCGGGTGCGCATATCCTCCAGAACTGTTTGAGAAACCAATCAGTCTAGAGAGAACCCCTCCGGATGTGTGGGGCGCCAATGCACAAATTAGGTGTCCGACAAGATCCTCTGGTTTGTCGACATGGTAGTAAGGCTCTAGTCCATAAAATCGAACCAACAATTCATCGATATATTGTGCAGCTCGAACGAAATAATCTGCACCATTTCTTGCCAAGATGAAATCCTGTGGGAAGATTTCTAACATCTGAGTGTCGCTTTGCAATTCTTCTCCGAAGCAATCATGAGTGTAGCCGAGATGCTTCAATTGGTTCCAATCAACTCCAATTTCTTCAGGCGTGAAGTGGGTAACAGGAACATCGCTCATATCGAATCTAATGGTTCCATCTCTGAATACAGGAAGCCCGTGCTTCGCTCGTAGTATCCCTTTTTCAACAGCCTCAGGAGTTTGATTTTTACTCATCAATTTCTTTAGCCCTTTCATTTTCTTTGGCACTCTATCGATGCCTAATGAGATTCTAGCATCTTCAAGTAAATTGTCAATACGGATGGTTTGTAACTCGCCTCTACGTCTCGAGTTTTGCTTTTCATTAGAGACTCTTAACTCGGTTCTGCCTCCACAAACTTCACCGGGCTTTTCTTCACCAAAATCGTCCAATTTTCTGTGATGACAATTAATCATTGGAGATTTCTTTCCACAAACTGTACAGAACCGAACTCCCATTTCTACTCGCAAATCTTGTTGTTCAGCAGAGTTTGCAATCAGTCTTTGATTGCCTCCCGAAAGAGCGATTGGAAATAGAGAATGAACAGTCGGCTTTTCTCTTGGCGCACTCTTTTCTGGACGCCCCATTCTGCAACCCACTCTAACAGGAGCAGAATGCTCCCACCTTAGGCGAGAAATTTGTCGGATTTGAGTCAAGATTCCATCCACTTGGTGGTCGTCTTCTAAGATCTGTGCGCGTAGGTACTCTTCAGGATTTTTTGGGCCGGGGTCAGGCAATTGATTTGCAGCATCCCTACCAATTTTATCGGTTTCAGCGATTCCTAAACCCCGTTGCCTTGCATTGGTTTCAGCAGCAATCCTGGCCGTAGAACGTTTCTGCTCCAACTCGCCTTTACGCTTCTGTTCTTCGTCTAGAACTACAACGGCATTACGCAACTCAGTAATTCTGTTTCTGAATACGGCTTCAGCATCTTCTATCCGCATAGGGGCTTTGCCTTTGATTGTGAATCCTAATCCATCCAACATTGCTTCCCAGCCTTCTGTAATCACAAGGTCGTCACCCTCGTGATGGTGAGCCAATCCTAACATTAGGGCGCTACCTTTGACGAGTCCATGGATTCTGAGTACCCATCCATGAGGCAAAGTATCGGAAAAGATTCTATCTTCAACTGGAATACTAGGGCCGGGGATTGAATCATAATCTAAAGCAGATTCTACCTCCGGACGTAATTCGTCCATCTCATCGGCATTCCATCCTTTTACGCCATCAATGAAACGAAGATTTCCATTTCTTACCGTCGCAGTTTCTACTGCTTGAAGCAAGGCTGGAACCCATTCAATTGGCAAATCCAGCCACCATGGATTGTGAGAGCCGACTAGAGATGTTGCGAATCTGATTGAGATTTCTTTGGCAGACTCCCAAGAAGGATTCAGCGAAATCAGCGAATCTCTCCACTTTCTGCGAATGTGAAATCGTTCATCCAAGTCTGTGGATTGATTTATTGGCAAACCAGGCGTGCCTTCCGGCATATCTTTTCTATCGGTTCCAATAATTCTACAGAACTCATCAACCGCTTGATCACTGTCCAATGCATCGATTAAATCAGCAGCCCACCAATCGTGTGAATAGGCAGCTGGAACCAAGTTCTTGTTGTTCTCCATGAACTCTCCATAGCCTAGAACTAACTCACCATTATCCCAAATTGATGAGATATCTTTTCTGTCTTTTTGGAAAGATTCGAGGTCATTATATTGCTTGAAATCTCCGTTTCGCAGAATTGCCCATGGCCCCTCAGCAATGTCACAGGGAGTAATCGCACATGCCTTTCCTGGCCTTTCGATTTTCATTTGAGTACCTACTGCAATGAAATCATCCATCGCTGCCATAGATGCTGCATTACACGAGCCGGCTGCTAAACCTGAAGGCCTAGCTCTTCCGTACCTGAGGCGAAAACCTCCTGGCTCTAGTGGTGCTCCAAAAACAGGACGGCCTGCAATAATATCCTTCATGAATTTTGAAATTTCTGGGACTTTGCGAGATGTGAATCCGTCACCATCTCCTGTTTTTTCTTCGTCTTTGTTCTTATTTGCAAAAGTGGAAATGAAATCCCAACCAGGGACCTTTAACCGTTCAGTATGCCTTTGAATTTTAGGAGCCTTCAGACACAAACCTTCTCCAATAACTAGCAAAACTCCACCTCGAATTCTTGCTTCGTCAATATTTCTAACACGACCATATCCGGCGCATTCTATGTCTTCTGTTGATTCTCCGTTAACCATTACTGGACATGCTCTGACGATTGTATCTACTTCTTCGGGAGGCGGGCGATATTGCAAATTACCTCGGTATAATCCAAACTCTTCCTTTACTCTCTCTACTTCATCGTCAGTTGGTTTGTACGCGTCTACATTCAATTCTCGACGAATCATATCGCCGATTAATACCGCTAGCGCCTGTGCAGTACCACCTGCTGCGCGGATAGGTCCAGCAAAGTGAATTGAAAGGAATTGGCTGCCGTCTAGATTTGGCAATAGTCTTACTTCACTAATCCCTTCCAGGGGCGCTACTAGTACCGCTTCAGTAAGAATGGCAAGGCCTACGCGAAGTCCAACGTCGATGCTTTTTTGCAAATCGTGCCCGTCGTCTCTGAACCTTTTAGCAACAATTGTAGCCATCTTAATCGAGGTTGTTTCACGGTCATTTTCTGCCAACAATTTACGGATGTCATCAGCAACTTCAGCACCTTCAAGGTGCTCAACTAGAAGTTTTTCAGTACGGCTAGCCAAATCAGAAGCTCGAGGAATTTCAACTTCTAGCGAGTGATCAAGTCCCTTTGCTCTAGCTCTTGCAGCGATTTTGTACGCCTCTTCAGTTCTCTCATCGAGCCATTCTTCATAGGATTCCATTTCCCTTTCCAGACGCTCGATATCAAGACCCAACAGGGGGTCGTGAACATCTCTTGCGCCCTGCTGACTCATGGCTACCTATCTGCGCTCCTTGTAGGTGGCTCATAAGGGCTACCACACAATGCAATATCTCCTAGGGAAGGTTCATTCCCCTCAAACTGATGGCCTAGTACATGTCGGTCCCCCAGCAACTACGCAACGACCCTCGATGGGCCCGCCTTGTGGATTTAGTCAGAGAGTTAGCATTTCTCGACGGCGGCAATGACGAAGCATTCACTTTAGCCAGTGGTAGAACTTCACGTTGGTTTTTCGATATGAAGCCTGTAATGATGCACCCTGAAGCAGGCCGTTTGGTGGGACAATTAATGAATGCTCGATGTGATGAAATCGGTGCAGATTTCGTAGGTGGATTAGAACTCGGAGCAGTCCCACTGGCTGCATTGGTTGTTGCAACCGACTTTACTTCAGAAAGACTAGGATTCATGGTACGCAAGCAGGCAAAAGGGCGAGGAGGAAGAAAGACGAACAATCCTCCAGGAATCGAGGGGGCATCAATTTCAGAAGGAGGCAAAGTAATCATTCTTGAAGATGTTACTACAACCGGAGGCTCTGCAATCCAAGCAGTCAAGAGAATCGAGGATGAGACCTCCTGTGAAGTCGTAGCAGTAATCAGTATTCTAGACCGTCAAGAAGGTGGGAAAGAAGCATTTGAGGATGCAGGAATAGCATTCGAGAGCCTATTGGTTCGCTCCGATATATCCGGGTGAATACTTTGGAACTGAGTCCTAGTCAGGCAGACCTTAGCGGTCCTACCGCAAATGATTCAACCGCACCAGAAGGATTAGTTTTTCATTATGCAGATGAGGCTAAACCTCTAGCAACTCCTTGGCAGGTAGCGGTTGAAAGAGCCAAGATGGTTAGGAAATGCGGTTTGCCAGGTGGCGCGATTTTGGACCCTGCATGCGGAAGCGGGATTCAATTAGCAGCCTATTGCGCCATGATAAGCAGAGAGGGCTTTGGCATAGAAATGGACGAATCTACAGCAAAGGCAGCTAATTCTAATCTCAGGAGAGTAGCTGAACATGGCTTTGGCCAATCATTGCTATCTTCAACCATTAAAATCGGCGACGGAACAATTGGTGAATATGAGCAAAAATTTGCCATGTTGCACCTCGACCCTGCAAGACCTCGAAACTCTCGTACCCACGGCCTAGATGAGATGGCCCCCAGACTACCTGAAATTTTTGAAGCGTGGAAAGACGCACTGAATCATGGCGAAAGAGGTCCAGCGATTCTGTTGGATTTGTCTCCACGATTGGATAACAGTCAACGCCTTGAGGTTGAAGAAATAGTTGAATCATTTTGGCCCAATATTGGAAAAACTTGGGTGTGGACTAGCCGTGGTAGAGGCAGAGTGGATCGCCTATCTTTGTGGGTTGGCCAATTGTCAACACCTGGAATATCTCGCAGATTTGTTCGTATCCCACCAGATTTCAAAGATAAACCATTGATAATCGAAGGGGATTTTGAAGAAATATCCGAGCACCGTAGGCCACCAAGAAAAGGCGAGCACGTCAGTATTCTAGACGCAGCATTGGTCGAATCAGGCCTAGCTTTACATTTCTTGAGAGACTTGATTCCGGGACAAGAAATCACATGGAGCATTATCGATGGACGTAGACCTCAAATCCATCATTCACAGCCAATTATTTTTGAAAATAAACAAGAAAAAATGCTCGTACAGGCCACTGGAAGAATTGTAAAATTGGTTCATTCTGAATTGTCCTTAGAAACAATTTCCCACCTTGTAGAAGCATCTAGGGATTATGGATTTGGCAAATTGACCCTACGGGTCGCACTTGAACCACAGTTGCAGCCAAAGCTTCAGGGAAGCCTCGACAGGCAACTTTTTTCCAAGGGGGGAGAGCATGTTGGATTTGTTGCGAAACAACCCCATGATTCGATGCTACTTTTGTGCCTTGAAACACAATAGGCTTTTAGCACCACGAACAGAGGGTTAGAAAATGGCGAATCTGTGGCGCAGTCTCGCGAATGATGAATCGCGGTCTTGATATAGGGGAGGTTTGTCGCAAAGTCGCTCGACATCATGTTGTACGCGTTGAACAGGTGAACTGTAATGGCTAATGAACAAGAATTGGGAGACGACTTCTCCTACATGCTTCGAATGGCAGATACCGATATTGACGGTTTGAGGCCACTAAGGACTGCGCTCACTGCTGTCCGTGGTGTTGGCGACCGAACTGCAGCTAATATCTGCAGAATAACAGGATTCGATCCTAGTATGAAGGCTGGACACCTTGATACCGCTCAGCAGGAAACCTTGCGTGAAGCGATTGAGAACTATGCTCAAAACGTCCCACTATGGATGCTGAACCGTCAGCGCGACCTAGAATCCGGTGATGAACTACATCTTTCCGGACAAGATCTCAAACTCACTCATGAAGACGATATCAGTCGTCTTCGTGGAATCAAGTGCTACCGTGGAGTACGCCACGCTGGCGGCCACAAAGTACGTGGACAGCGCGGCCGTTCCAACGGCCGATTTGGTCTGACTCTTGGAGTACAGCGAAAGAAGTGATAGGGGGAATAAGACATGGGACATCCAAAATTTGCTCGACCTAAGTACGACACTCCTCCTCATCCTTGGAAGGCTGACAGAATTGAAGAAGAACACGCAATCAAGGCAAATCACGGTCTAAAGAACATGACCGAGATTTGGAAAGCAAAGTCTGCTCTACGCCGTATTCGTGGCCAAGCTATGAAGTTGATTGGTCGTGTGGACACATCCGAAGGCCACTGCTCTCGTGAGAAGGATGCTTTACTTGCATCACTTAACCGAAAGGGACTGATTGCAACCGACGCAATTCTGGACGACATCCTTTCTCTATCAGCAGAAGATATTCTCAATCGCCGTCTACAGGCTCAAGTCTATTACAAGGGTCTTGCATGCTCAATGAAGCAAGCAAGACAACTTGTGACCCACGGACAGATCTGCATTGGCGATCAAAAGGTGACAATTCCTTCCTACCCTGTTACCAGAGACGAAGAAGAATTGATTCGCTACCACCCACGCTCCAAGCTAAATGACGAAAACCACATCATTCGTCAAACAATCTTGGGTGTTCGTGAATCTGCTGAATATGCAGAAGAAGAAGTCGACCCAGAGTTTTCACAATCCGAAGCATCAGAAGTCAATGAATCGGCTGACGATGCACCTAAGGCAGAAGACACTGTTGTAGGAGGCGGTGAATGATGCGCAAGGCAATCATCAATATCTTCTCTAGTTACAACAACGTGTTGTTAACTGCAACCGACTTGACAGGAGCTGAAACCATTGCAACATGCTCTGGTGGACAAGTAGTCAAGTCATCCAAAGACTCTGGTGGACAGTTCGCTGCGACACGTGCAGCTGAAAGAATGGCTGACCAACTAAAGGAGAAAGAATTCACACAGGTCATCGTCAAGTACCGTGGCCCTGGTGGAAACAAGTCAAACAATACTGGTCCTGGAGCACAGGCAGCAATCCGTGCTCTAACTCGTGCAGGCGTGACAGTTACTCGTATCGAAGATGTAACTCCAATCGCACACGATGGTACAAAGAAGAAGGGTGGCCGCCGTGGCCGCCGTGTCTGATTATTTGAGGTGTTGAAAATGAAGGCGCAAGTAGTAGAGGGTTGGCCAAAGGACAACAAGATTAGAATCATTCTTTCTGAGACAAACGCTGCTCAGGTGAACAGTCTTCGCCGTGCAATTCTCGCAGACGTTCCAAAGATGGCAATCACCAAGGTTCGTTTCGAGCAGGGCGTAACTCAGGATAACCAAGGAGAAGTTATCGAGTCGGTTAACGTACTTCCTGATGAAGTACTAGCACACCGCCTTGCAATGGTCCCTGTACCTACTTTCCTAGAGGAATTTGTTTTCCCAGAAGATGACCCAAACAACGAGAACCTTCCTGAAGATCAGTGGGGTTCCCCAATGTCTCAAATCATCTACCATCTTTCAATCCGAGGACCAAACTCTGATTCCGATGAAGAGTTCAAGACAGTTTATGCTGGTGACTTGAACGTGCTTGGAGAAACCAAGTTGCAAATCAAGGACGAGCACAAGCGCATTCCACTAACCATCCTATCAAGTGGCCAATACCTAGAATTGTACGCTTATGCAACTCTCGGTCGTGGCAGAGACCACGCAAAGTGGTGCCCAGCAGCTGCAGTAACTTTCCAGCCAAGACAGAAGGCAACTCTTGCAAAGCCGAAGAAGGCAAATGTCCTATTTGACCTAAACTTGACTTCTAAATCGGGTCGTGAAATCAATTCCAAAATGTTCACAAACAAGGAATGCACAGATGTTGACGCAGTTCTAGACTTGGAGAGAGCACTTCACCAAGTTGGATATGGTACAGGTCGTGATGAAGCATTCGATAATGCGATTGTCATGGAGGACATCGAAGGAGAATACGTATTCTCATTCGAATCCGATGGTTCACTACCTGCTGAAGAAATCTTCAACAAGGCTTGCGCAGAACTAGTTTCTCGCTTCGAGAAGATTACCAGCGAAGTCGATGCAGCACTTGCTTGAATCGCAAATGAGCATCGCCATTCTGGCGAATTATCATGACCTATCTAGTATAGCGCAAGCACGATGAGTGAGGTCACTGTTCAGGTTGGAGGCCACGTGACTCTCCTTTTCTCAGTTCACTCAAAACCTCTGCTAGCTAGAAATCAAGGCTCCAAAGGAGCAGGTTTCTGTCTAGAGGATGGTGTTTTGTCGACAGTTCGCACTCTGCCAAAAGGCTCTGACATGATTACGGTAACTTCAATGGACGGGAGTCCGTTTGCCGAGGGCGAACAATTGTATCTTGAAATGCTAAACGCATTTAGAGAATTATTCAGCATTGAATCATCAGTTGGTATTGATGTCCAGTTAGAGTTACCAGTTTCACAAGGCTTCGGCATGTCCGCCGCAGGGTTGTTTGCGACCAGCCTTGCTCTTGGTGAATTGTTTGACCGTGGTGATGAAGGCCAACTTGCCAGACTTGCTCATAGAATCGAAAGGAAGTTTTCGGGGGGCCTAGGCGATATTCTTGGCCTATGGGCAGGGGGGTGTGAACTGAGAGTTACTCCAGGCAGCCCTCCTTTCCCAGGAAAAGCATACGGATTTGATGTCGGTTGCCCTGCAATTTTAGTTTGGGACCCTGAGGGAGAAAAGCACACTTCGGATTACATTGACAATCCCGAATGGAAGATGAAGATAACAGAAGCTGGTGATTCAGCAGTTGAACGGTTGGAAAGGTTTGATTGGAATCTGAATGTTTGGAGTAGTTTGCTAGAAGAGGCAGATCGTTTTGCATTAGAATCTGGATTACTTGATGAAAGTGCCAGAGCAAATCTATTCAGCACAGTGCAAGAGTACTCGGATGATACTATGAGTTGTCATTTGTGTATGTTAGGTACCTCTTTGATTGTCGTACCAAGGAATTTACAATCGGATTTCGATACCAGTGAACTAGCACAGAGGCTTAGGGCGCTTGGCTTAGGTGTTAGAGAAACTATTCTTCAGTAGGCTGATTTAGCGGTTCTAGGTTCAAGGGACCGCAGTCAAGTAAAACCGTGCCCGGGATGTGGACATTTTCACAGAAACCATGTCTGAACACTAAGGCTCCTTGGCCCCATGTATCGACATAACGCCCAGCCTGCCTAACGATTTTCTTTCTTTGAAAGTTGACATCAGCGCCGTAGAAATGCTTGGCATCTATCCATGCAACAGGTTCGCCATTAATTTCTACATGGTCTAAGAATAACAAGTCTGGAGTGTTTACTGGCCTTCCATGTTTGGCCATTTGTTCTTTCACCATCTCACCTTGACGTCGGACTCTTACGCCTTGTTCTTCAAACCAATCTGCAAGAATGTCCTCGAAAAGGTCTGCTCTCGAATGAGTTTCAGATTGGTCAACATTGCTAACTCTGTCAGCGGCTTCCGCTGCTTTGAACTCATTCCTTTCTCTTTCTTTGAATTTTGAAGGTGAACGCAGCGTTTCTTTGATTCTAGATTTCGACCATCCCATTTCTTTGAGTACAACACGGAATACATTCATTGGCGGGAAATCGAATTTCTTTGAAAGTTTAACAATGGTCAAGCCTTCTCTGTATAGCCTAGCAATCGCTTTTCCTCTTGACTGTAGTTGTCCGTGTGAATATACTGTTTTTTGTTGCAGTAAAGCACTCCGCAATGATAGTGCTTGGTCTAGAGTCATATCTAAGTCGTCAACCATTTCTCCGATTTCAGCGACCCTTTCATCCGATAGCCATCCAAATTCGCCACGACGGACTACTTTAGCAGCTAGAACAGATTCAGTCTTCAGAGTTACAGGATTATTTTCCCATTCGAATGAAAAACGCCTAGGCTCCTCAAAATCTTCTGGGATTGCGATCGGTAGAGGGTTTTGTGAAAACCTTTCATCCGCAGCTTTTTTTGCGGCAGAGTCGTATTCAGCATGCCTTTCAATCAGCAAATGCTTGGCAGTTCCACCATGTTGTTTTGGCTTTCTCGGCTTCTTGCGACGGCGGCTATTTTTCTTTGAACCGCCTTCTGCCATGGCACCGTCTGGGCGCCCCCGTTCCATAGACAAACCGGTCATTCTATCCTCGATAAATCAGAGATAAATTGTTCACCTTGTTTTTTCATAAATGCATTAATCTGCTTTGAAAACACTGACAGAATTAATGAAACTTCGCAGCTAGCGTGTACTTCAATACCCCCGTCTTCTTGGTAAAGGAATGTAATTGAAATCTGCAGATTCTTCAAACCCTTCGCAATCGGACGTTCATTTCTGCTTTGACCTTCTCCCAATAACTCGATTTCACAGAAATCTTCTCCTTCACGAATCGATTTTACCAACCATTTTGTTTCTATTAGACTGCCTTTGATTAGTTGGAAAATTGCGATGTGATCGCCCTCATCTAGCGACTCAGGCTTAGTGGCTAGCATACTCTTAGCACTGCTATTCCAGTCCGGCCACTTGCTGGGGTTTCTGAATGCAGCAAGGCCTTTTTTGACTTGTTCTGGAGGCATCTGCTCTCTAGCAGTGTGAGAGAATACTCTGCCCATGTAAATCCCAAGTTGTGATACAGCATTGATGTTGTGGACAATTATGCCATCACTTCAAGTGAGAGAAGCAGATGGGAGTCTATGCGACGCATATTGGCTCTAGCCGTTGTTTTGGTTATGGTTCTCCCAATCGTATCTGTTGCAGATGAAGAACAAGGCCCCTTGGGATGGGCTGTTTCAGGAGGCGGATTTGATGAAGACATTCTTGCAGGACATGTCGTTTTGGATGATGGCAGCACGGTAGTTGCAGGCTCATTTACCTCAGCGATTATGTTCGAAGATATCGGTTTAGGAGCAGTGGGGCTTTCTGGCGACACGGACATGTATATTGCAATAATGAATGCGACAGGAAATTGGACTTCTGCTTTCAGTTTCGGTAGTACAGGTGCTGACGGAATTGATGCAATAGCACTTCACAACTCCGGAGATCTAATTCTACTCGGACACTTTTGTCTTGGTACTGCGGGTGAAGCCTGTGAGATGAACATGTCATCCTTCACACTCAACAAAAGTCAAGACAATCAAGAAGGAGACGCTTTCGTAGGCCGTTTCGCTCTATCAGGAAACACAATTACCCCGATTTGGGTTAGAACTATCTCAAATCAAGATGACCTTACAGGCTTCGATATAGCAGTAGGTCCCAACGGGGGGATTTCCGTAGGAATCTTCCACAAGGGATTCCTGTGGGTAGAAAATGAATTTTTGTCTGGGGCTGAAGGAACTAGCGTAGCTTTACTCCACTATGATGAAAATGGGCAATTGATGTGGGCTAATGGAATTAACAGCCCTGGTGGAATTGAGGCCTTTGGAGGTATGTGCTACTCTTTGGACGGATATCTTCATGTTACAGGGACTTTTATTGATTCAATAATGTTCGTTGAGCGAACAGATTCGCTAGGTGAAGCAGATATTTATGTTGCACAATTGGACGGTACAGGCAATTTCACTTGGACTTCATTTGCCGGAGGAACAGGTGAAGAATGGGCTAACGATTGCGCAGTTGACAGCACAGGAACCGTTCACATAGTAGGCCAATTAGAAGGGACTGCAACTTTTGGTTTCATTAACGCAACATCAAACGGTTGGAGAGATATGTTCCACGCTACTATCACATCAAATGGGATATGGAGCAATGTGAATAATGCTGGTGGCGGCGGTTGGGAGTTGATTGAAACTCTTATCATCGATTCCAAGGACAACATTATCGTTACAGGAACATACACTTCGACATTTACTTTGGGTGTTGACCAACTATCTGACAAAGACTCCAATGGCGAAAAGAGAGATGTGTTCGTTGCACAAATCGACCCTGCTAATGAATGGGTTTGGGCGGTTTCAGCAGGCGGCTCTGGCGACGACGTAGCTCGTTCACTCCACTTTGGGCTGGATGAATCACCATTGATTGGGATGGCTATACAGAACACAGTTACAATGGGTAATTTCAGCGTTTCATCTTCGGGGTACAGCGATATTGCAATTTGGAATTATGCAAGAGACCACGATTCAGATGGAATTACAGACGGCTCAGACAACTGTCCTAGAGTTGCGAATCCAGAGCAACTCGATACCGACGGCGATTTGTACGGTGATTCATGTGATGACGATGATGATGGCGATTCAATCGGAGATGATTGGGATGATTGCACACCGGGAGAGACCGGCTGGATTTCATCTCCAATTACCGACCATGATAGTGATGGATGCAGAGACGCCTCTGAAGACCTAGATGATGATGAAGACGGAATATTCGATCACTACGATGAATGCCCAGAAGGGCCCGTAGGATGGACTTCTACGATTGAGAACGATGAAGATCAAGACGGTTGCGAAGACGTAGATACAGATGGAGATGGCTACGTTGACCAGTTAGACAAGTGCCCTGAAATTTATGATGACCAATCAGATTTGGATGGAGATGGAATTGGCGATGCCTGTGAAAACGATACAGATGGCGATGGTATTCTCGACGAATACGATGAATGCCCATCCGATTCATTCGACTGGGTTAGTGAACACGATATTGACCACGACCAAGATGGTTGTAGAGATGCTGATAGGGATGCGGATGACGACGGTGACAACGTTTTGGACTTGTCAGACGATTGCCCTCGTGGTGAAATAAATTGGAACGCATCATTCGACCATGATGGCGACGGATGCCACGATGATCTAGAAGATACAGACGATGATTCCGACGGGATTTCTGATTCTCAGGACCTCTGTCCAAGAGGCTATGTTGGACAAGCAGGTGTTGGAATGGATTTGGATCAAGACGGATGTGTTGATACAACCGAAGATGATGATGACGACAACGATGGAGTTACGGATTCAGATGACAAATGCAGATACACTCCTAGTGGCATGGATGTAGATTCTGAAGGTTGTTCCGGTGTTCAGTTAGACGATGATGGAGACGGTGTTCACAACCTGAACGACCTATGCCCTTCAACACCAATCGGTGAAGTGGTGTCTTCCACAGGTTGTACTGTAGAAACCAGTGATGATACCAAAGCTAGTAGCGATGAAGAAAATTCATTTTCACTGATTACGATTCTATTCGTAATCGCGGGGATATTAGTTGCTGTAGCGGCTTATGTTACTTTCAAACCACAACCACCACTGCCGCCTAAGCCAGTGCCGAAAGTAGGCGCAGAGACTAACTCAACTGTAAACGATGGAGGGGGCCAAGGGGATGGCGGAAGCACTTCTACCGACGTCAGTGACTCCAGCCTCGATGTCGACGCTAGTGAGTCCTAGGTCGCTACAGATGAAGTCTGAAGCCGCCCCTAAAATTGCAGCTTCATCCAATGTACCATTAATCATCAACTTCTCTTCGTCAGACCATTTGAAAATTTGTGGAAGCATTCTCTTACCCCAGAATCCCATTATTTCGCCTCGCATTTCACCTTGGGCGAAAGGTAACCCGGACAAAACTCCGGCGAAGGTTTTGACATTTTCACCAGAATTGATGTGTTCAATCGCTGCTTGTGCCAACTCTCTCTTCCACGGTCTTGAAATGTGCACTGTGGCATGACTAGGCTCACTGCCTATGTGCTTGACTGCAATCTTAGCAACCTTTCTTGCTTGCTCTAGGAATGAGCGAAGATAAGATTCGGCTTCTAGTGCTGCAACTTCTTCCTCGCTCAATTCTCCAGGTAAATCGAAGACCCTTCCCGCCATCAAATCGGTGTTGCCTTGCATTTTCCACCAATCTTCTGCTATGTGTGGCGTTGCGATAGAAATCATATGAGTCCATACATTGAGGATTTCCTTACCAACTTCTGGATTAGCTCCTCCTCTTCTTCGATACCAATTCAGGTCTTTGACTAAGTCGAAGTGACTTGCATCTACTGCGCCACGTAAGTCGTAATTATCCATTGCATTCTGCCACTGCAAGCATCTCTGTTTGAGACGGGCCTGCATCCACAAATCGATTTCACTAGCACTACCATTCCATTCCAATATATTGGAAGGCATTCCATACAATTGAACCATCTGTCTGTAATTAGCCTCGAGTGCCGAGTCTGACCAATCCATTCCAGCAGTAGGATTGGCAGCAAACAGAATGAACAATCTTACAGTATCTGCTCCGTATTTTTCGATCATTACTTCTGGAGAAACGGTGTTTCCGAGGCTTTTACTCATCTTTGCACTTCTCTCAGTTAGTATGAAACTACATTGGGGGCATTGCTGGCCAGCATGGTCGACAGACAATGTAATTCCACAAGGCTCACACCAAGGCGCTGATTTGTTGACCATGCCTTGACATAACAGTTCTTCAAACGGCTCGTCAATATTGTGTAATCCAATGTCACGCAATGCCTTTGTCCAGAATCTAGCATAGATTAAGTGCATTTGAGCGTGTTCGATACCTCCACAGTAGAAATCAACATTCATCCAGTGGTTTGCGATTTCAGGATTGAAACAATTCTCAGTCTGCATTGGGTCTGTAAATCTTAGGAAGTACCATGAGGAGTCTACGAATGTGTCCATTGTATCGGTTTCTCTCTTTGCAGGCTTACCACATTTTGGACAATCCACATTTAGGAAAGATTCACTCGTCTCGAGCGGGTTTCCTTTGCCATCGAAAACAACGTCCCTCGGTAATTCAACTGGCAGTTGGTCTTCTGGAACTGGTACAGCTCCGCAAGAATCACAATGAATAATTGGAATTGGTGTTCCCCAATACCTTTGTCTACTAATCAGCCAAGGCCTAATCTTCCAATTGATTGTACCATTTCCAGCGCCTATTTTTTCAAGCGCTTCGCAAACTGCAGATTTTGCTTCAGCACCATACAGGCCATCAAATCCTTCGATCCCAGAGTTTACCATCCACCCCAAATCGCATTCAGCAGCTTTTAGTTCGGTATCAGCAGATTCGTCTTCGGACATAATCAGAACACGTTTTATTGGAATCTCGTATTTCTTGGCGAATTCAAAGTCTCTTTCATCATGGCCTGGAACAGCCATCACAGCACCAGTGCCGTACGATGCTATTACGAAATTACCAACCCAGATAGGGATTCTGTCGCCGGTTAAGGGGTGGATAGCAAATGCTCCAGTAGGAACACCCTTTTTCTTACCCATATTTTTGATTCTGTCAAATTCGCTCATTGTGATTATTTCATCATGAAGAATCTTCCAATCATGTTCATACTCGGTGCCGGACACTAATTTTTGAGCCAATTCATGTTCGGGGGCCAAAGTAACGAATGTAACACCAAACAGAGTATCTGGTCTAGTAGTGAAGACACGGATATTTGCATCCATTCCTTCGACTGCAAATTCGATTTCAGCTCCTTCAGATCGTCCTATCCAATCTTGCTGCAATGCCTTTACATTTTGTGGGAAATTTATCGTTTCCAACCCATCGAGCAACTCTTGAGCATATTTTGTAATGTCTAGGAACCATTGGCTCATCCCCTTTTGGATAACTGGTGCATTACACCTCCAACATCTTCCTGCCTTTACTTGCTCGTTTGCAAGAACAGTGCTGCATGGCTCACACCAATTAACGGGAGCGAACTCTTGGTAGGCAAGGCCTCTCTCAAGGAATTTCAGGAAAAACCACTGGTTCCATCGATAGTATTGCGGGTCGTGACTTTTGACAAGTCGCCTCCAGTCGTAAGAGAACCCCATGCGCTTGATTTGTTCTGTAATTGAAGCCATATTTTTTTCAGTGATATCATGTGGATGCCCACCTTCAGCGATAGCAGCATTTTCTGCAGGCATTCCAAATGAATCGAATCCCATGGGGTAGAGAACATCGAATCCCATCAGCCTCTTGTATCGAGCTACCGCGTCACCAATAGAATAGTTTCTAACGTGCCCCATATGCATTTTCCCTGACGGATATGGGTACATTTCTAGGCAATAGAATACAGGGTTACCCTCATTATATTCTACATTGAAAATGCCAGAATCTTCCCAAGCCTTCTGCCAGGATAGTTCTGTATTTTGTGGAATATAATCCGACATCAAAACCCCTCTTCGCCCCTACGGGGCGAGTAGCCGACATATGTAATGGCCTTGAAACCATCTACAGAATCATAGTTCAGTAGTCTCAAGTAAGAACACAGCCTCTCGAGTCAAGCAGTATCTGTTTCTCACGCCACTCCTCTTTTTCTCAACCAGTCCATACTTCTGAAGCGTTCTCAAGTGGTGACTAACCAGTTGTTGTGATCTCTCTAGACGGTGTGCCAACTCAGCTTGTGTTGGGAATAGATTCAGTTGTCCGTCATCATCTAACAAGCGCAGAATCTTGCCTTGCAAACTGTTAGGGTCTGGAGACAGAGGAGGCATTGGTAGTTCATCGTCTAGAATTCCTGGGTGAAGGTTTGATGTGAACGGATAGAACCTGACTAAACGACCATCGGCTCTTCTCCATATTCTATCTTCATCTTCGAGAATCTTTAGGTGGTGAGTAATTTGTCCATTTGACATTTCTAAAGCGGCCATCAATGCACGGAAATGACAACCTGGGTTTGCAGTTAGGTAACCCATCAAGCGCCCTCTTTGGTAACGTCCATCACTGGTTTCGCTAGTTCTTCCAACCAATCCTAGGAACCAGAGCCCTGCACTGGTTGCAGGGATTCTCCACGACTCATTTGTTGCGATTATTGCGACAAGAAGAGAGAGAATTCCACCGCTGGCAACAACGACTCCAACGGTGACGACAGCTGGACTAATTTCCTCGTTTCCGCTTTCAATCGGAGTAACTTCAACAACTTCTGAATCTTCTTCAACAGTTTCAGTGATTACTCCTTGCGAATACACTTCTTCAACGGTAAATGAAACTGCAGCGAAATCAGAACATTCTGGTACAGCCTCAGATTCAAAGATTAGATACTCGCCTGTTGCACCGCGCTCTGGAGCCCAGTTCACAAGTCCTTGAGCACCAGCAAGAGTTAGAATTCCTTCATCAGGAGAATTGAGTAACCAGCAGGTTCCCAATTCGTTGGATGTTAAACTCCATGTTCCTGAGATAACCCTTGAAGCCGCAACTTCTGTTTCTTCAGTAACTTCTTCTTCGTTTGTTTCTTCAGAGACTAATGGCCAATCGAAACTAACCGATGAGCGAACTTGTGGATATGTGGTAGTTTCGAAGAATAGAGTGTATTCTCCATTATCTAATCCATCCATGTCAAATTCTATTGGGCTTAACTCAATTTCAGATGCTTGTACTGAGAACTGCTCAAGGTAATCACATTCAGACAGATGCATATCAATCTGTTCTCCAGCACTAAACAAAGCGGCTTCCAATCCGCAAATTGTAAACCAAGACATTTCAAACTCATCACCCATCACGGATGGGATTACAGTTAGTAGACCCTCGCCGGTGAATTCAGCATCGATGAATAAAGAATCATCTTCGCAATATGTGTCACGCTCTCTAGTTAAAGTGATGAATTCTGAAGCATATAGGTCGTGTTCGGGGATTTCCATTACTACTAGCAAATCACCCGGAGGAAGATGACATCCGAACATGTCAATAAAGTTCCAATCTGGTTGTGTGAAAGATCTCACTGTATCTGGCTGCAGTTGGTATTCAACTTCATTTTCTGAACACTCTTTCATCGAACGGGAATCCATGACAACATTGCCTGCAGAGTCTACAACCCATATCTCACCACGGCAAGATGTTGAGAAGTCAATTGCAACATCTTCAAGTCCATTGTTGAATATTGAAATGTCTGGGCTAAAGGATTCCATTTCACCGAACTGGTTATCTCCTTCAAGAACTAAATCAAGGGAAATGGAATCAAGATTGCCCGAGTTTACTCCTTGGTCAGAATCGGGTGAAGCATCAAACGAAATTGTTTGAGATAGTTCACTACCGCCGATGGAGACAGCGAACTCGTTAGTTCCAATTTCCAGTAAATAAGGAATCTGAGCAATCGTAACAATTTGATTAGCTAGCAAATTGTTTGGTCCGCAATCACCTAACAACTCTGAGTTGATAATCAATTTACACTCTCCGAAATCAAGAGCAATATCTTCATCCAATGAGTTGTGAAGTCTAACGGAAATGATTGCCGGCTCAGCTTCAGAGAATACATCCTCTCGTGCGGTAGCGATGACACTCAATTCTACGCCTTCAGGAATATCAAAAGATGATTGAACGTGTACAGGAACTGAAGAAGAGAGTTCTTCGCCTGGGATGAAATACTCAACGATGTAATCACCCGAAGGCACAATTTCTCCTTCAGAGTTGGTCAAGTCCCAAGTCAGCGAATTGAAACTAGTAGTCGAGAATGCATCGATATCCATGCCTCTGCTTTGGTCGAGACATTCTTCTGTTTCGTCATAAACCAGGACAGATTGACTCCAAACCCTCAGAACTTCGTCACAAGAAGGGTCGACTACTATGCTGGTCGCCTCTCCATCATTAGCAAGTGATGCGGTTAATTCAACAACGTCACCATTGCCGTACCATCCTTTGTCCGGAGCATCGACAATTGTTGCGTTTAGGCTGAGATTATTATTATCTGCAAATGCGTTAGGAGCCATGATTGCCAGCAGCCCGGCAAGAACCACAGCCAGCATTCGCTCTCTGCCCATGGTAAACCATGGGCGTCATCCCTTAGAAGTGATGCGGTTCATGCCATTGGTGAGCGAAGATGGCAGATTGCATTCTAGAAACCGAAAAAATGCTAGTTTTACAGGCGCAGTTGGGCGATTGGGACAATCTCAATCACCTATTGGTTTGTAAGAAAACCAACAAAGCGGTCATTATCGACCCATTCTTCTCAGATTACTGGTCTAATTTGTGTAAAGAGAACGGTTGGGAACTGGAACAAGTTTGGCTAACACATTCACATTGGGACCACTCTAAGGGCGTGGATGGCTTGCAACAAAAGCAAGTATGGGTTCATGCTGATGAGGCTTTGCGTGGATGGAATGGCCCTTCAAACAATGAATGGAACAACAAGGCCAATTCATTCGTTATCCAGAATATAGGTGAATTGAAACTAGAAGCTCATTGCACACCAGGGCATACTCCTGGGCACATGACTTTCATCGGTGAAGGCGTTGTCATCAGTGGGGATTGCATGTTTTTGGGCCGTTGTGGAAGAACTGACTTGTTTGGAGGCGATGTCGAGGCCCAGCGCGAATCAGTGCTGCATCGAAG
>JAKURJ010000010.1 GCA_022452125.1 Candidatus Poseidoniaceae archaeon
TCAGCGTATGAAAAGCAGGGGTTCTCTGAACTATCAAGTTCTAGTTGAGTATATCCAACGAAGCTATTTTCATGCGTAACCGACAGATTCCAACCATCCCATGACGTACCATTCTTTTTGAGGTAACCAACTTCTGTTTGAAGATTGTATTCAAAGGTAATGTGCGGGTCTCCATACTGGTCGACTTCTATGTCACAATATCGTCCCCTGTTTTGGGATGTGTTTATGTCTAAATCATTGCTCAAAACGTCGGTTTCCTTTACCCAAGAAGATCCGCTATATGTTGCATAACCTAACTCATTATGATATGAGTCTTGGTAGCAAAGATGAGGCACATCTGCGGCACTCAAAGCCAATTGTAGGCCCTTTTTATCTCCTCCAACCTGAGCGCCCACGTTTTCAGTGTGCCAACTAGAACCATCATACATAGCATATCTTAGTGTATTTCCATTTACTTTAGAGTATGCGATATGCGGATTGTCCGTGGAATCAATCTTTATTGCAGAAAACCATCCCAATTTTGATCCAGAGTCGATTGTGTAGTTATGCCAACCTGTACTATTCTTGAATGCATACTTGATGCTATTAACTCCATCTCCTGAATAGTAGGAGATATGGGGCCGGTCTTGGCTATCCAAATCGATCGACAACCAACTCCCTGCGGTATCGCCAAGATTAGTATCTACAGTTTCGATTATCCAGGTATTCTCGCCAGAAATTTGAGTAGATGTTACATCTAGAGTAGCGTATGAAATTTTCTTAACGCCACCAGTTAAATTCTGGTAGGCCACATGGGGCACATTTTGGCTATCTAGGACCAATCCTATGCCCCCCCATGCTTGATTAAATGTGATACTTTGAGCAACTTGATCTACATTAGCACCAGAATGTGAAAGGTACCTCAAATCTTGGTCTGATAAATCATAATAAGAAAAGTGAGCTCTGTTTTGCGTATCAATATCTATTGAGATGTATTCCCCTTCTTCATCGATTTCAGAAAGATCCCATGATTGATTTTTGTGGGCGTATTTGATTACTCCTCCATTGTCTCTGTCAACGTATGCGATATGCGGGGAATCATTGGAATCAATCGCGATGGCGCAATACTCTCCCACTCTGCCTGCAGAATCCGCCGTCTCAGTTGTCCAGTTTCCTCCATCAAACTTGGTGTACATCAAATTCTGGAATTGCATGTTATAGTGAGCAATATGAGGGCGGTCGTTTGAATCCAGAGCTAAACTAGCATGTACGCCGACATTGTTAGTTGAATAAGCAGCCAACTTGTACCACATTGAACCATCGTTGAACATGTACATCAGGTCTCCTGCAGTCGCATTGTAGTAAGCGATGTGGGGCCAATTTCCAGAATCTAACTGTAGAGAAACGTGCTCACCAACGTTATCGACTCCTCCCCAATTTCCATCCAGCGTCATGTTAATCCAAGAGCTACCATTGTAGTAAGCATATTTCAGATTGGTATTGGTTTCATCTCTGTAAGCAATGTGCGGATTCACGTTAGTACTAACGTCAATTGAAGCAAATTTCCCAACATCTCCGTCTGAATCAATAGTGATGCTAGTCCAGTTGGCCCCGTCATAATGAGCGTACTTCAAATCTTGATTTGTGGTATCGTAATACGCAATATGTGGATTATCGAATCTGTCTAGCACAAGAGAGGCATGTTCACCAACATCACCAGTTGAATCTACAGTTGTGTTATTCCAATTCCAACCATCATATTTTGTGTAGATTAAATCTCCATTATCACTATCATAATATGCGATGTGTGGATTGTTCAAACCGTCTAATTTCATAGAAGAATAAAGGCCTACATCACCATCTTCGGCGATGTTTTTTGGCATATTTCCAATCGACGTTGGAATCTTATCTGTTTCATCGTTCAACTCAGAATCAAAAATAGTAAAATTTGTTGAGATAAGTAAAATCCCAACCAAAAAAATCACTATTGTCTTGCGGCTCATCGTTCTTTCCGAAGATTTGCATGGATATAATACTCCATGTTTGAAAAAATCAAGATTCATCCCAGTTCTTCCAAGACTCGTCGGTTGGCGGATTTTCGTGAGTGTAAGAACTGGCACGGTTAATCGAGCCACCAGTCTTTGCCTTCGTTGGGGTTTTGACTCTTGTATCAGCATCGCTGAAAGGGCTAGGGACATTGGCTTGCTGTTGTTCCACTTCAGGGACCTCTCCACGAACAAGCTTGTACAATTGGTCAGTAGTAAGAATCTCTTGATTCGGGTCCATTTGTTGTTCATATGGGTTCATAGCCTCAACAATTTGTTGCTGAGTTAACATGACTTTGCTATCCTTGCTCTTGTTGATTGAAACCAAAATCCAACCTAGTGGAAGCATTATTGCTCCACTACAACAGGTTGCGAAAACAAGCCATAGACCAGCATCTCCCAACATGGCCAAGACCGCTTCTTCAGAGTCAGTAAATAGCAATGGTTTATCGCAACCTTCTGCAGATTCACACTCAATCGACACTAATACATCGGAAGTTTCCTCAATATTCAGTTTTGAGACCTCCGAGAAATCAACACCTGCACCGGTTGCTTGGAAGTCACTGCGACAGTCATCCGAAACAGCGCCTGTCGCTGCACCGTTTTCGACATATTGGAATGAGACATCATAATCGGCGTCATCGCCTTCAACATTGACAATCCAACATCCTGGCTCTAAGGTTAGAACTGTATTGGTTCCAGAATCGTATTCAACAGAATGTTCCGAAACTTCTCGTGGGTCCATGTAATCAACAATATCACCAGCAACTAGAGTAAATGCAAACACTCCAATTATTCCCGCAACTGCACCTGCAATCATAATCCGCTTGGGCCAAGGAGAGTGCTCCTGTGCGGGTTGCATGGGCTGCGCTAAGCAGCCACATGACTTCAACCAAGCGCCTTCACGCTAATCCCATTTCGCCTAATTTCTCAGGCAGGTAAGTATCGGTTACGAAATCTAAACCGTACTTAGCTAGAGACTGCTGTTCAGCCTTCTTACCAATTTCAAGCATCATATTGATCTGTTCTTGCCACCAACCATCAGCGAATCTTGGGTCAGATAATTCTGCATTCAAAGCTTCAATATCCTTTTTCGATAATTCGTCAGAAGGCAAATCGTAAGCGAGAATATCATCTGCAGTGATTCCAAGATAAGATGCTGAAGGAGTCGCCAAATATTCAGAAATATGCGCTGTCTTAATCGCTCCGTAAGCGATGGACGCGAAGATTCTGAATGACCACGGGTCACCGTCCAGGAAGACGATAACCGGCAAATCCCATTCTTCATTCATGCGCTTCATTATTCTACGCGTAGAGCGAGCAGGTTGCCCTTTGAGGTGAATCAAACCGCAATTGTATTCTTCATCAAATCCGTTTTCAACCAATCTGTCGAACATACCACCAGTCTCAATAGCCATCAAGAAATTGACATCGTGTTCCTTCAATCTTATCTTTTCGACTTCTACGTTGTATGGGACGCCATAACCCGAATCTCCTACATCATCACGAGCATTGATAGTCATCCACTGCCCTCTTCGATTCAACTCTTCGATTGTAACATTTCCAATCATGCGAGCGCCGTCTTCTTCAGGCCTTAACTTGAAATCCTCTCTTAGACAAGTGGTGACAACTTCGAGGTCTTCAGCCAAATTGTTAGACTCATTTTGACTACCGAACTTTCCTAAGCCCCAGCTTTCTGAAATGTAATACATCTCTCTCAGAGTTGATGATTTACCAGCTTCGATCATTTCTTCAATGAACTCTACAACGTGCAGTGCTCTGAGGAGATTTTTTGCAGAGCCTAGGCTAGTCGCGTCACGAGTAGATCTCTTCTTTCCGTATTTGTAGACTCCAAGCTTCTTATCAAACCCGATGTTATTCTTAGTGCGAACCGGTAGTGTCATCGTTGGAGGTTCGCCCTTTACAATCCTGTCATACATTTCTTCGACTACAAGGTGTAGTCGTGCCTTTGTTAATTCTGGATCATTTACTCTTGCCATCAATATTCACCTCCAAATAAAGTGGTTTGGCCTGAGCTTCCTTCGACCAACCCCGGTTCGTATGCAACACCCTCTTCACTATCTTCAGAAGACTCTCCACTCTCTTCAGAGGGGGCATCACTTTGATTGAGAACCTCTTCTTGTTTTCTGATTTCAACTAGCATCTTCTCATCTAGTTTTGTAGCACCAATTACGTCTTGGCTGCCTCTGAAGAAGACCTCAGTTTCAGTCCAATCACCCTTCTCTAATTTAGAGAGAGAATATTCGACAACTGCTTTTTCTCCAGGTTCAAGAGTTTCAATCTTCCACCCCCAGATTCCCATAGCTTCCTTTCTTCCACCACGCTCGTTACCAACCATTTCGCCACCCGATTTTTCAGGCCAATTAACTAGTAAAGAGTAACTTCTGGCTCTTGAGGTGTAATTGAAGAGCGTAATCGAAACGTCGACTTGCTTTGTTTCCTTATTCCACGTTGTCGTTTCATTACAAATTACTGCACTCATAATTTTCGTAATCGAGCCTGCAAGGTCAGGAACGGGACGTTCTAAAATTGACGCAGATTTCTCAGCAATAGCAGGCAAAATATCGTTGATCAACTCGAATTTTTCACGGGTCTTTGCCATTTTCTTTTTCTTTTCGAGGTGTTTTCTCAGACCCCTCCCCATCTCTAGCATTGCTCTGCGAGTTTCTTCGAAAACGAACTCATTGTCAGATAGAGCTTCTTTTGCCTCAGACGTGAATTGAACATTTGTGCTAGCAAGGTGAACTAGGATTGCCGCTGGACCCTTAGGGACACCCTTGCCTCCAGCTTGCTCCAATCCGTATTGTCTCCAATCTACGCTTTCAATAGCCTTGGTTAGTAGACAACCACCTTGTTGGTACATCAAAGGTACACGGTTAGCAAATCTCAGAACTTCTACATGCTTGTCAGCAGCCATTCCTTCCCCGAAAATCAGCCCAACTTCGACTTGGAATGGATTACCGTGGCTCACTGTAGGCGCTCTTGTCATTGTTGAAACGAACTTAGAATCGATGGTTTTCGATAATCCCTTTTTGATTAACATCTCTTCAATTGGAGATAGACAATTAGTTGGTGGGCTAAGCAATTTAATCGCTTTTCCATTCACTACCCTTTCTCCTTGGAATGCTTCTAGAAGTGCACGAACATCATCTGGTTTCAATGATTTCGGCTTCACTGTAATCTCCAATTCAGCAGCCTCACACAATTCTTTAGCAGCACGCATGGATACGCCTGAGAAGTTTTGACGAAGGAACACAGTCATTCGTGAATCGCTAGATTCTCTACACATTCTTTGTAATTGACCGAGTTCAATTCCGTGAGGGTGAGGCTTGATTGCATCAACTTTCGATGGTAATCTTTCAGTTACTCTTGGCCAGTGATATGTTTCACCATCAGGGTCAGTGAACATAATGTCTGCGTGCGGGTTGACGATACTTGTCATTCTCAAGTATTGGAATACTGATTGTCTGCCTCGTTGATACTTAGCTTTCATTCTGGTTGTAACTCTGAGCCCGTGCTCCTTCCTCGTTAGGTCGTCATTCTCCCAAATAATGCGGGTTTGGTCGCTCTTCACTGCTTTATTCTTACGAGTATCAAGGCCGATGTTTACGCTTACTGCCGTATCGTCATTAGCAATCTTAGAAAGGACATGAGTTGGCTTTCCTGTAGTGAGTTGTGAATACATTACAACTCCAGTAATTCCAATTCCTTGCTGTCCACGACTTTGTCGTATTGCGTGAAATCTTGAACCGAATAAGAGTTGACCGAATACTTTCTCGATACTCTTCTGAGGAATGCCGGGGCCATTATCTTCGGTTTGTAGTTCTAAGATATCTTTCTTTGAGTCGATTTTGCTAATTTTGACTCTAATATCTGGCAGTATCCTTGCTTCTTCGCAAGCATCCAGTGAATTATCTACAGCTTCTTTGACTGCGGTGATAATTGAGCGTTGTAAGGAATCAAATCCAAGGAAATGTTTGTTCTTTTCAAAGAATTCAGAAATTGCAATTTGCTTCTGATTTTTTGCCATTTTATCTGCAATGCCCGCCACGCGTATCACCAACTTACAGGTCCTCCTCCGTCCTAATGACGTTGGGCCTCAAGCGACTTAACCCGATAGCCCAAGGTTCTTGAATACTAGCGTTCATTCTTCTTCTTCAAGCGCAATGTGGGCTAGTGTAATTCGACGCAAATACACAATTATCCAAATTGTCAGAATTATTGACGCCCCTAATGCAGTCCAATATGTCCAATCTCTGCCTTCATTCATCGCCACTGAAAGATCAGCCGCTTTGGAGCCCCAGTAAGCATACAGGGCTCCCGGAACGATCATGCCTGTACAACCGAGCAGGTAGTCTCTCCAAGTTACATCGGTTAGTCCGAAACCGTAATTGAGAACAGGGTAAGGAATTACAAGACTCACACGAGTTAAGAATACACATTTCAGCCCATCCTCGCCAACCGCTTTTTTCATCGCCCGCAAAGTTGGCTTGTCTCTCATTTTTTTATCGACCCAGTTGTAGAGATATTTCTTCGTCAACCAAAATGGTAGAATGGCGCCCAGACATGCTCCAACGAATGCGATAATCCAACCGCCCCAGAAGCCAAATAAAACACCTGAAATGAATTTGTGCAAACTGGCTGGGGCTACGAGTAATGCCAGTAATATGTACAATAATAGCCAGGCGATAATTCCCAACCAACCATTTTCTGGGAACCAAGTCGCTTTCTCAATAAGAGGTGCGAATAGGGTTTGCGTTAGGTAAATCGTGAATGCGATACCACCGACTACCCCTAGAACACTCAGAGCGCCCATCAATCGTTTAGACATAGAATCACTTAGTCAAAAAAACCGTTTTTCCAAGCAGTGATTTCTCCAGTAAAGGCACTAGCTGCGACAGTTAATGGGCTTGCAAGATACAACTTCCCCGGGCCCGAGCGACCTTGAAAATTTCTGTTAATTGCTGACACAGTGACCTGCTCAGGAGTTATTGAAACACCAGGGCCTGCACCAATACAAGCGCCACAACCCGGGTCGATTAGTTTGACTCCGACCTTCAAAAATAGATCATGCCAGCCTTTACGAACTGCCAAATCCTTGACTTGTCCACTTCCATATTGAATGTAGAAATCGACACCTTCTTTCACTTGTAGCCCGGCGTTATCCGCTTCTTGACAGACCTCAGCATAGTATGCTACATCGTCTTCTTTGCCTGCAGTACAGGACCCTCCATATGCAATATCGATAGCCACACTTCCGATATCTGAGATGTGTGCTCCGTTTGTTGGGTCGGAAGGGATTCCCTTGTCAGGGTCGCCCGGATGAGCAACCATTGGGACAATTTTTGAGAGGTCAATAGTATGCACGCCACCGTCATATTTTGCGCCTTCATCTGGCATAACGGAAAGTGCTCGCATACGCTCTCTGTCCAATCCTTGCGCCCTTTCCATCCAATCGTACAACGCTTCATCGGCTTCGCAAATTCCAGTGCGCCCGCTGCACTCAGTTGCCATATTACAGAGGGTGGCTCTTTCGTCAATCGATAGAGAAGAAAGGCCAGGGCCACCGAACTCCATCGAGCGATTCAGGGTCAATTCCTCGCGAGCGTGGTCTGAAAGAATGAACAGTATAACATCTTTAGCAGTACAACCTTCGTTTAGAGTCCCTACCAATTCGAAACGGATAGATTCTGGTACTTTTACAAACGTGAAACCTGAATATACTAGACTTGCATATTCTGTAGCTCCTACGCCATACGTCAGCGCGTTAGATGCTCCACCCATGCATGTGTGCGAATCAGTAGCTTGGATGAAATCCCCAATTTCGATGAATTCTTCGCGGGCAACTTGGTGACAAATTCCCGGGGACACGCCATCTACAGCGGAATAATCTCTTACACCCGTGTGCTTTTGGAACCTGACTTGTAAGTCTCTCAAAGTTTGCACTTTGTGCATGTGAGGTACAAATTTCGGGTTGTGGGCTGCATACAACAGATGATCTTCAAAAACTGCAAACTTGCTTGGATTAGGTAGACAATAATCTTCCCCATACTCTTCGCTCAGGAAAGTATGAACCTGAGCGGTAGTAAATTCGTGACTGTATCCGCCCTGTACTTGAGCAATCACGGGATCATGAGGCTTGACACATTGCTCATCTGCATGTCCAACCAAATTACGCGAGATAATTTTCTCCGCCATTGTCATTGGAGTCGTAGGCGTATCTAGCGGTGGTAGCGAAATCTGTTCGCTAGACAATTTTTCAGCAAACGGGAAAAGACCTCCGTTCTCTACAATCAATTTCGTAACTGGGTCATATTTCGAAGTGAACTCTTCAAGAGAAATACTCTCTCCGTTTTGTAATCTCTCCAACATGCCATAATCGCCCATCAATTGACCAAGATTGATGTTATTTCTTTCATGGATAGGTGCGAATGATGAGGCAATAACGATTCTAATTCCTGCCCATCTTTCGCACTGTGCAGCTGTTTCACGGGATGAGCCAGTACCCTTCCTTTGGCCGGAAACAATTACTTCGAATCCACCATTGATTAGCGCATTTTCATTGAAAACCCTCATGCCATCATGCATCAATCCAGCATAAGCATTCTTTGCAATTTCAGAAGGAGCGTGGTCGAAGCATACCCAAGCTGGAGTCATCACGTCAGTATTGATGTCATCGAGGAGGTCTTCTGGAGAGACATCACTCATTTTCAGATTTAGTCCATCATACAACTGTTGTTTGATTAGGTCCAAGTCTTTGGTGAGAAAAAGCACCCTTTTGCCAGGAGAGAGGCTGATTTTTTCAGGTGGCCAGTTTACGGTCATAATTCTCCCCTAAATCCTTTCAAGGGGCAGGGAGGTATAACGGGTTCGGAGGTAACTTTTTCAAAAGGTTGCAAGGGGGGCCGATGCATCAGGAATTTACGTCTGCATTTTGTTGATTTATTTCCATATATCATTGTGTCCCGCAGATATTTTTGTATAATATTCCTTTAATTATCGGATTTTTGTTAAACGGCCAACTGCGCCTCATCTCGTATCGAAACCATATTAACCGTGCCGGCGAATAGTTTAAGTAACCCTCGTTGGAGGGTTTTGATACTTATTCAGTAAGCATGTGCTATGCTGAGGATGTGAAATCATGGTAGACAACAACCAACATGTGGAAGATATCGTAAAATGTAGCGATTGCGGAAGCCGAAACCTAACCCGTGACGAAACTCGCGGAGAAGTAGTCTGTGATGACTGCGGACTAGTATTGGAAGACAATGTAATCGACCAAGGAGCAGAATGGAGAGTATTCTCTCCAGAACAAGGAGACCAGCGCGCACGTACTGGTGCACCAATGACAGTAATGCTGCACGACAAAGGATTGTCAACAGACATCGACTGGCAAAACAAGGATTACTCTGGAAAGACAATCAATTCACGATACCGCTCTCAATTCTATCGAATGAGAAAGTGGCAGAAGCGTTCTCGTGTCTCTAACGCAACCGAGAGAAACCTGGCTATGGCACTGGCTGAACTTGACCGTATGGCTAGCCGGTTGGAACTTCCAAAGTCTGTTAGAGAAGCTGCTGCTGTTAACTACAAGAAAGCAGTCGAAAAGAGACTAATTCGTGGACGTTCTATCGAAGGTGTTGCAGCAGCATCATTGTATGCAGCATGCCGACAATGTGGTGTTCCTCGTACACTTGACGAAATCGGACAAGCAAGCAGAACTGGCCGCAAAGAAATTGGCCGAACCTACAGATTCATGGTTCGCGAACTAAAGATGAAAATCATGCCTACAGGACCTGAAGATTATATCTCTCGATTCTGTTCTGGACTAGGATTAGATGCTGAAGTCGAAGCTAAAGCTCACGAACTGATCAAGGCTGCACAAGAAAAAGAATTGACCAGCGGTCGTGGACCAACTGGAATTGCAGCATCTATCATTTACATCGCAAGCGTACTGTGTGGAAAGCGCAGAACACAGCGTGAAGTTGCAGAGGTTGCAGGTGTAACCGAAGTCACAATCCGTAACCGATACAAGGAACTGATTCAGAACCTAAACATCGAGTTGGACATTTGAGGCAATTCCATAATTGGAATTGGAGCGCACTGTGAGGCGGCTTGAATGAAGAGTAGGCATCGTGTTTCCGAGAGCGTATTGGAGTCTTTATGCGAACGCCTTGCTGAGTCGATAAAAACAGGACTCAAAGCCTGGCCCTTGCCATTCCCTCCTTTGAGTGATCCGGATTTTCCTGTGATGCATCCCAAGGACCAAGAGAAGATTGTGGAAATGGGAGTTGGCTTACTTCAAGCAGATAGAGGAATGTTCGATAGGCACTTGGCAATAGTTGTAGATTTGATTGTTCCACACAGAATGAATCTTTCAGACGACCCGTTCGAAATCCACGAGAAGTGGTTGATGAAAAGACTGGATACTCTAACTGAAAGATTGCAATTTGCAATAGCCACAGAATGGCTAGCTCAAGCACTTGACCAGTCAAGTCCGGATTCAGACCGATGGTGGTTATCTGTCGCTCTAATCAATGGATTGTGTGATGCTTCACATGGACAGCCTGTTCACCAAGGGTACCATTTGGTCGAATCAATTGCATTAGCAGAGAGGCCTGGAACATGGCACACACAACCTGATGTAACAAACGCAAACATGGATTGGAATCCTCACGGTATGGTTCCTCGAACTACATCTGTAGTGGCCCACGAAGCAGGCGCAGATGCTGCAAAGTGGATGATGGAACAATTAGAAAATAGCGGTGAAGAACGTCGTAAACTGCTGATTGAGTGGTGTAGGCTACTCTTGGAGAGAAAGGAATTGATTGAGCCTCTTGGCATTCCGCAAATTCTGATTCGCAGAGCAGCGGACCCTTCGCAAGAAGTTTCGAGTAGAGTTGTATTGTGTCTTGCCAAACTGATCGAAGGCGACAAAGATTCTGCATTGGAATGCATCCGTGTTTTACATGGAAGAGAAGATTTGCTAACACGTAGAGCAATGGCCGATGTCCTAACAAGGCTGTTTAGAAGAATCACTACCGATGCAATCCCTCTACTCGATGGCATGCTAGAGGATGATGATGAAAGCGTTCTAGCTGCAGCAAGTGCAACTGTGGGCGATTTACGATTCCTTGACAAAGATATGTGGGCGGATAAGATTGCAGAGTTATGCACCCACCCCTCCAAAATTGTTCGCAGAAATTTAGTCTACACAATTCGTGATTATCTCGAAGAATATTCTGAAGACTCAAGAGGAATTATTCCCAAGCTTTGGGCAGATGGTGATGAAACAGTATTGACTCGATTACGTGAATTATTGATGCGAATGGATGAAGTTGATGCAGACAGATTTGCAGCAACCCTACGCTCACTAGAAGGACTTGACATCGAAGGGCTTTGGGCGCCAATGCGCGTCAAAGACGAGGACAGAGTTACACAATGGCAACAATGGTTAGTTGGTAAAGCAGACCAACCAACGACACCAGAGCGCCCTGAAATTCATGTTTCTGATATGACTGAAGGAGAACTTCCTGAATTAGGTGATGCATTGAATATGCTCGATGATATGGGCTTCCTTGATTGACAAAAACCTCTTGAAGGCGACCTAGTATTCGTAGCCATGCGCTGCGCAGTGCTATTCACATCGCTTCTACTACTTTCGATTGTCCCGCTGTCAACTAATGTTACAGCAGAAGGCATAGATTCAGACACCGGAGTCATAATTATGGCAGAATTCAACGAGTCTACTGAAATTACGAACTTGACAATTACGGCTCCTCAAACCAACGATTCTATACTGTTAGATGAATTTAGAACATCGGAAATCCACCTATTTAGAATTGCTTCGGAGAGAGATCCTAATGGCACATGGTCTGGCTATGGTAATTGGGAACTCATAGAAAACATCACTCTATGTTCCAGAACGATGTTGAATTCTGAATGTTCAGGAAATACTTTCCAAATGGAAATACATCCACCTCCTGGTTATTACTTCGTTAATTATGCTTTAACTACCGCTATGCCTCCATCCCTAATAGAGCCCAATGGCGCTTACTGGGATAACAATTCTTGGTATCAATATTATGTAAATAACCCACCCATTACTTCATCTAATCACTATTTGCAATCTTTACCTGGGCCTACGCAATATTTGTATGAGAATATATCCCTTATTGAATCGGTAGAAAATTTGTCTGCAAGCTACTCAGATGGAGTTACAGATTTGACTTGGGATTATCCAACAGGATTGGACATGAATCATTCAATTATGATTTACAGTCACGATTCCCCAGCTACCAGAGAAAACTGGAGTGAAATGCCAAAGACAATCGTTAGCAGTAGCGTTCCTGCGGGAACTACAAGCTACCAGATAAACCACTCGAGCAGTTCTGTTGAGAGAGATATCTACTATTCAGTCACTCTACTGTACCCTACTTCAGAAGACACTAGATTCCTTGGTTCAAACACATTGACATCTCCTGTATGGGAGGATAATGTAGCACCCCTATTCATCGGAGAATTGTCAGCAATCTTCGATGTTGAAACCGGTACAACGACGATTGATTGGGAAGAAGGAGTTCAGGACGACGATCTAACAATCAATATCTATCGTAGCAGCATAGAACCTGGAGCATTAGCCTCAAACACATTAGTCGCCACAGTCGATGCAGCTCAATCGTCATACGAAATAGAAGTTCCATTCGGAGAACACCGCCAATCATGGTATGCAATAACATTGGAAGACTCACAAGGAAACGAAATAATGGAGTTGACAGAATCCTCTCCAGTATCAGATCCAGTCATCGAGTCAACGATTTCCACAACCACCGTTTCTGGAATTGATACTGAAAGATATGCAGACGGGACGGTCGCCATTTCTTGGAATGACAATACGAACAACCCTATTGCTTTAGCAAAAGTTTGGCGCTCAACCAGCGGACCAATCGACTCATTGGATGATGTTGAAGAGTTGGGCATAACAAATCTTTCAAGTCAACAATTTTTGCACAATCCACTTAACGCTCAAGACGAAGCTTGGTATGCTGTAACTATTGTAGCAGCCTGGGGTTCGGAACAGAATCCATGGCACGACGAGAGATTGTTTACAGGCGTAAATTCTCTTTCACAACCTCTTCGAGAAACCGATGAAGAAGTCGAAGAAGTCGTAGTTAGTTTCACGTCCAGTGTTATGACAACAACAGGACAGCGGGCGAATTTGAGCGACGGCTCTATGGTGTCACTGGGGGCTATGAATGAAGGTGACATGATCATCATCTCTACATCTTCCACAGTAACAAATATCTCTTGTCAAGATATTAATGGTGAAGGCACCTCTATTAATTCTCAATCAGATTGGGCTCTGTCATTTAGCGCAAATCAATCAGGAGAGAAGTGTCTAGGATTGATTGTCAATGGAGATGAAGAAATTGGATTTATTCTAACTTGGAATTATATTGAAACAATTGTCGAAGACGATGATGATGACGATGAACGTGCCGGCGAGGAGCGCGATGACAAAGATGAGCGCGACAGTCCAAAAAGCCGTGATGGCGACGGAATGGAAACTGTTGCAACTGTAATTCTGACAATAGTCATACTTGCACTAATCGTCTACCTATTGGTTATGATGCGCACGCCTGAATATGCCGAAGAAGAAGAGTGATCATTCCTCTTCGCTAGAAAGCGGACCTGCTGTTGACATCCAAACATAGACACCGTTGGTTGTAGTAAGTAACCCGATTAGTGATAGAATCAATCCAGCAGGTTCTGGGAAGAAATCAATCCTTCCAACTGCATATGCAATTCCTAAGATTACAAGTCCGACTCCAATCACCGTGGTGGAAGCCCCTTCTGGGTCTTTCCATAAATCCATAGTTGGCACTACTCCATTGGTCTCGAAAGTTAGTCTAAACCATGCCAAATAGAGCAACATCAAGCCAATCAATCCAAGTGAACCTGAGGTGAATGTAGAATCATTCCACGGACCCTCGGGAGATAAATCAGTGAATGTAATGGCGACAAGAATAGCCCCTATGGCGGCAAAGACTCGCCACTCCGTCTTTGCGCCCATAAGGTAGCCTGTGGGGCGCCACGCTTGAAAGCAATGGGGATGTTAGGGTGTTGATGGCAGCGGTTGAGGATGCAGTGTTGGTTGCCGGCGGCATCGGCTCGAGGATGCTCCCTGCTAGTGCTGCTATTGCGAAAGAAGCACTCCCTCTCGTGGATATTCCTGCGATCACACACCTAGCTAGAGAAGCAGTAGAAGCAGGCGCTAAGCGATTACACATAATCACATCACCATCAAAGGATTTCACAGGCTTACTCAAAGACAATTCATGGGCCTTAGCAAATCGCTCGGACATTAGCAAAGAATTGCTATCTCCATTTGCAGAGGTAGAAGTTCAAATCCATGTTCAGGAAATACCTCGAGGATTTGGAGATGCACTCAGTTGTGCACTAGGCTCGATTGATGGGCCATTCATGGTTCTACTCGGGGACAACATTCTCATGGATTCTCACTCAACAGTATCGAACTACACCCCTTCCAACGCTTCGAAGATCTTAGTAGAAGCTTACGAGAAAACCTCCCTTCCTTGTGTTGGATTGGCTGCGGTAAAAGACCCTGAAAACTACGGAGTTGTATCTATGGACGGACAACTCGTCAAGGAAATAGTCGAGAAGCCAAGTCGAGAAAACGCACCATCAAACTTGGTTCTATGTGGCCGTTACCTGTTTACTGCAGACACTGCAGACTTACTCTCAAAATACAGTTTCGAGGAATATGGTGAATTACAATCCATAGCCGTGCAAAAGCATTGGATGGAGAATGAAGGATTGGTAGGAGTCGAATTAGAAGGATTCCAGTGGTATGACTCAGGAGCACCTTTGCCCTGGCTCAAGGGCCAAATCGATTACGCCCTCAGACGTGAAGATATGAGTGATGAAATCAGGGATTGGCTGAAGGATAGACTTCAGCGCTGACCTGGTTTCCAAAAGGACAGAGAGAGCGGAGTCTCATTACTCGCAGCACGAACAGCGAGATGGTCAGCCCTCTCGTTCCACCGATGTCCGCTATGAGCCTTTACGTGCTCCCAGGATAGTTCTCTAATTTCACAGACTTCTTGCCACAAGGCTTGAACGTGCGCTACCAATTCACGATTTGCTTTGGCTTTCCACGCGCCTGTCGCTTGATTTCCAGCATACTGAGAATCGGTTTTGATGATAATTTTAGAATCGCCGCCTTCACTTAATACCCATCTCAAGGCTTCAGCAAAAGCGGTTAATTCAGCAGTATTGTTTGAGCCTACTTCCGCTCCAATGTACTTTGAATCCCTTGAATCGGTTACAACCTTTCCATTGAACTCATGAAGGATTTCTCCATTACCGCGCCCTAGGTCATTCGAACCAGTAATTACGACAACACCCCATCCAGCTGGGGTTTCGCTATCCACGTTTTGATTCCCTAAGCAAGAACCATCAACATAGATGTGAAACATTGCAATTTCACTCGCCAATTTCAGCTTTGTAATCAGCAGGCGACATTAATGTGGATACTGCAGAAGGGTCATCCAATTTCATTCGAATAATCCATCCTGCGCCATATGGCTCTTGATTCATCAATTCAGGAGTATCGTCTAATTCATCATTCACAGCGGTAATCTCTCCCGCTAGTGGAGCGAAGATTGGAGATGCAGACTTTACGGATTCAACAACCGCAAATTCGCCCATGTCTTCACATGTCTCGCCAACTTCTGGTAATTCGATGTATACGATGTCTGTCAAAGCGTCTTGAGCGTGATCGGTAATTCCAATCACAACCTCGTCTCCTTCAACTCTAATCCATTCGTGTTCTTTGGTGTAGTATAGGCCATCTGGGACTTCACTCATACTTCTCCCTCAACCCTGTGGGAACCGTCAAGGGAATCAAACCTTTCTGATGACAGTTCAGCCTGATTATTCCAAATTTATTTGAAATCTGTACATCAAAATCATTCTAATTTCTCAGAATCTTCGGAAATCATAACAGAATCATGTAGTATTGTATCGCCTACTTTGCCAATCTGAACAACGGGTTGAGTATTCTCAAGATGTTCTTTCCTAATTCTTCCTGCTTCAGCATACAGGCCTGCTTTTTCGTATGCTTCAGCCGCACCTTCCCAGTTTCTTGCCAGCTCCAAATTTTGTGCTTCTTGCACCCACATATCCTTTGTTTTGGCAGGAGCGGCAGGGGTTCTTTGTTGCGGTGCCCTAGCTTGTTGGATTATGGGTTGTTGTGCTACAGGAACATATTGCGCAGGTTGTTGAATAACAATAACTCGGTCGTCATTTTTAGTGCTCAGTGCACTTATTGCGTACACGAGTGAAAAACAACAAGAACCCCATCCGCAAGCAATCATTTCTGCTCCATTTGCCCTATTTACTCCTATGAAAAATAGGATTAACGCAATTACTCCAAGAACTACCGAAATATTCCAATAACTTGCTCTTTTTTTGGCACCATTGTCTTCAGGAATTTTGAAAGTCATTCTTCTTCCTCCAATTCCTTAGACAACATCGAATGTTCCAATTTGGCCCAAGCATTTCCAACATCAGCATCGTGCATTTCTTGTGATAAGTCAGACTCAACCCTTACAGCCATCTCCTCATTATTTTCGTTTGGAAACCAATTTGAAAGAGGACCTTCGCCTCTGCCAGTAGGATAAGAAAGACCGATTAGAATTAGTCCAATTAGGGGCACCATGAAACCAAGGCTTGGAGTTTCAATCTCAATAACTCCAGATATGAGGCCGAACCCTCCGGCTAGGAATAAGCCGAGACCTGTCCCAAGTAGCAACCTGCGGGCACTACTTGCGGGGGTCATACAACTCGCAACACACTATAGGGCATGAACCCAACGGACGAATCAGTATGTTTCACGCATTAATTTGTGAATCTTGTAAGGAAGCAATGCGCGGTTGACGGGTGTAACTTCCAGGATTCTAGCGTCGTCTCTTCTTCGAATATCTTGAAGCAATGGATGCCTACTCTTCTTGTGGAGTGCAAGTAGTGTTGGCTTGTCGACTTCTAATGCCGACCTTACAACTTCAACGAACTCTTCTGATTCGACAGCGAACTTTCCTATTTCATCAATAACGATAACTTCTGAATAATCTCTAGCATTCTCGATAGCTGGAATTGCAACGTTATTCAGCGCTTCAGTATCGATTCCATATCCTAAAACTCGCAATCTGCTATCGATTGACTTGTGGGCCATCACCGCTTCTTCTCCGGTTTTGATATTGATGACTTTGTAACCCACCCGCTCAGAATTCTCCATGAGTGGTTCAGTACGCATTCCTCCGATGATATCGGTATTCGCTCCATCACCGCCTCTAGCATTTATCTCTCGACGTCTTTCATCTTCAAGCATCTCGAGCACCTTTGCTAGGACTGCAGATTTTCCAGATCTTGGCAGACCTGTGATTCCAATTTTTGGATGTATTCCCATTAGTTTTCACTCTCTAGCGTGATTTGCGAATTGCGCTGGTTGCTTCGAGGGAGGTACTGATAATAAAATGTGGGGGGAAAACCACCTATTTTCGTGATTCCGGAAACTAGCGCGTACTTTCCGTAAATTAATGCCTTTAGAACATTATATTCCGGATTTCAGATAATGTTCTCGTCACCCGGCATTGGCAGAGAAATGATTGAGCGACCATTCGCTCCCATTTTCCAATAATCAGACACCCAATCCAAGATTTTAGCCAAGTCCTTTTTCGACAATCCTGCAGCGTCACATATTTTCCTGAGTGCTTCAAGTTCAGATTCATCATAATCACCATCAACAGACGCTAGGAGTGCAGCATCTCTTAATGCCAGCCTTATCGAAGAAACCTCCATCCCATCTAGTACAGAATCTAGGTCAGGAGGCTGGGTGAGTAATTGTCGAACTTCTTCTCTGCTCTCAGGATGTAGCATCATTAGGCCCATTGCCGATTCAATGGCAGAAATTTCTTCTCGAACCAAAGCCCCATCTGCGGCAGCAACCATAACTAGGGCGCATGCAATTTTCCTTCGCTGTTCTTCAGCCAAAGAAAGGGCAGCGTCAGGAAGCAGAAAATCACCTTGACAGGTCATTCAGTAAATCATATCCAGCCTGCATCCAAGTATAACCTTCTACAGTCCACTTGAGTAATCGATTGACTGCATCTGGAGCGAGCTCAAGATGCTCTGCGATTTCATCCAAAGCCTCTCTTTCATCCTCATCGACGGTGCCGTCAGAAGCGGCCATCAATACAGCATCTCTCAAAGCCAATCTTCCTGCTTCATCCCCTAGATTTTCTAGACAATCTTCTAGAGCCGGCGGGTTTTTGAGATCTGAACGAATCATCTGTCTCTGTTTTGGAGATAGCAAAGCTGTCCCGAGTCTTTGTTCAAACATGGCCATTTCTTCGACAGTCAATTCATTGTCAACTCTTGTCATATACGCTAGCAGTCTAGCATAAGCGAACCTTTCGGACTGAGGCAACTTGTGTATTGTGTCGGGCAGCATGAAGAAGGCGTGGTCGCCGCAGGACTTGAATCCCACGCTAAATACGAGCAATTCAAAAGCAATTATAGGAGGGCGAAATCATGGTCGACATCGAAGTCTACACCAACAAAGGTTGTCCAGCGTGTGTCAGTGTCAAACACTACTTGGACGGGAAGGGCGTAGATTATGTTGAGAAAAAGTTAGGCAAATCAAAGAAAATCGACCTCGAGTTTGCAGTTCGTACAAAAAACTCGAAAAAAATCCCTCAGGTGTTCATCGACGGCGAATGGATCGGCGGTTTCGACGATGTTGTTCGCTATGACAGAGCGGGTGAATTAGACTGGCGCCTAGGGCTTGCAGATAGGCCGAAGACAGGATTTATTCAGAAAATCATTCGTTTTCTGAAGGGTGAGAAGTACTAATTTCCTTGAATGCAATTTCTCTCTGTCCTAAATAATTCAAGAATCCCCACAGACTTGAGTTGACCAGGAATGTGATTCTTTCATCGAAGCCCCAAGCAACTGTTCCAATGTAGTAACAAGCGGTTGAACCTACTCCTCCAATAATATACAGAGCCATGGTTGTTGGAATGGTCCATTTGATATCTCTATCAGAATCAAAAGTCCATATTCTGTGAGTCCAGTGCGCCTGCAATGAGCCTAGAAACCAGGCGATTGCCCATGATACGGTTGGCCAATAACCTCCATCTGGCAGAATTAAAACAAATAATTCCCACAGGGAATAGAATGCGAGAAAATTGACCATCGCAGTCATTACATATCTTCGGAAAGAACCGTGCTCACCTAGCATCAATCATCCTCCGTAGATACGTCTGATGTTTTTCCTGTAGGGATTCCTCTAAGTGATGCATTATCGCTTTGAATAGCATCAAGTAAATCATAGTCAACTCCTAGATTTCTAGCTAATTCTCGAAGAGCAAGAGTATCTTTGGGCAGGCACTTACCTCCAAAACCTCTCATCAACCCCATCATTGGCTCGAGATGAGAATCTCCAATTGGTTGGTCTTGAGGGGTTGTGATGATATCTCTAATTGTAGACCATTCAATTCCCATTGCAGCACATATGTCGTGCATTTGATTAGCAAAAATCACCTTCAATGCATAGAAGTTATTTTTCGTGTATTTCACCATCTCTGCTTCTGTAAATCCGACATGAAACAATTTCGCATCATTGAGCACTCCTGCGATTTCATGCTGTTCAAAAACCATTGAAGCGACCTCTTCATGGTCGCTACCAACAACCAGTATTCTTTGATTTGCGAAATCTTCCAAACGATTTCTTTCTACTAAAAATTCTGGAGAATAAGCTAATTTTAGATGGCTATATTTAGATTGCAACATAGCCGTAGTTCCAGGGATAACTGTACTTTTGATGACAGCGATGAATCCCTCTGGTAATGCTTCCAAAATACTCTCAACAATGCTTGTGTCACATGAACCATCATCGTTTGCAGGAGTGGGCACCGCAATGTATGCCATTTCACAATTCTCGACGACATCGGACAAATCAGTCCCCCTGGCAGGGTCGTGAACAACCAAATCGTGAGCATCATTGAAACAGTGTTCTATGGCTCCTCCAACGATGCCTGCGCCGATTATTCCTATTCGCATCTCACTCCCCCCGAATTGTAAATAGGCCGTCCTGAACCATTCGGGCAGCTCTTTGAAGATTTTCTGGGGTTCCACAATCTATCCACGTGTTCTCTCCCACAGAGATAATGTTGGCATCACCTTCTACAAGGTATTGTCTGGTGACATCTGAAATTGAAAACGAGGGAGAATCCTGTACAGAATCTAATCTTTCCCAAAACCTTTCATCGAAAATGTATATGCCTCCTATTGCGAGATTCCCCAGTGGAATATCTGGCTTCTCGACAACATCAATCACAGTATCGCCGTCTAGAATCGCTATGCCGAAATCACTGGGATTCTCCACTTCTCTTGTCAGTAAAATTGCACCCTTTGTAAATCCATCAACGTCTGATTTGAGGTCAATGTTCGTTATATTGTCTGAGAACCATATCAGAAGTGGACAATTTTCGTTACCATTTCTAGCCAACTGCAGCGCTGCAGCAACACCCAATGGTTCTTCTTCAAGAACATAATTTACTTCAGAGCCCACATGTTCTCGGATTTTATCGATGAATTTGTTTCCAATGATTGTGATGTCTCTTATGCCCGCGTGTCTAATTGTTGATAGGACGTAATCGATTATTGGACGGCCGCACAATGGTAACAGCGTTTTGTGAGTGAAGTTGGTCAGGGGGTACAATCTACTCCCATGACCACCTGCCACAACGATGGCTTTCATCCTGTGCGCCTCTCAGTGTTGGCTTATTGTATCACTGGGTCTCAGAGTCTGGATTCGCTACTTTGTCGAACACACCTTCTTCAGCGTTCTTCTCAAAGTAGTCTGTTCTTACAAGATCTCCCAATCTGTCTACACCATATTCGATTAAATCAGGGTCATTAGATTCTGCGATTTCCCATCGCTTTTGAGCCATAGTGGCGTATTTTTGATTAGCGTCGGCCACCATTTTTTCTCCGTGAGTCAAATCATCTTCCATCCCGGAGTACTTTTGTCCTTCCACTACTGCATCGCGTCTAACTGGTTCGTGACCTAGTTTGAAGTCAGTCTTACCCCAATCGGGCCCTAACGGATCTGAACCTCTGGTTCTAACTGGATTAATCTCTTCGATATCGTTAGCAATCCAATCTGATAGATGTTCGAGATAGGCATTGTATCTCTCTTCTTTATCATCCACATCTAAGATGTGAGTCATGTCATATTTTTGCGCAAACACCTCTTCATTTTGATACAACATCATGCCCAATAAAACGAATGAAACACCGCTTACCAGCACATAGATATGAGTGCCAAATGCCAAAGGGTCATCTTTTCCTAGCCCCAATATGATTGCAAAAGCTACGCAAATAATTCCGATTATGATGAAAGGAGAATATATTCTCGTGCGCCATTTTAGACGATTTAATTCAATCATCGAGTCGTGCATAACATCACTCAACCCATCAGGGATATTATGTCGTCTGTCATAGCAGGTGTTGAATTATTCTCCTGCGTGAGTACAGAATCTCTCATATTGATGTGTTGTCGAGGCTCCAGAGCTAATTTTTCTAGAACCACAGAAAGAACCTCTTGCACTCTGGCTGTTTGCTCACCTTGAGAGATAATCATTCTTTCAAGTGATTCAAGTGTTTCGAAGGATCGGTCAGTGGATACTTCAAGAGCGGTCTTTTGTGCCTCCATCGCCTCCTCTTGGCGAGCTAGTAACTCCCTGGCAGCAGGGCTACCTATCGCATCTCTGCGGTGTAATTCGTCTAGGGCTTCTCTAAGATCTTTGGTGGTGATATCAAGGGCCCTTTTCATATCGGTTATTTGTCCGATTGCAATATTTAGTTCGGATTGTAGTGATGTTGCTTTGTGACGTAGGTGGCTTCTTGCACTCGCCTGAATCATTGATTCTGACATAAACGCTGCAAAAACTCCAACTCCAATCGCTACATGTGGTTTAACCTCTAAGATAACCATCATCCACCACGCTGAAACACCAATGATTGTTGATCGTATTAGGCCCATCAGAATTAGATACGACTCCGGTATATATTGAACCGAAGTAGGGTGTCCTTGGGCTCCCACACTCATTCGTCAGGAATGAAGCAATCATCATCGATTTCATGAATCTGACTTGTAATCAACAAGTGGTCCAAGGCTTCGTCACATTCTTCCTGTGAAATTCCGTTTTCGAGAAGCGGAGAAAACAGGTCTTCTAAATCAATCCAACTTGCGCCTTTCCCCACCTTTTCTTGAGCAACAATCAACATCATTTGGGCTGTTACTGCAAGCAATGGATCGTCACAGCCATCGTTTGGAAGCAGATTGATGAAAGTACCAGCAGGGTGTGGCTCTTCATCAGTGATATCTTCTATTCTATTTGTGAGATGTTTCAAAGGTAAGGGAATGTCAAAGCAATCGAAGAGATTGGTTTGTCCTTTAGGTACTTCTCGAATATCTTCTGGTGCTAATCTTTTGGCAAGGGATTCAAGTCTGTAAATACGTTGCTCGAGTTGTTTTCTCTCCCGCTCAATATCCAATTCAATTAGTGCTAAATCTTCGTTTGCCTTTTGGATCAGCCAATCCTCAATTTCGAAGTTTGGGTCAATTCCAATCATCGTGTCAACAAGACGTTTGACAGCAACCGGCATTTGGTCCAAACGCAATCTTCTCTCAGATTTATCGCGACTGTCCTCAGCCATGCTATTAGCCTCATTGTGGCGCTCCATAAAGGTACAGTATAGCTCTGTAGGTTCACTTCTATTGGAATAGTGTATCACTGCGCGCTTGTAATGGCTAATTTCGCACTCCAATGGACAACAGCCTCTCCAAATCGGCAACTTTCCTCGGGCGCGCGTTCATTTAGGTGCTCCTTTTGCCGTGGGTATGAGCGACCACCGCATCGCGATTTTGCCCGGCGACGGAACAGGCAGGGAAGTTGCAATCGAAGCGATGCGGATTCTAGATACCGTGCAAGCTCATACAAACCACGGCTTTGAACAAGTTACAATCCCATGTGGTGGCCAGCATTACAAAGAAACAGGTGAAGAATGGGCAGAAGGTTCATTCGAGTTTTGCCGAGATGAAGCTGATGCAATTTTCTTGGGAGCAATCGGACACCCAGGCGCTAGATTGCCAAATGGCGATTTGGCTGGTGGCTCGGTAATTTTGGGAATGAGAGCAGGCCTAGATTTGTACGCCAACGTTAGACCAATCAAATTGTATGAAGGCGTTCCGCACAAAGTACACGGGAAGTTCACACAAATTTGGGAGCCGGGCATGGTGGACATGACAGTCTTGCGAGAAAATACTGAAGGGTTGTACCATTCACTGCTTCGCCGTAGTGCAGATAGAGCACTTGGTCGAGAAGAATACACTCCTCCGGAGATGACATTCCCAGGTCTTGAAGGAGAAGTTGCATACGACCCTAGGCCGATTTCATCCAAGGGCACAGAACGCTTGGTTAGAATGGGTTTTGAAATCGCCCAAACTAGAAATGGTGCGCCAAGTGACGGAGTTAGTCGTGTATCTTGTATCGATAAGAGCAACGTCACAAGAGGCTGCCAATTATTCCGCAGGGTCTTCGACAATGTGGCAACATCGTACCCATCCATTGGGACCGACCATGGCTACATTGACGCCTTTATGCAATGGTTAACCAGAACTCCTGAATATTACGATGTAGTTGTACTTTCGAATATGTTTGGAGATATAGCCACTGATTTAGGAGCAGTTTTGCAAGGTGGAATGGGCATGGCTGCATCAGGTAATGTTGGTGACAATCATGCATTCTTTGAACCGGTCCATGGAAGCGCTCCGAAGCATGCAGGTCAGAACAAAGTGAATCCTATCGCAAGTATCAATTCAATTCAGATGATGCTAGACTGGCTCGGCCGTAGGAATGGAGACGAAGGCTTAGTGCAAGTAGCCCAATTAATTGATGACAGTGTTGCTGAGCACCTTAGAGATGGCAAATCTTTGACCTATGATCTAGGCGGAACAGCCACTTGTAGTAGTGTTGGTGAATCCATTAGTAGCATATTGGCAACCAAGTTGCAAGAGATTTGATTCACACGAATCTGTTTGCCATCGAAGATGTGATGTGGTTTAACGCCGCTTGCAACGCTTGATTGTTATTCCACTCAGTAGGCTCTGGCCTTTGAGGAATCATTTGAATTAGATTTTTCGCGACTCTAGTTACTTCGTCAACAATGCCTACTGTGCCTCCTCTTGATGAGCGAGACAGGGGATTGAGGTCGATTACTAGAACCTCTTTACCCATTGCCACTAGAGCCTCACATCTATCGCCATCTTCTAATGGAACAAGAATTGTATCTGCTTCGAATATTCCGTTACTTTGGCAAGCACCTCTAGGCCCTTCAAGTCCTTCGATTCTCGCATCAGGAACTCCGCCAAGAATTTCAACGTCCAATCCCAATTTCACATTAAGCATTTTCAGGTGCCCTAATAGCGCACCCATTCTTTCAGGAGTACGGTAGAAGATGTTGATCTCAACAGGGCAATTTAACTGGCTAGCAATGGTCAAGAACTCTTGGCCTGCGAGCGCAATAGAATTTCCATTCAATGATAACACGGGCTTTCTAGCACGGGCTAATCTAGCAGCGGCTTCTCTAGTGGCTTCTCTAGCCGAAGGTATGGTTTGCTCACCGAGAAGATAGTCGAAAGCTTCTCCTCTGCCATGAGCAATCATTGCAGAATCTGCGAGCATACCTTTTGCT
>JAKURJ010000100.1 GCA_022452125.1 Candidatus Poseidoniaceae archaeon
TCTCCCAATTCCAATTCTCTATACGCATTTTGCGTTGAATCTCCAAGACTGGTAATCTGTGCTTGAGTGGAGGAAGTGATTGGACCGCGGTATGTAACTACACGCTGGTTCTTCAAGTCGGCAAGCAACTCTAGAGTGACGATGTCATCATTGCCGTCTTGGTCCAAATCAGCTACTGCAAGGTCCCACATCCAAACTACATCGAATTGCTGTCCGATGGAGAATGTGTCTACAGTGCATCCATCATTCTCGATGATTGTGACGTTACCTGGCTTGTCGACTACAATTGCACCAGTTGCATCCTGGCGTAGTGGACGGTTTCGTGCATAGATAACGATGTCAACTGCGTTGTCACCGGTGAATTCACCGACTTCTACTTGTTGAGTGTTTGAATGGTCTTCGAAATCTGCATCCTGATTAGGATTTGCAGAGGTCCAGATATCAGTGCGCTTCTGGAAATGACCGTTTTCGTTCCACAGAACTGAAATTTTCGTACTGCGGTCATTCGCAGTTACAATATCTAAATCGCCGTCACAATCAAAATCGCCCAATGCGACATCAACAGGGTCTGTATCAGTCGTGTATGTCCTTGAAGTCGAAGCAGACACAAGGTTTGCGGCGGTCGTTGAAAGTAACATTACTAAAACCAAGAATAACGCTCTTCCGCGTCCATCTTCATTCATACTCTTCCAAAGCATCATCATCACTCATTTCCTCGGAATCCAACTACCACTTTAATTGCTTTGGAATGATGTCCGGAAGCGATTTGCACAAATGCTATGCAGTACAACGTTTTTTCTAAACACGGAATAATCCGTTGAGAATCACAATCCGGAGGCTAACCAAGCGGGAGAAGGACCCCATCCTGTGTTGTTTCCGCCGTGAACTTTTACGAGTTTGCCGGCTCTAAACATTCCTTCCAGGAATAATTCTAGCTCTAAACCTTCTCTGTCTCCAAGAAAATCGCTAGCAGCGAGTGCAATTGTTTCGGTAGTTATCGCCGTGACACCATGGTTTCTAACGACAATTCTAAGCAATTCCTTCAACCAAGATTCTGCCATCGGGTCTTTCACCATAGGCCCTTGAGCAGGATGTGGTTCTTCGATCTCTTGCAGCTGTTCTCTCAATTCATCTGCTGAAGGCCTGACCGGTTGTTCCAACCCTGCTTCAACCAATTTAGCGGCAAGGTTCAATTCACCTATTGGCCTTCTTACTACGGGAATTCTGGAAGGGTCCGGTTCTGGACCCATGTCCTTAGGTTTCCCGGATTCGACCGGAGAATCTGATGCGAACCCTGAATTGGAAATAGAGGTGCTATCAACAGCCATTGGCATTGCCCAGCCAACCTTGGTTAAGCCCAATTCTGCTACGATATCTCTTACCCAATCGGCATCTCCTTCGAGCAGGACATCGATATCGTCATCATCACTGCGGAATCGATAGCGAATGTAGCCTCTCAACTCCTGCATGTATCACCCTACGGGTGATGTGACATCAACCCACCGGTTCTACTGTGCAAGGTTTCTCAAGACGGTGTGCAAGATTCCTCCATTTCGGTAGTAATCGACCTCAACAGGAGTATCTAGTCTTACATCAACTTGGAATTCAACAGTTGAGCCATCTGATTTGTTGGCGGTTACTGTCAATTCTTGCAATGCTTCCACATCATCTGTGACTGGAATGTCAAATGATTCAGTGCCGTCGAGACCTAAGGACTCTGCATCTTCACCAGATTTGAATGTCAGTGGAAGAACGCCCATTCCTACAAGGTTAGACCTGTGAATTCTTTCGAAGGAAGTGGCAATTACGGCCTTTACTCCAAGCAAGTATGTGCCTTTAGCAGCCCAATCTCTGCTACTTCCTGTACCGTATTGTGAACCTGCCAAAACTACCATTGGACCTTCATTATCCATCGCTGCTTCGAATACAGAGGTTACTTCACCTGTCTTGTGATTCAGTGCAAATCCTCCTTCTGTACCAGGAGCCATTTGGTTCCTCACTCTGACGTTTGCGAAGGTACCTCTCATCATAATCTCATGATTACCTCTACGGCTGCCAAATGAATTGAAATCACCCTGTTGAACTCCACGCTCTACTAGCCATTTCCCGGCAGGACCATCTGCAGGGAATGCGCCAGCAGGAGAGATGTGGTCAGTAGTAATCGAATCTCCTAACTTTAGCAGAACTTTAGCGCTCTCAATCGATTCGATTGGCTTCGCTTCCTTGGACAATCCTTGGAAGAATGATGGTAGGCGAATGTAAGTTGAATCGTCTTGCCACGGGTAGAGAGGTGATGCTTCGCTAGGTATTGAATCCCATCTAGGTTCTTGCATTACTGTTGAATATCTTTCTCTGAACATTTCAGGAGTTATCTTTGACATTGCAGCATCCAATTCTGCTTTTGTCGGCCAAACTTCGCTCAACATTACAGGCTCGCCCATTCTGTCAAATCCGATTGGCTCTGTCGTTAAATCCACATTCAAACTACCAGCTATTGCATATGCAACAACCAGAGGAGGGCTCGCAAGATATGATGCCTTGACCTTAGAATGAACTCTTCCTTCGAAATTGCGATTACCCGAGATAACAGAACCAACAATCAATCCAGATTCATCAATTGCTGCTTCAATGTCTTCAGGCAAAGGACCTGAGTTACCGATACAAGTAGTACATCCATAACCTACATTGTTGAATCCTAGCGCTGCCAAATCCTTGTCTAATCCATTTGCTTCGTAGTATTCTGTAACTACTCTAGAGCCGGGAGCTAGAGAGGTTTTGACCCATGGTTTGACCAATAGGCCACGTTTTCTGGCTTTTCTTGCCAAGAGGCCTGCTGCAAGCATTACTCCCGGGTTAGATGTGTTGGTACAGGAAGTAATCGCTGCGATAACAACGTCTCCATGATTCAGGTCGTAATCTCCTCCAACCAATGAGGACTTTGATAGATCTTCAGTTGAGAGACCATGGCCTTGATGACCGATTTCATGTGTTAATGAATGCTCAAAGTGTGATGCCATTTCTGACAAATCCACTCTGTCTTGAGGCCTCTTAGGACCAGCAAGAGCAGGTTGAACTGTTGAGAGATCCAGTTCCAGCATTGCTGTGTAGCTCTTCTCCGGGGAAGAGGAATCATACCACAAACCTTGGGCCTTACAATATGCTTCAACTCCAGCGACATCCTCTTCGTTTCTTCCGGAGAGCCTCATGTAAGATAGCGTGTTATCATCAACTGGGAAGAACCCACAAGTTGCTCCATATTCAGGTGCCATATTGGCGATCGTAGCACGGTCTGGTAATGACAGAGCAGCCATACCTTGACCGAAGAATTCTACAAACTTACCAACAACCCCGTGCTCACGTAGCATTTCAACGATTTTTAGAGTCATGTCAGTGGCAGTTACACCGGCATTGAGTGAGCCGGTAAGTCGGAACCCGACTACATCTGGCGAAAGCATGTAAATCGGTTGGCCAAGCATTACTGCTTCGGCCTCGATTCCACCAACACCCCAACCAAGAACCCCTAATCCGTTAATCATAGTAGTGTGAGAATCTGTTCCTACTAGTGAGTCGGGGAGCCAAACTCCATTCTCTTGGCGAGCAACTGTTGCAATCCATTCCAAATTTACTTGATGTACAATCCCTCTAGAAGGAGGAACTGCTCTGAAGTTCTCGAGAGATTGTTGGCCCCACTTAAGGAAGGTGTACCTCTCCATATTCCTATGATATTCAATGTCCAAGTTTAGGTCAAGAGCCTCCGGATTTGACCCTGAAATATCAACCTGTACTGAGTGGTCGATAACCAAGTCTACAGGAACTTGAGGGTTGACTTTCTCTGGGTCACCACCCATTTCCACCATTGCATCTCTGAGTGCTGCTAAATCTACTACTGCAGGAACTCCCGTGAAGTCTTGAAGAATCACTCTTGAAGGTCTGAAAGGTATCTCTCCCCTATCTCCATTCGCTGTCCAGCCAGCGATATTCCGGACATCCTGTTCGGTGATCAGGAAACCATCGCAGTTTCTCAATGCTCCTTCCAAAAGCACACGAATTGAGTAAGGCAGAGATGATGTATCGACACCAGAGTCATCCAACGAATCCAGTGAATGATAGTGTCCACCTAGTGGAAAATCTTTCTTCGAAGAGAATGGGTCTGATTCGCTCATGTAATGTGTGCGATAGACCCAATCATATCAACATGCCTTTTTGGGGCTCAATCACCAGAATTGGTACCAAGGGGTGCCATCACTGATTCCATCATCGGTAATCTCGATTGAAACAATAGTTACATCGTTCACTGGCCTGTCATTTTGCCCAGTTTCCACAGAGGAAATTGAGTCTACATACTCTAGACCATCTGTAACTGTACCAAACACGGTGTGGATGCCGTCTAGGTGGCTTGGAGTACTGTCAGAAGGAACGATGTAGAATTGGCTTCCGCCTGTGTGAGGAGCATTGGTCTTGGCCATAGCCAATGACCCAGGAGCGTGTTTCAATCCGTTATCTGCTTCATCAGGCATTGTCCAACTAGACTGAGCACATCCGTCTGAACTGTCTTGTACTTGACCGTTACAATATCCGTACCACTTTGCTGCGTAACCTCCGGTTCCAGCTTGGTTAACGAAGTCGCCTCCTTGTATCATGAAACCTGCAATAATTCTGTGGAAGATAACGCTGTTGTAGTTGCCATCTTCTGCGTGAAGAATGAAGTTTTCAACGTGTACCGGGGCTTCTGCTCTGTGAAGTGCGATTGTGATGGTCTCGTCATGGAAGACGCCGTACTCATCAGTCCAAGTTATTCTCATTACTGCCTCACCATCTTCCAATCCTTCACTAGATTGCAAGAGCTGAATAGTCGCTAAAAGAAGCAAAAGTGTTGCCACAATTGCAAATAATCCGGCTGGAGTAGGTGTTCCTTCATTTACAAGTCTAGGGAATATGGTTTGAGAAATTCTCTGGTCCTGCATCTCATTTAGAAGTTGATTGTATTGTGCATTTGCCTGCTTGTCTCTGGGATTAATTTTGACAGCATCACGGTACAAACTGGCAGATTTTCTGTAGTCAGAAGAGGACCCAGTTTTAGCCGCCTTCAAATGCATTGCTTTTCCAGCCAATCTAAGTGTAGTAGCCTCTTTTCCATCAGCATCGACTTGACGTAGTATAGACAAGGCTTCTTCGTACTTACCCTTGTCTAGGAACTTTTCTACATCCCTCCAAGAATCTGCTATATCTTTGTCGGCCATGATACTCCGACAACCATTTTGGTTTTGAGCACTACGCCTAGTAAAAATCGAATTTTGTCGCCAACACATTCAAAGGTCGTAGGCCAACGCAGGGAGTCAATGGCCAACCCCCTCCGGGGGTGAGGACATAGGGGACAACCCGAAATGGACAAGATTGTAAACGATTTTACTATCAACATCGCAACAGCAAATGGTACTGGTTCACAGTCCGCTAATCTAATTCTCTTACAGACTTTGTTCGACATGGGAATTCCTGTAAGTGGAAAGAATTTATTCCCTTCAAACATCTCTGGTTTGCCAACTTGGTACATCGTTAGGCTATCGGAAAAAGGTTACCAAGCACCGGGTGATAGAACTCACATTCAAGTTCTAGTTAATCCAGCAACATGGGAAGAAGATTTAGCTTCTCTTGAACCGGGAACCGTAGTTATCTGGAACATGGACTCAAAAATGCCGATGGAGCGAGAAGACGTAATTTCTTATCCAGT
>JAKURJ010000101.1 GCA_022452125.1 Candidatus Poseidoniaceae archaeon
TACCAAAGTTGACTTCCGGAGAATGGGTTGGATGTTTCGGACTAACTGAGCCGGATTACGGTTCAAACCCAGGTGACATGATTACCAAGGCAGAGGATATGGGCGACCATTACCTACTGAATGGCGCAAAGATGTGGATCACTAACGGAACAATTGCAGATGTAGCAATCGTATGGGCCAAATTGGACGGAGTAATTCGTGGATTTATTGTCGAGAAAGACGATGAAGGATTCAGTGCTCCAGAAATGAAAGGGAAGCATTCGCTCAAAGCTAGCGTGACTAGCGAACTTGTATTCCAAGATTGTAAGATTCCAAAAGACAGAATTTTGCCACACGTCAAGGGTCTGCGAGGACCTTTCTCGTGTCTTAACAATGCTAGATTTGGAATCTCTTGGGGGGCGCTTGGCTCAGCTATGGCATGTTTCCATTCTGCTAAGACATACGCTTTGTCTAGAATCCAGTTCGGCGTGCCAATCGCATCTTACCAACTCGTGCAAAACAAGTTGGCTTGGATGCTAAGAGAAATCACAAAGGGTCAACTATTGGCTTATCACTTAGGTAGAAAGAAGGATGACGGAACATGGTTCAATGAACAAATCAGCCTTGCTAAGATGAACAATGTGGACATTGCATTGGAAATTGCACGTGTCGCTAGAGACATCCATGGTGCTAACGGAATTCTAGACGAATACCCCGTAATGAGGCACATGGCAAATCTAGAGTCGGTGAAAACCTATGAGGGAACTCATGATATCCATAACCTGATTTTGGGTAGGTACATAACCGGCATTCAAGCATTCACTCGAAACTCTTGAATTAAGGTCCAGTCCATTCTTGGCAGTAATTGAAGTCATTACTTGAAATCGCATTTTCATAAGTGCGCAACTCTAGTACAGGTGTCCCATCCGACCATTCACCCATGTAGCGTAATTCATCAGTATCTGTTAGTTGATTTCGATATTCTGATTCTTTGCTTTCATCTCCTTGTAAGCTGGCTACTAACCAATTGGATTGGCTTGCAACCCTTCTGTAGAAGCCCCAGTCTGCAAGGTCGTCATGTGCTTCTGTTGCCTGAAGATAATGGCTTGCAACCAGACGTGGAAATCCGTATCTGTCGCTAGGTATTTGGATGAATAAAGATCCTTCTCCTAACAATTCTTGGTGATGTACTCCGAAGCAATCAGACACACTCATGTCATCTTCACTGACTGCAACATGAGCTAGGAAATTGTCAGGGATTCTTGTTGAATTAATTTGGAGATGTTCCTGAACTGGACGTGCATAAGGTGCTTCAAGACTGACAAACAACGCTTGACCTCCCCAATTTTTCTCAAGCGCCCAATCCAGAACTAGCAAAGAGTATCCTGCACCTAGGCTATGTCCGCCAACTAGTAGGAAGTCAGAATCGACATTTTCGGGTAAGACTGTGGTCATGAATTCGAGTGCAGAATCAATCGCAACTGCTCTGGGAATGTGATATGGATGATTTGACATACCCGCTTCCTCATGCAATTCAAAGGTATCATGCCCTGGTGGCATTACATCCGAAGGATACTGGATGAAAGCGACAGCAACCCCTCTTGATGCCAAAGTCTCAACCCAATCAACATATGATTCGAAGAATGGGTTGGCGAAGCCATGCAGTATAATTGCCAATGGCATCATTCCATCATGGTCTTTAGGTAGAGCAATATAGACTGAAAAGACAACGTCTTCTTCGTAATCGCCTTGAATGCTAGAAACTTCTTCAGGCATTGGATATTCGTAATCCTTGATTTCAACTTCATACAGTCCCTTTTCCATTTGCAATTTTGGAGGAGAAGGAGATAGGCCTGCCATAGCGGTAATTCCAGGACTGATTAGCCAAACAGCTATCAGGACGAGAATTATGTGGGCGATATTGCTGAATCTTTCTTTTGTATCCTTGAAAGGGTTTTTTGGAATTCCACGAATAATCAGGGCGCTGCACAGCATGATGAAACCGTATGTTGTTGGTAGAAGCAAGAAAGCATCGCGGTAATATGCCCAGTTCAGAAGCATAAATATGGATAGTAACCCAAAGACAAATCCTGTAACAAAAATTGCAATCACTTTCTCTAAGTTGCTTGCTTTATTTGATCTATAATAAGAAAATGGAATGGCAATAAGGAAGAATCCGAAAATTAGAGAATGGTTCTCTCTCAAGAAATAAGTCCATTCCAAAGAACGCTTTGCCATAGGCCAAAACGCTCCTCCTAAGTCGTTTCCTAATGCTAGGAGTATAAGCGGCTCTAATAATGCAAAAACGAATCCTGCAGTAAATAGCAATGCCAACTTGCGCTTGGATGGTAGATCCATCCTTATCACCTCAATCAAACGTCAGGTAGTAGTCCAATTTTGGATAGTCCTGTCCATACTGGGTTTAGCCAACCCGGGATAAACCTGTGTCTAAGATAGACAGCAGCAGCGAGGGTTAGTTTCTGGAATTTATTCAACTTGACACGCTTGGTGAATACGTCACCCTGTTGCCTTTCAATCTGCTTCAGAATCTTGTCATAGAAGGCAATCATTGCCGCAGGTGAATATCGGGTTCTTCGTGGAAGAAGAGGTAATAGTTGCTTAGCCTCTTCAAGATAGGTCCTTGCACGCTTTGCATAGTGGTGAATGTAAGGCTCCCAAGCTGTGTTCAATACCACATCTCCATTCAATTCAGGTTCTGTGATGCCATTGGCTTCTAGTTCATCCAGTGGTAAGTAAACCCTGTTCCTTTGGATATCTTCGCCAACATCTCTCAAGACATTTGTCAACTGCATGAAAATACCCCAAGATTCTGCGAACTTTCTTGTTCGTGGGTCTTCGTAGCCATATATTTCAATGCACATCAATCCCACAACAGATGCAACTCTGTAGCAGTAGACATACAATTCATCGAATGTGCGATACCTGTTGTTATACAGGTCATCTTCCATTCCAGTGATCAAATCGTCAAACACGCTTCGTGGAATGTTGTAGCGCTTCACAGTGTCCTTTAGCGCCAAGAAAACAGGGTCTGTACTACTGGTTTCTGAATAGCAAGTGGATAACTTCTTTCTGAAGAAGAATAACTGTGTGATCTTCTCAAGGTACAATTCCTCTTGCAAGATTGTATCCTTGTTTTGTAGGCTCTCCAACTGTTCGCGATAAGCAACAGCTTCTGGATCCATTTCACCTTGTGAGCCAGGGAATCTGTCTTGCCAGTCGCCGTCTGCAATGTCATCTGCTCTGCGGCAGAATGCGTAAACTGCGCACATTGCCAGCCTCTGTTCTTCAGGAAGATACTTGAAAGAATGATAGAAATTTCCAGCTTCTCTCATGGTCAATTCTTCACAATAAGAATATGCTAATTTTAGCAATTCAACCGGAGGATCCCTTGCCCAAATAGGAGCATCAAGATGGTGGAATGGATCGATTAATTCGTCCTGCTCTCCAACAATTCCGATAAATGCTGCACCTTCTCTTAGTGCTTCCATTGCAGTCAAGCTAACCGCTTTCACAGCATCAGCAGTCAAGTTGACCGCAGCACGCAATCTTTGAGCAGCGGTCATGCCTTCTTTTCGAACACCACCCTCTTTCGAAGCACCGCCCTTGAGAGGGAACAGCAGGGCGAGAGGTTTGCGGCGTTCTAGCATGTCGCTCGGTGAGTATGTCTTGCCCCTCACTTATCAGTGTGGTGGTATTTTGCACACTACGCCCTACGGGCGAATCAGAATTTCGTATTTTGCGATGGAAATTATGGATTAAGTCTTGATAAAACCATAGAAATCTGGAAATTTTGCGTGCATAGTTTTACACCTTTTGGCTTTAGTAAGTAAGTATCTACAAAGATTACTATTCTTTGTTTACAACATCTTTATTCTTCTCAAGCAACCTCTTGACTCCTCCAGGAATAATCAGTGCTCTGAGCAACTTTTTAGCGTATGATTTGATTTCATCTCTTGTGACTTTTATCTTGTCTTTAGAGTCTAGGATATTTCCTTCTCTCAAGAGTGTGACAGTTCTCTGACCAATAAGTACTGGCAACATACATGCTGCTTTCAATCTGAATTGAGTTTCCGGTAGCATCTTGATGTATTCAACTGCTGCATCTAAATGGTCATTTGTAATGTCAAGATATTCGTCATACAATGGCCTGAATTCATCAACATTTTTTGAATCGAGTAAATCCTCAGGCTTCATGTTGTGCCTTGCCAATGCTTCAGATGGGATGTAGCATCTTCCGAATCTCAAGTCTTCTGGAATATCTCTTAGGATATTTATCATCTGAAGGGCCTTGCCAAATCTAATGCCTTTCATGAAAAATTCTTCTTCTTTTTCTCGTGACAATGTGAACATATGTGCCAATGTCATTTTCGTCCAAAATACGCCTACGCAACCTGCAACTCTGTAAGTGTAGTCGTCCATTTCTGCATTGTCGACTAATGCGGAGATAGTTTCTCCTTCGTTAGCAGGGCCAAATCTCTCGAGATCTAATATTTGGCCGCCGACTATCGTGTCAAGGCATTCCAGCATACGTTCCTTGTCGCCTTCCGAGTAGACATCTAATCCTTCGATAACAGACTGAACATTTCTAAGCAGTTCTGCCTCAGATTCATTTTCTTGAATATCGGCAATGTGTGAAAAATCAGGCAGTTCGTTTGACCTACCTTGTGCGACATCATTGTATTCCCGCAATAGCCTCAGTAATTCATCAGTCTCGCCGTGCTTAGAATCTGCTATTGTATCTGCAACTCGAGCTAGAAGATACAGCAGACCAATTTGTCCTCTAATCTTCTTTGGAAGATATTTCAGTGTGGGATAGAATGAACGAGATGTACCCTCTAGCAGAGCATCAATTTTAGCATTGATGAGAACCGACAAAGAATCCCCTCGTGCACTCCGAATTGGTGATTGTTCTTGACCCTGTGGGACAGTAGTTCGCTAAATTGTGTCACCGTAAGGTGACGAATTCCAGAGTGGGCGTATAGGGCGGATTTAATTCGGAAAAATAGCAAGGCTTTATTTTGAACCAACCTAGCCCCTCTACGAGGGGATTAGTGTGCAGTGCGGCTCTTGTTTTGAGGAGATACCCGATGACAGCATATTCTGTCCCGAATGTGGTGCTCGCCAAGAGATGAGTAGAGCAGGTGGATTACCTGGCGTAGGCGGCGTTGGTTTAGGCGGCCAAGATGTAAGCGGTGGACGCAATTTTGGAGTGGTTTCTGGTGAAGCAGTAATCAACCAGAACATGCAAGGAATGTCCAACCAAGGTATGCCACCTGGCATGATGCCAGACATCATGGGGCAAATCGCACCAAATCTTCCAGGAATGCCTCCTGCTAACACTGGTTTACCGCCACTAAATCCAGGAATGCCCCCTTCTAATGTAACTCCTCTTCCAGGACAAGCCCCACCTAACATTGGGGGCTCTAGAGGCGATATGCCTCCTGCTGCTAAAGGTCCGTCACTGGCTAGCGGTGTTGGTCCTAACGCCCAACTTGGAGACTTAGGAAATCAGGTTGGCGGTACAGCAGTCTCCAACAATCCATCACTTTCACCAACCGATGCTATGGTTAACAGAATAGCAGAAGCAGAAAGAGCAGTCAAGAATGAAAGAAGGAGCCAATGGTTGCAAATGAATCAACAATCTGCAGCGAATGTCCTGTCTTCA
>JAKURJ010000102.1 GCA_022452125.1 Candidatus Poseidoniaceae archaeon
CAATCCCAAGAGAGATTGGATACGAAAATTCCTGAAGACCGGAAAAGGGCCATCAACCGCTTGAAGCATCTTGAAGACTGAAATTCAAGTTGGGACCCCCTTTGTGTTCACATACGCATACATCGGTACGCTAGGGAATATGCGATGGAAAATATGGGGATGGATTTTCTTCCAGCATCAGCCGATTAACACATAATTGATTGTGAATAACGCGCCCATAACGAATGCAAAGAGGAGTAACACATTAGCAAATTTGCCATTATCATCTTGAGGTTCTCCCATGAACGTCATGTTATCTTCCATACCCTCGTTCTTTAGTCGGAAGTAACTAATCAGTATGAGTAGCATCACCGCACCCCCAGTCAAAGCATCCATCTGATTGGCCTCACTTGCATTTCTAGCAGTATCTGCTATGAGAGCGACATAGGTCGATACTGTTGCAGTGATAAATGCAAATGCAGATGGATGGAGAATTGGCCACTTTCCAGAAGGCCCATCCATGAGTACCAATGCTGACCAGAGAGTATATACTAGAATCAATGAACCCGTTACAGATACTTGAGTTGGTAATGGGACTCCTAGGCCATCTGCTAAAACCAGCTTACCGTCATAATTTGCTGGGAACCCTTCAGCAATGACATCATTAGGAGTTATGATCATCCGAATTGAATAAAATAGACCAGCTAACACCAGCATAATCAGAGAAATCATGGCAATTCTATCTTTGACTTTCAAGCCTGGTTTGAAATCAGATAATCCATCGTTAACTCCCTCATTTCGTAATGAAAGATAACCCCCCATGTAAATCAGTGTAACAATAATGGACATGTATTTTGGAAGTGGGCCAGCCATACTTTCAACATTCCACCAATTCCAAACGCCAAAAGTCATCGAAATCAAACCCAATGAACATGGCATCATGATTATCCATTTTCCTTTTGCACCCTCGAACAGAATCAACATTGTCGATATGAAAATCCCGAAGAATAGGACTCCATTGAAAACAGTCTCAGGTCCACCAGCACCATATGCTGGATCAGTGACATCTGTTATTCCATTGTTTAAAGGAGCAAAACATACTTCTCCGCCTGTAACATAACAATCTCCAAAGAACATGAAACTAACAGAGTAGAGTAAAAACATCAGTGCTGAAAATCCCAGACAAATTTTTGCGGGCATAGATTCAATTTTAAACATCTTAATCAGTCTCTTACTAATTGATTTAACTATTAGTCCTGTTGATAAAAATCAGTGTGAAAGTAACTGTTCCAATGATTATCCAGATATCCATTGCTCAAGTATTGGCAAATCAAAGGGCTTGCAGTGGGTCGATACAGACGCTACCCTTTGATTGAAAAATCACGAAAGGTCATTCCAGTATGTTTCAATCGTGGATTGGTTCTTCACTCCCGACATGGTATGCTCGATTATGCCGTCACTATTCACAAAGAACATTGCTGGAATTCCAGTTACGTTCAGCGTTTCTGAGAGCTCGGGAGCGTGAATAAACGGATGAGATAGGTTACGCTCTAATTCTGATTCCATGCGATCTTTCCATTCATTCATGTCGCTGTATCTTTCTCTCCCGTCTTTGTTGAAGATGAGTACGTGGCCTTCAGGAACGGTGTCGTCTAATGCTTCTAGGGCTGGTTTGCAATGATTACACCACGACGCTGAAACGTAAGCAACGAATGGTTCGCCGCCGTACATGCTATTCTTGTGTTCATTTCCCTGCTCGTCTACTAAATTGAAAGATGGAAATTCTTCTAATTCCTCTTCATCTGATGAAAGGCACCCGGACAAACTTCCTGAGATTAACACCAGTATTGCGAATAGTGTTTGATATTTGTTAATCATTATTACACCGGCGTTCCCAGGAATGGTTGGTCAATATCTAGCTGAAGAATGTACAAACCTGTTGAGATACAAGAGGCATAAATTACGCCCTCGTGGAATTCAACGGCCCACAAGAATGGTACCCATCCAAAGTCGTAGTATGCGCTATCTAGTGGGGTGCCATCAATGTGGCCTGAAGGAAGGTAGTACCCGACTGTTGCTTCAAAGTGAATGTCAATTCTGTCTGTTGCTTGCGGTGCGATTAGTGTTTCAAGGTCGACAATCCAAAGGCCGGCATGGTAATGCGAAATGTACAACCTAACATCCCAATTTCCTCCGTGCGATTGGTCTGTTTCTTCAGTGGTTTCGAAATAGCCAGTGTCTAGGTTGTGTGGACTGAATAATAGCCATTCATCGCCATTAGGGTCTAATTCACATGTCGAGCCGAAGCAATGGTCTTGCGCGTATGGGATTTCCCAATCCCTCGTCATTGTAATTTCAAATCGGAAGTTACCGTTTTCCTCAGAATATTCAGTAGTGTCCAACAAGTAGACGATTCCGGTTCCCTCATACAAATCAAGGCATTCAACCGCTGCAGTAACATAATGTCTCGGAGTATCGCCTAAGCCCAAATGAGATACATCTAGCATTTCAGGTACTGGTTCAGCATAGTGAATGTAGGACACTCTGCCGCCGTTTTCATTTCCTGTGGTGCCGCTGTCTGGTTGCCCATCATTATCCAAATCTAGGAAGTCCATCCAAGATCCAACTTCAGGTGCTCTCCATCGACACATGACTGGATTGCCTTGTCCTGCTTTGCAGGTTGTAGCCATCAAAGTGTAAGCTTCTGGGGAATTTACTGGATGAGGAACATCGGTTACATCACCGATTCTAAGGCCGGCTTCCCAATAAGAGCCGTAGACGAATGTGCGTCCATATCGTGGGTCTTCTACATCTTCTCCTGGCCACTTTTGAACAGTCATGTCGTGAATGTAAATCCAGCCTCCACGAGTTGTCTCCCACGCCACTTCGTATTCTCCAACCTTCACTATTGTGTGACCGTGCCCAGATGCAGGCACTCCAGGAAGTAAGCGAGATGCACTGCCCTGTAGGTTAAGATGGGCAATTGTTACTCCGCCACATGCTTCACCGATTGCGGAATTGCATTGTTCATAATCTGGGTTTGCCACGAAAATATACCACTCGTTGTCAATCATGTGCGGATACAAATTGTGTGGTCCGCTTGGATGGTCAGCATCATACCAAGAATCGACATAAGTCGGATTTGTCTTGTCTGTAACATCGATTAGAGTCACTGAAACTTGAATTGGGTCACTCCATTCGCCGATATTCGGATCTGCATATCCTGAATCGATAAGTTGGTTCTGAAGGATTACATATTCATTGCCGTTGTACTCAAGGTACTTCACATCCAAAACCTGTGTGTTTGGGTCGTGGTAAACTCCCATAACCTGAGGGTCTGATGAATTGGTAACATCGACGATGTGCATGTCGTTCCAACCAGCTTGGTAAGTGTAAACTCTACCATCTGGAGAGCGTGCGACTGAGACTTCTGCGTTGCCTGGAGAAGTTAGAGGGTTGAATGAAAGTTGCTCGATATTGTCAGTCCCTGCGGTGTGCTGACTTGCATTCATGTGGTCATGACCGTCTCCTTGGAATAGTGGGTCGCCAGCGTGAAAATGCGGCGAAGGTTCTGTTGCTGCAGCTTCATCTTCATCGCCTAGAAGCAATACTGTTAGTGAAGATGCAAACAGAACAACGAATATGCCCAGAGCGACGCTTTGACTGTTCATGTACCTGCGGCATACTTCTTCCGTATTGTATTTATTCTTGGCTTGAGTGGCAAAATCGATGCGAATACTTGCTGTTACCCTCGGACTTGTGATGCTCGCATCTCCTGTTGTGGGTCATGAATTGTTGATTTACACAGTGATTGTTAACTCCGAAGGTGGCCAACCGGCAGACATTCCAAACGGAACACTGAAGGAAGGAGATTCTGCCTGGTTTTGGATGAAAGACACTACTGAGAACGCAACGCTAATCGTTGAGGTAGAGAAAGATGGGGCGAAAATGAGGTCTCCCGTATTGCAGTTTGAATGTGAATTGGATGATAATGGAACTCGTGTTGACGAGGATTGTACGAACCGTTTCGACTTTGTATTCAACCAGCATACTTCTGCAGGATTGTGGAATTTTACATTCTTGACATATGTCAATGATACGCTAAGTAAGACCAGTACCGGTACCGTCTATATCCAAGAAGACCTCCATGGAGAGGAAGTTATCGATGATGCTAGCAAAGATGAGTTAGAGATCTCAAAACAAACTATCGCTGCGATTGTCGCAGTAATTTCCCTATGTGCAATCGCAATTATATTGTCCAAAAATGGGCCCGAGAACCCGTTTGAAGAAGAATAATCTTCAAACTTTGAGATTTGCTTGCCTTGCTAGCAAGACTATTTTCATGCTGTGTTCTAGCATTGCTGCGTTAGCCCAAGCATCGTCTAAATCAGCGCCTACACAATATGCGCCATGGCCTCTGATGACTACACATTTGTTCCCACCCTGCTTGAGAGCATCAGCGGTTTGACGTAGGAAGTCGTCTGGATTTTCATCGTCAGGGTCGACGATTACTATCTTTCCAAGCATCTTCTTTCCTACTTCGTCAATAGGTGAACAAAGAATCAGATCTTTCTCACAACTTGCAGCCGTAGTGTATGCGCCCATCATGTGAATGCAAGAGGCTGGGCCTCCGGTTGCGAGTGAAGTTTGAGCCAACAAGACTTCGAGAACCCGCCAGTCGCTAGGCGCACTAGGAGGTGCGCCGTGCCCAAATCTACCACCAACGAGCCCTCTTTCGTTTAGACGAGACAGAGTTGTTCCTGCTTTAGTTGAAATCATTACACCTGGCATACCCGGGTGTAGCATGGCAATCGTGCCCATGTTCGCTCTGACCAATTGTTCTCTATCCAATTGTCTTGCTAGGCGAGCGATGTCTGCTACCAAGTGGTCTGGAACCACAATGTCTGATGCTAAAACTGCAGGAGGCATTGGCTCGGTTTCCAATTCCTCGATTATGTCAGCTGCACCAGCCAATGACTTCCGTAGGCTGTGAACTTCGTTGGATAATTTGAGAACTTCCTTTTCAGCAGCCTTTGCACGATTTGAAACATCTGGTGTTGTAGGTTCGGCGACAGGTTCCGCCGCAGGTTCTTCATGAGTTTCGGATTCCTCTGCTACTTCAGCAGGTTCCTCGCTCGGCGAATCTTCAGGTGCTTCTTCCTTGATTTCCTCTGCTTCTGTATGCTCTTCTTCTGCCGCTTCAACAGGTTCTGATTCGTCAGCTGCTGGTGCCTCTTCTGCGGCTTCATCGCCAGATTGCTCTTCGACTACAGGTTCTTCTGCCACGGGTTCTTCCGCTTCAGCAACCGGTTGTTCCTCCTCTGGCTGCTGTTCTGGCAATCCTTCTGGAGGGCCCGGAGGTGGTGTCTTTGGATTGCCTGGAGGTAATCCAGATGGAGGCCCGGAAGGTGGGCCACTAGGTGGACCGGACGGTGGACCGCTTGGAGGACCTGATGGAGGGCCAGACGGTGGACCGCTTGGAGGGCCTGAGGGAGGACCAGATGGCGGTCCCTTGGGAGGCCCCGATGGTGGACCTGATGGTGGACCTGATGGTGGGCCGGGTGGAGGGCCAG
>JAKURJ010000103.1 GCA_022452125.1 Candidatus Poseidoniaceae archaeon
ACCTTTCATCGAATAACTGTTGGACATCTTCTCTCTGGTTTTTCCATGATTCGATGAATGAGCGGCCCTTTTCGGTTCTCCAGCCGTGGATTCTGTCTACTTTATTTGCAGCGACAACGAACGGGGTTTTCTTGTCTCTTAGAATTCTAAGACTCTCGATAGTCTGAGGCTGAAGACCTTCCATTATGTCTACAACAAGAATGGCGATATCTGCAAGTGCTCACCCTCGACTTCTAAGGCTAGTGAATGAGTGGTGTCCAGGAGTGTCGATAAACAACAATCCGGGGCTGTTGAAATCTTTTCCACCAGTCATAGCAGCACAGGTTTCATTGAGTATCTTTGCAGGAACCTCGGTTGCACCAATGTGTTGAGTTATTCCCCCAGCTTCTCGATCCATTACGCTAGCTTGTCTTTCAGAACCGAGGGACCTGAAGTGGTCCAAAACGCTAGTTTTCCCATGGTCGACATGGCCTAGAACTGAAACGATTGGTTGACGTTGCCAACCGAGGATTTTGGTCTCTTCTTCAGAGCCTTTTTCCTCATCGGACATGTCAAAACCTCCAATTGAATTTTTTAATTTTGCAATTGGATTTCAAAAATCACTCATAGACCCAAGATTGACTATCTTGAGTCCATTCGTTGACTCCTTCTGGGAACCATAATTCAAGTTCAAATTCAGCGGTTTCTGGAGCATCAGATCCGTGAATCATGTTGTATCCAATATCCATTCCGAAATCTCCACGGATTGTTCCTGGCGCAGCTTCGCGACCATTGGTTGGTCCGATCAAATTTCTAGCAACACTGATTGCATCTCTTCCGGACCAAGCCATGCAAACTACAGGCCCGCTTGTTACGAACTTAATCAGTCCTGGGAAGAACGGTCTTTCAGCGTGAACAGCATAGTGTTCTTTAGCGATTTCTTCGCTAGGGATAACTTGCTTCAGTCCAACTAATTGTAGACCCTTTCTTTCAAATCTCTGGATGATTTCTCCAACCAATCCTCTCTGTACGCCATCAGGCTTTACCATAACATAGGTAGTCTCCATTCTAATTCCACCAATGCAGGCGACAAGCATGCCCTATTTGAGCGCAACGATTGTAGTAATTGCGTAAAATCACTGGATTCCGCCTTTTACATAATGGCGGGTCCACTTTACTTTGCGTGAGTTTCGCTTTAGCTTGACTGCATTCTTGCGAGCCTTGCTGTTAGCAAACCACTGTACTGTGCCGTCACGGCGAATGAACATCAAGCCTGTACCAGGTTCGATGACATCTCCTGAGAAACTGCAAATTCTTTGTTCTGGCATTGAGATCACCTATAGTTGAGTTTACGGGCTTCTCGGCCAGTATCGATTAGCATCAGGATATCACCGACACGAACAGGTCCAACCACGTTTCTCGTGATAATTCTACCAACGTCACGTGGGTTAGGTGCATCGTTAACACGCACCTTAACCTGAGTAGCTTCACCGGTCATACCGGTTCTTCCTACAATTTCGACAACCTCTGCAGGCCATCCTCCGAGTTCTTCAGACATTTCTTATTCCTCCGAAATCAGTGATATATTCAGTTGGAAAGCCCCTTTACAAGCTCTACAACTTCGTTGAATTTTTCTTGAGCTCCCTTGGAAACTTCCAGTAGAGCGAGAGAAGCGGTCTTGACGCCACCTGGCATACCAGCTTCTTTTGCTAGGAATTCTTGGCTAGGAACATATCCGAACGGGATACCTTTCTCAGCGCAGATTAGAGGAATGTGAGCCAGTAGTTCTGGCGGGTTTACATCCTCTGCCATAATGATGAACTTTGCAGTACCGCGCTCTGCGGTCTTAGTTACCTCATTAGATCCTTTTTTCATTTTTCCATTCTTGTTAGCCGAAACCATCTCGTAGATCTTGTCTGCGACATCGTTAGGGGTCTCATATGACACGTGTGCACTCATTGAAATCACTCTCATGCTTATGTGAAGCAAGGCTGCGCACGGCCTCGCGAATATAAACACCACGGGTTAGCCATTTGGCCTTACTTTTGCAAGTCCTCGAGGATTTTACGCACACCACGAGCCAATGCGGCCCCTCCAGAGATTACTGCTCGGCTATTAGAAAGGCTGGAGGTAGCATGTACGCCGTCGACATGATTTGACAGTCGCGCAATCGCTCCTCCAGTGAATAATCCATGTGTACAAGCAGCGTGGACTTCAGTTGCCCCCTGGCTTCTCAGAGCATCAGCCGCTTTGCAAATAGTACCACCTGTAGCAATCATATCATCCACAATGGCGACTATTTTTCCTTCTACTTGCAAATCCTTAGCTTTGTGTACTATAGTGTGGGCATCGATTCGAGTTTTCTCGAGATAAGAGAAAGGTAAACCTATTGCTTTAGCAACTGCGCTCGCTCTATCGATTGCTCCCTTATCCGGCGAGAGTATGAAATCCGGACTCACATTTTCCTGAAGATGCGCAGCGATTTCTGGCATAGCAGAAGTGAAAGCTACCGGGATTGGCATTTCCTCGAGAGCAGCAGGTGCGTGTAAATCAAACACGACGATGCCGTCACAATGAGATGCCAGCAGTCTACCTATCGCTTTGGCACTGATCGCTTCCCCTGGGCGGAATCTCTTATCTTGCCTAGAATATCCGAAGTATGGAATCGCTACAATCACTCCAGGTCCTACGGATTCCATTGATTGGGGTCCGATTTCCTTGAGATTTTCAGTACGTCCCGCTCTAACATCTCTTAGGGCTTCCAACAGTAGTAAGGTTTCGACAATTCCCGCATCAGGGAATGTGTTGGAGACAAGAACTACTGGCTCGCTACGAACAGCCTCTATCGCATCTTCTGGAATTCTAATGTATCCTTCCGAGTCAGGAAATCTTCTGGCCTCTAGTGAGTGGTGTTCCCATCCAAGTTCGTTGGCAAGGTCGATTGCAAGCGCTCGGGAGTTACTGCCCGACACCACTACCATGTGGTAAGTGCCGGCGAGGGGGCTAAATGAGGGTTCTCCGAATCTCGCCGAAACTTAGGCTCTCAAAAAATGACCCAAAGTCACCGACTGTAATGGATTAATGGTGCGCGAGGCAGGACTTGAACCTGCGACCTCCCGGTTATCAGCCGGGTGCTCCAGCCGACTAAGCTACCCGCGCAAAGGCAGGTCGCCGACCGACCATCCCATCATAAAGACGACGGTACGCTTACTCTTCTATTACTGCGTCAGGGTCGTTTGCCTGTATGTAAGAAGGCAGACCTAGCAGTTTATCGAATGTTCTGGAAAGAACAACTTCGTCCAAGCGCTCGCGTGTGCGTGCGAGCGCAGTAATTGGAATATTGATAGTATTGTCAATGCCATATTGCATCTGGACCCCAATTCGAGTCTTTACTACTACAGCACGGTATGTTCTCTTGATTTTGACAAGATCGGTAATTACTCCGATTTCCATACCTTGGTTGTCTAGGACAGCTCTGTCCATCATTTCATCAGGCGCATACAATTTCTCATCAATACGGACAGTGTTTCTCCAGCGTCGCTGAAGTTCTCTCATTGATTTTGAGAGTTTTACAGACCCGTCATTTCTGATACTGTGTATTAGTTCCTTGTGTAATGGCGCGAGTTCAGCAGGCTTTCGCATGAATTCATCAGCGACTCCTGGTTCTACCATTATGCGCATTGAGCGCACTCTTGCTTCGTTCGGGTGGTGTCTCTCTCCTACGATGACGCCCACCTTTGTATCGTTCACATATACATCCCTTTGGAGTAACTCCTGGATGTCATAATCGTTGTTCGGCATTTTTCCCATCTCCTTGGTCTTCGGGCACTTGACCAATCTATCCTCGACAGTGGCGACTATTATACTTGCCCCCTTCAAAGAATCCTTTTCCAATTGGATTTGTCGCATAATTCCTTCTTCTTCAATTGAATAACAGTTCGCGATTCAATTTTCAAAAGGTCTTGCAAAACGCGAATCTAATTGATGTCGCATAATGTTACGCAGAAATCAAAACTTAGTGTTATTTTTCAATTGAAAATTACAAAAATAAATTAGAATTTACGTTAACAAATAAACTCATCAACAAGATACTATTAGACACGAATTGATGGCAATCATTGTTAGGGGTGCAACCTGTTCACTCGGTGAAGCAGTGGTTGACAAATTGCTATCTATGGACATTGATGTTGTTGCAACTGAAGATTCCCATAGGCTCAGGAACGAGACGCTTCTGAAATATTCTCAAGCAAAGCTTCTGTCACAGGGAGAAGGATATTCGATATCTTTTGATGGAAGCACGGCAGATCTAGTCATCGGAGAAAATCTGATTGTTCACGATTTGATTCCTACACGAAATGATAGATGGATGCCTGATGAATTCAAAACCTGGTCAAAAGGAAAAGAGTACATTGGTAAGCCTAGGTATTGGCTTAGCGTTATCGATGCTGCGAATGCTATTGCCCATTTGGCTAACACTGGCAGCCAATATTCAGGGTTGAACATGTGTGGTCGCAGGGAATGGCTATGTGAAGACACACAAGCAGAATTCGAAATGCTGTGGGATAGAACCAATCAAGGTCAAAGTGGCGAGTTTACAGCTCAGACATTATTTGGACATGAGATTGCAGGTATGAAGGCTAAACCCATACAAGCGGAAGCTAGCACTAGACCCGATTTACAGCCTTTGCACAATGCGCTATTGGAAATTACTGGCGATGGTTGGAGGCCTCTTATTCCTTTGAGAACCGCAATAATGACGATGATTGCAGGTATTATTGGTTGATTTATGCTTGAGTGGTGAGATATTGCAAATCGAGATTAAGCCCCTAACTTATTCAGAATCTAAGGTGATATGGTCAATAAACGAAGAAGGACTTCCTGGTACTGGTAAAGTTTCAGAGCAGGAGGTAAATTCCCTACTCGAATTCTCTTCATATGCTATTGGAGCATACGTCGAAGGTAGCTTGGCCGGATTCGTGATATGCCTCCCTCCAAATACCGAGTACGGAAGCCTCAACTATGCCTGGTTCAATCAACGCTATGCTGACTTTTTGTATGTAGATAGAATTGCAGTTAGCATAGAATATCAGAATCAAAATATCGGCTCAACCCTTTACGAGCATGTGAAAAAACAGGCAGAAGAAATGGATATCCCCGTGACTGCAGAGGTCAACATCCACCCTCCAAATCCAGGTTCAATGAGATTCCATGACAGACACGGGTTTGAACAGGTCGGAGTGTTAGAGCACGACGAGAAGTCCGTTGCTTTATTCGTCTATCAGAAGTAGAGAATCGGATTATGAATATCCCATTCGACTAGAGGTTCCGCCTGCATCGTTGATAGTTGGTGGTGCGAGAGCCGGGACTCGAACCCGGGTTCAAGCGTTGGCAACGCTCGGTGATAACCACTACACTACTCTCGCAAGTGTAACCATCGGATTGGACAGGGGTATAAACCGTTGTCGATTAGGAAAAGGCCTGATTCAAGCGTCTCCAAACCCGCCTAAGCCGCCTTCTTTGTTAGACCCGCGCA
>JAKURJ010000104.1 GCA_022452125.1 Candidatus Poseidoniaceae archaeon
CTGTCAAACCTTCTGGAATTGCAATTGCAACCGGGTAAGCAATATCCTTGTGAGAGCGAACTGAGTCCAGGGCAGTAGTGGCAGCACTCTCTAATTGCGACCATTAGTTATTTGCTGAGCTCTCATTTTTGTCAAGCCTTTAATATGTTATAACTTTTGCAGGGCTCTACAAAAATTAGAGATCATCAAATAACTCATGGTCGGAAATAGAGAGTGCTGACGCTACTGCCCTGGACTCAGTTCGAACTCACAAGGATATTGATTACCCGGTTGCAATTGCAATTCCAGAAGGTTTGACAGAAGGAAGTTATGACTTCGTAATCAAAGTAACAGAAGATGGTGACCCCTGGGAAAACACGAGAACTGTAACAATGACTCTAGTAGTTGAGGAATTGGTTGAAGAAGACTCAACTGAGTAACTTTGACAACCTTGCAGTCAAAGCGTCCAATTGGATAGCTTCTCCGCCGCCTTCGACCAATCTAAAATCGATTTCAGCCATCAACTCTGTAAGTTCCAATTTCTGAATCTCAGATAAGAAATCAGCACCGTACAATTCGCGATGCAATTGGTTAACGAAGTCTGTTCCTGCTAACCCGTACTTGTCCAGTAACTCTCGCAATCTTCTGCGGGCGGCATGGAAACCGTCCTGCCTGCAAGCCATTAGGTACTGATGAAGTGATTCAGGTGGTGCAGTTGCACTCGTCTCATAGATTAGAGATCTCGAGACATTCTTCTCAAGAGCTGCAGCAACTTGAAGGGCTGTAATCGCTTTTCTCAAATCTCCTTGAGAGATTCTCACCAATGCTTCGGCAGCCTCATCATCTAGTCCGACCTTTTCCGAACTTGCCACAGATTTCACCTGTTCTAAAACATCAGCATCAGCCAGAGGTCTGAATCTGAATACGGCACATCGGCTCTGAATTGGTTCGATAATTTTGCTAGAATAGTTGCACGAGAGAATGAATCTGCAAGTTTGGGCGTATTGCTCCATAATTCTTCTCAATGCACCTTGAGCATCATGGGTCAGAGCATCTGCTTCGTCAAGGAAAATAATCTTGAATTTTGCATCACCATATGGCGAAGTTCTGGCAAACTGTTTGACCTTGGTTCGAATACTTTCCAATTTTCTCTCATCGCTAGCATTCATTTCCAACAAATTGTTCCTGAACTCTGGCCCGAAAACATCCCGTGTCAATGCCATAGCAGCAGTCGTTTTTCCAGTTCCAGGTGGACCAGCGAAAAGCAAGTGCGGAAAGTCCGCCAGATTGGCATATGAGGCCAATCTTTGAACGACTGAGGACTGACCACGGATGTCGCCAACCGTCCGGGGTCGATGACGTTCAACCCAAAGTTCGCTCATACTGCGCAAGTCACAACAGGACGAACTTGAACCTTCGCTTTAGCAAAAAATACTCTATTTTGAATCGGCCACCCTACGGGTGGCCAGCCGAAAGGAAACTATACCCCCTCCTTCAGTGGGAGTGTGAGCCCCATGTCGACGAACAGCCGTGACCGCCGTAAAATTACGACTTCTTTGCTACTGGTTTTGATGTTTTTATTCGCAGATTTATCCCTGCCACAAGCAATTCCAAACTGGACAAACGATGAACTGGATGATACTGTAACAATCATGCAAACTACTTCAGCATTCAATGTCAGCAAAGATGCTGGAATTCTATCTTCTACTCCAAATTCGAATTACGGAACCGATGAAACCGCTACCTTGGGCTTAGGTATTTCCGGTGAGTCACGTATTCTGATTTCGTTCAACAACTCGGTTCCTAGTGGAGACATGGTTACTGATTCTATTCTCGAGTTAACTTGTGGCATCGACCCACTAACAATCAGTTCAATCGATATTTTTGCGTCGAGATTGAAAACATCCTGGGATGAAGCAAATGTAACATGGACTAGCCCTGATGATGGAGACAATTGGGGATTATCTGGTGCTGATGATGATTCAGATCGTGATACATGGGAACCACCATTCTACGGATATGCAAACAACACATTCCAAATCAATGTAACCGCTATCGTCCAAGATGCTGTAATCAATTCACGAAGCTCGATTGACATATTGCTAGCGGCAACTGGTAGCGAGTACACCTGCCACATGTCTGAATCAACAGATACTAACAGCAGGCCTTCACTATCAATTACTCACCAAAATGGAACTCATTCAAATGGAGGTAGCCTAGCACCAAACTTTGTAGATGACGGTGCTGCATTGATGGATGAAGATGAATTCCTTCTGACTGCTGCAACAAACCCTGAACTATCATGGGATAGCATGTCTGGTAGCCATGCACAGGTACAACTGTCAAACAATATCGATTTCATATCTGATTCTGATAGTGCTTGGTATTACAACACCGTAGACAATTCCTCTCTTTTCACGATTAATGCTGGTACAGGTGAAGGGGAAATGACCGTACCGAGCGGGCACGAATTGTCAAATTCCACCACTATGTACTACAGAATGAGAGCGGTTGATTCCGCAGGGACAATCGGTACGTGGAATTCTGGGTATTTCCACTTGCCAGGACATTCTGTGTCAGAAGTAGACGGATACGGACAGTTCACATTTAGTTTCGATGACTTAGGCTTAGTCGAGAAAACTATTGAGGATTCATTCATTGATTCAACTGGTGCTGTGAAGAATACAAACATGGGAAGTGAGGCAAACATTACTGTTGGTTCATCATCTTCATCAGACCAATATGGATTGTTAAGATTGAATCTTGATGATGTAGGTATGCACCATAACTCTTCAATTGTTTCTGCCACTCTATCCTTGGATAGAGTTTCTTTCAGTGGTTCAGCCGAGGTCAGTTTCCACATCATGGATGGAGAAGATTGGACTGAATCCGGTGTGACTTGGAGAAAATACGATGGCACATACTACTGGGATGACGGAGGCAGAGTCCCCTCGATGTCAGTGGGCCAATTTGAAGGGGATCAATCCTCATCTACAATCGAGGTTAATCTCACCGCTGCAATTCAAAAATGGATTGACGACAACAATGCAGGTTCAACCACATCAGAATCGCTGGAGTTGATGATGGTCGCATCCACTTGGGGAATAGAAGAATCTTCTTCCAAGTTCGTTAACCTGTGCAGCACTGAAGCCACAGGTTGTGACCAACCAAAACTGGAGGTCACATACGACTGGGGAAGCAATGGACCACCTGCAAGCCCTACCCATCTTTCACCGACTGAGGGACACTCTGTCTGGAACTTGACAGGAGATAATCTATCTGGAAATACAACGCCTACTCTATTCTGGGATGCAAGTATCTCTTGGACCGGAGACATGTTGATGCAGGTAGCTACAGACCAAGAATACAGAAACATAGTCCGCTCTTTCAATACTGCAACAACTTCGGAGTTCAGTGAAACTGACGGGAACTGGTCAGTTCCTGGTGACGATTCTTTGCAGGATGGAGTCATGTACCATTGGAGAATGGCACAGGTCGACTCTAGTTCCCACCACCACTCATGGTGGTCAACTTCTTCCTTCTTAGTCTCTGGATTAGAATCCGAATACTTGCAGGACGATGAACACCGCTTGAGGTTATCACATGGAAATGCAACCACAGCTGGAGATGCACCAAGTTGTGAGGACACTTACATTGACAGTGGAACACCGAGTAACAACTACAATGGCGAAGATGAGATGCAAGTCTCATACAATACATTCCCTGCAGAAACTTCTATTCTTTTAGGATGTGACCTAACTAGCCACCTTCTACCTGATGGATACGCAGTGAAGACTGCAACACTCAAGATGAGATTGGCAGACTATCCATCCGGAACACCAACCCTTGGAGCATGGGAAAGCAGACAGCACAATTGGTCTGAATCATCTGCGACATGGTCTACATTTGACGGTACCAACAGTTGGGGTACCAGCGGAGCAAAGGGCTGGGAGAGAGCTGGATTATTGGATACTGAATCACTAGGAAATTCTTACTCCGCAGGCGATTGGGTCGAACTAGATATTACTCTAGCAGTTCAAAATGCAATGCGCGAAAACCGCTCGGTAGATTTGATTCTAGGAATCGTTGGAGTAGGCTCTGGCGGTGACAGAGATGCACTATTCTATCCTAACAGCGCTAACTCAGCGAACAGGCCTGAAATTTCATTCGTTTATGTGCCCGGTTCTGACGCACTACCTTCCGAGCCTGTACCTCAAACGCCGTTGAATGGTTCATGGTCGGTTGAGACCGGAATCAATCCTGCACCAGATACCTCTCCACAGTTGACTTGGAACCTAACTTCAACAGGTGTTACGATTGGAGGATGGTCTATTGAGATGGACACTTCTTCGAGTTTCGATTCACCTAACTTGGTAATGGCTACAAGTTGGACAGACTCTGGGTTTGACGTTACCAATCAAACATACGACATGACATCAGAATTGCAGACTGGGAACACATGGCACTGGAGAGTTAGAGCGACCAGCGCTACAAACCAAATCGGAAATTGGTCTGATTCATTCCACTTCTTGCTACCGGACATAACTACCTGGAGTATTGATTCGAATACCGCAGCTGTAGAGTTGCATCATAGACAAGCAATGCCTGCACTAAATCTACCTAATTTCATTGACACTTGGGTTGCGGATTCAGGTGTAGGAGCAACTTCTGACCAATCATCGTCTTCAACCTTCAAAGTTGGAACTAGTACCGGCGGAGATAACGCCACTGGACTGATTAAGATTCCATTGACTGAATTACCAAACCCTCAAAATGCGCACATTTCAGATGCTGTTCTGAACTTGTATGCTCAGTTCGGTTCAGATACAGGTAATGCAGTATCCATACACCCTGCTCTAGTGGCATGGAACACCAGCGCTAATGGAACAACCTATGACGGAATCAACAATTGGTCTAGCCCAGGAGCCATGGGAGCAAACGACCGAGGCGATATGTCTGATGTGCAACAAGGTGCATCCGCAGATTGGATGGAGTTCGATGTTACTGAATTGGTTCAAGACGCCTTTGCAAACGGTGAGTCTCACCTTTCCTTGATGATTGTAGGTTCAATCGGGGAGGGGCAAACCATCTTCTCATCTACTGACGGACTTGCGAGTGAAAGGCCATGGCTAAATCTAACTTGGTCTAGTGGAAATGCATCGTCTCCTGAAGTTGCTGGGACAAATACTAACCCAACTATTGATGAAATCATATGGGATACTTCTACACACGCCTTGCTTCCTGGAGCAACACCAACCTTCGCATGGAGCCACCCTAACGCATCAAACGTTGATGATTGGAGAATTTTCATCTGGGATGATTATAATGACGAAAGAGCAGGCTGGACTATGTATGACAGTAGAGATTCCTCTGAAGGATGGGACATTACCAATCTAACAT
>JAKURJ010000105.1 GCA_022452125.1 Candidatus Poseidoniaceae archaeon
CTACGAGCACTGCGGTGAGTTATCTGTTGAGTGCACAATGATTCGTAGGGCAGCAGACCCCGGAGACTCAAAGAAAGGACCGATCAACGCAATCAAGCCTGTATTGAAAGTCCCAAGTCACCATGGTCCAGATGTGATGACAGTTAAGCCGGAAATCCAAATCAATTCATTAGCGGTTGCTGTGCCTACAACAATCATGCACGTTCACTCAATTGTAGCAACACTTCCTGAAGGTCACGGCCTAACAACCGAGAGTGTTCTGGAAATGTGGTCAGATTGTCCACGTGTTGTGATAATGAACGGTGCTGAAACAGGAATTACCACCACTGCTGAAGTCATGGAATTCGCAAGATATATGGGCAGGACATGGGGAGATTTGCACGAAATTTTCGTCTGGGAAGACGGAGTAAAATTAGTGGGCAATAATTTGTACTATTTCCAAGCGATTCATCAAGAATCCGACGTCATACCTGAGAACATTGATGCGATTCGAGCATTGATGGGAACAGAGTCAGATTGGCGAGTCTCAGTGGCGAAGACAGACGAAGCAATCGCAGCACTCTTTGAGTGAGCCCTATAGGGCTCATCTGTGGCTTGTATTCAAGTATGGATGTGTAGTCCGGATAGTTATGTTGGCGCAGCAAAAGACACTAATCATTCTCGCAGTGTTGCTTCTTGCCCCAATTTCTGGTGCTATTCAAAATAATCCGAGTGAAGAGGTTGACCTTCGTAGTGAGGCAGCATCTAATTGGCACTCAATTGAGCCAGTTGAAACAACACCTTCGGCTCTAAAATCTCTAGATTACAATATACAGTTGGCTGTTGCATCTTTTGACCCATTACACGATGAATTCCCCGAGTCACGGCTTGATGACTATCAAGATCATCGTAGTACAGGAATGGCAATTGTACAATTGAAGCATCACACTGGTAGCGCATTGTACGATTTGGTCGAAGAGCACGGTGTCTTCGTTTTGGACAACCTTGGTTCTTCTTCTTGGCTGGTCCGATTATCTCATCCGAATGATTTGCAGGACATTCAAAATGACGATTCTGTTCGATGGGCAGGTCCAATGATGCCAGGATGGAGAGTTTCCTCAGATATTGGTGCCCAAACAAATTACATTGCAGCAATTCCAGCAGTTGACCTAAAGCCAGAGGCTCTTGAAGGTCTATCCCATGACTTGGTCATGATAGGCGCAGATGAGGCTTGGTGTGGCCTTCATCTTTGTGAGATAAAAGGAAAAATCGACTTAGAATCACTAGCACGGGATGGCAGAATCATCTGGTCGGAACCAGCATATGAATTGCGAGTTACAAATGCAGTTGCGGGTGCGATCGTAGGAATACCGGAATTAGATAACAATTCCATGGGACTTGATGGCTCAGGTGAAAAGATATCTTTCACTGATACTGGAATCGACCAAGACCACCCCGACATAGTCGGCAGAATCGCTGGAGTCTATACTCAATTTGGACTCGACCCAAGCCCTGCGGATTCAAACGGGGGACATGGTACACACGTTGCATTGACCATTGCAGGAGATGGAAGTGGAGATTCTTCAGCAATAGGAATAGCACCAGAGTCCTACATTGTAGCCTATGCCCTTGAGCATGACCCTACCGGGATTTTTGGAAGAATAGGTTCAATCTATGATATGCTAAATCACGCCGAACAAGAGGGTTCAAGAGTAGCTGTAAATGCGTGGGGCCTGAATGGCAATTATGGGGCATATACCGCTGATTCACGTTCAGTAGACGTCTTCGTTCATGACAATCCTGAGTTCCTGCCAATATTCTCTGCTGGAGATGACCCTGGTCAAAACGCCTCGAAAGTAATGGCTCCTTCAACCGGCAAAAATGTGCTATCTGTGGGTGCATCGACAACTAATCCCAGCGGTTCAGTTGCTAATTTTTCTTCACTTGGACCGTCTCTGGATAGTCGTGTGAAGCCAGATTTGGTAGCCCCTGGTGTTTCGATTTGTTCCGGTAGAGCTCAAGAGGCAGCAATCCCAGTTGGTTGGACTTGTGCAACAGGTACCCACGCTAACGGTAACAACATGTACATGTCGTTATCAGGTTCTAGTCAAGCTACAGCAGTTGCAGGTGGTTCAGTTTCCCTGATTAGAGAATTTATTCGTGAAGATGTTGGTATTTCCTCTCCATCTTCTGCACTATTGAAGGCTGCGACAATTAACGGTGCGGTTGATTTAGGCACACCGGATATTCCTAATGCAAATGAGGGATGGGGTCAGATTTCAGTTTCTAATTCTGTTATGCCCCAGTACAATGGTAACGATTTATCTACCTTCCATGAGAACTCCAGAACTTTATCCGCTGGCTTCTCAACTTTGTATCAATTTGACTTAAATCCATCCTCTGGAATTGACATTACCTTGGCTTGGACAGATGTTGCTGGAAGCGCTAATGCTCAGCAAAATGAATCGAGATTAGTCAATGACCTAGACCTAAAACTAACTGCGCCTGACGGCACGATATACAAAGGAAATGTCATTGTAAACGGTTTTTCAGTGCCGAACGGAGTACATGATTCCGTGAACAATATCGAGAGAATCAAAATCGCACCAAGTTCAGTGCTTCCATCTGGAAAGTGGCAGCTAACTGTAAGCCATGCAGGTGGCTTAGATCAAGCGTATGCGTTGGTCTTGACTGCTGATGCCACTCTTGATGAAAAGGCGGATTTGATGACTTTCGATGGCTCAATATTCCCTTCATCCGAATCTCCTTTGGTTAACGATTTGATAACCATTAGAGTTTCATGGTTGAATCAAGGCACTGCTGATGCGGGTTCATTCAGAGTCACACTTGAAGACTTGACAGAGGGCACGACTCTCTATGATGGAGTGCGCTCTTCATTGAGTTCAGGCTCACTAGATTCTCTAACTTTGTATCACACATTCTCATCAACAGGTGACCACGATATGCGTCTAACTGTCGATGCTGATTCTGATATCGATGAGGTGAATGATGAATCAAACGGTGTCAACAATAACATCGAAGAAATGACAATCACTGTCGCAGCATTAGGAGTCCGCCTAGTTGCTTTAGATTCAAACGGACTAGAAGATTCCAATATGGTTAACCAAACACTCAACCCAGCAGATGCTGAAGGTTACACATGGCCTGTTATCTTGAAACATGAAGGTACAGAGCAGCAATCGGTAAAGCTACATCTTTCTCAAGTTCAATCACCGCATCCATTCCGTGATGATGTTCTTCTGCCCACCGAAGACGACTGGTCGAGGAGTTCTGACCTTTCCGGGCCTTTTACTCTGTCAGCAATGGGGCAAGGGGGGGACTCAATTTATCTGAACATCACAATGAATAACGATGATGCAGACCTCTCTGGTTCTACTGACCGCTACGCAATGGCAGGAACATATGTCATGGATTTGACTGCAAAATACTCTAACAATCCTAGCGTCAAGCATTCGATTAGGTTGCGCTTGGTTGTTGAAGAGGTGAAGGATGTACAGGTGGCTGCAGCTGGAACAAGTGGGCTCGAAGCAGTCCCTGGTGGCAGTACAGCATTCTCAATATCTGTTAGGAACACTGGCAATTCTCCTGCAGTCTATGATTTGGATTGTTACAGTCAAAATCGCTGGCCAGTTGAATTAGGACAGTCAAACTCCTCCTCCTATTCTTTCGAGCCTCTCGACATCCTCGAATACCTGCCAATGCAGGTTAGGTTGTATGTTCCACCTGTTGCAGACGGGCTACCGGCAGCCGGCAGTACCGATTCAGTTACCTGCTCAGTTACTAGCGAAGCTGACCCCTCATTGAATATCAGTGAAATAGTTACTCTGACCGTTAGGCCATTGGAATCTTTTGCAACCAATCTGCTGGATGATTCGGGTATTGATGTAGGCCCAGCCTCTTATGCTCGAGATGTGAATGTCGATACGGGTGAAAGGTTGAATCTAACATTACTTATTGAAAATACAGGCAATGCTCCACTTGATTTGACGGTAAGAGTCAACCCGGAATTAACTACATGGACTATTCAGGTGAGTCATGAATCTGACACTGATAATCGAGAAGTTAGTTTGCAAATTTCGCCTGGTCAATCTGACCAAGTTCGGTTTGAAATCCTGGTATCTCCGGTTGCTGAAAGAAATGATGAGAACCGGTTGGTAATCAAGACAAGTCAAGATGTTTCAAACTTCATCATTAACGAAACAACATTGGTCGTAAAGGATGAGATTGGATTAGACATAAGATCAAGTGGACTGACTTCTTTGAGTGCATTACCTAGCGGCGATTTCACATACACAACTCTGATGATTGAAAATACTGGTAACTCACAAATCGGAATTGAATGGAGTAACTCCCTGCCACCGGATGGTTGGGAAGTCGGATTCGCTAGCCCGCCTACGTTACTAGGTCCAAGAGAATCTAGCGAACTGATCGTAGGAATCAAGCCGCCTGTGAACCAAGCTGCGACAGAATCAGCCTTTGATTTGGGAATTTATGCTACAATCAATAATGGCTTCGAGACTTTGCAAGTTTCAGCCAGTTATCCTGTTGAAGTTCAATCTGGTGCATTTTGTGCAATTGAATATGATTCTGACGCAAAGCCGTTGCTGGGCGTAGACAGAAACGGAGAATCTTCCCAGACTGTTACGATTAGAAATATTGGAAACACACCTTTGACTGTTGATTTACTCGAACAAATCGATGCTAAAAACTGGGAAATTGATTTGTCGGAAACCTCCATATCAGATTTAGAGGCGGGAATGAGCAAAGATGTTGATATAACTGTCAAAACAAATGACGATACAGAGGCAGGTATTGAAGAATTAACACTATTCTGTGGTGAAACATCAATTGTCTTAGAAGTCAGTGTGCAAAACACAAAATCTCAAGGAGGACTGTTTGGTATAGTTTCGCCAGAGATTGCTTATTCGATTATTGGCGTACTAATTTTAGGAGTTGCAATAGTTGCTAGGAGAATTAAGAAATCCGCACCCAAAGATTACTCTGGAGAAGAGTTAGTTGCCCCTGATGCCCACTCAATTCCAGATACTGGTGAAAGAATGCAAGCAGTAATGGATTCTGTAGTTGCACAGGAATCACTTGCCAGTGGTGGTGTTTCTGCAGAGGAGATCGCTGATGCTTTGGCCCAATCGATACCCTCGCTCCCCACCCCTCCAACGCCCACAGCGGTTCCAATGGGAAGACCGCCAAGCGCAGTTCCTGCAGGACGTCCTCCAGTCGTTGTTCCTAAAGGAAGGCCGCCTGCTGTGGTGCCACAAGGCAGGCCTCCTTCGGCTGCACCTCCACAACCCGCAGCACCTGCTGCTCCTCCGCTACCGCCGG
>JAKURJ010000106.1 GCA_022452125.1 Candidatus Poseidoniaceae archaeon
CCACCAAGTATAGCCACGATTAGGATGCTCAAATTCTGCCTGTGGCACTAACAAATCCCATCTCTCAGGCAGAATTTTCTCAGCAAACGGACGCATCATGTCCGCAGTACCTGTCATACCATGCATCATGACAAGTGTAGGCATATTGCAACCTCACAATGTCCAAGAGCGGACAAGTGCACCTGCAACTTTGAGATGAACAAATGAAGTTTCACCTTGTAATGTTAGAGTTATTCTATGCTCGCCTGTCTTGGATGGAATAGTACCAAAGGAGCCTTTTTCGGTTGCCCCATTACCCCAAGCTCTAGATAACGGAGATGAGCCATCTTGCTGGTCACTTATTGTCAATGTTCCAGAACCTCCTTTGTCGTCGATTTCGACATCGAGATACCAAACTAGAGTATCCCATGCTTCATTAGGAGAATAGCCATCATCAAAGAATGAATCATAAATTTCTTGATCATTTTCTTCATACAAGTTATCGTGTAAATCTCCAGCACGGTAGAAGAATACATCACCTGTATATCCTGTATCCTTTTGGACGAGACTCATTTGTAAGTTAACTACACCCTCATTATCTATCCATAGAAGACTCATGATGAAACCCTGGCGACCACTAAAGACGTAACTAAGTTGGTGACCTTCACTTGAACTTGCAGATACTGTGACTTCTCCATTGTAGATATTATCAGTAGTCGCACTCCAATCTTGGCCTAAGAGTCTGAACGCCCAAGTGTTGCCAACCTCCCAAGGGAAATTGAAAACTGGTTGAGGCTCGCCATTCTCATAAACAGATAAGCCATCCATGGTAACTCTACCCAAAAATGGATTGTGATTGATTACTGCATGTCTTTGTGCTTCTCCTTCAGAGGATATGCCTAGCATAAACAAGCCATCATCCTCACGGATATCTGCGACTACTAAGCGTGTGCTGTCTTCTCCAAACTGAGGCGTGATGAAGGTGTATAACCACTGGTCTCCGATTTGCCATTCTGGCAAAACTAGGTCCTCTTCGGTAGTATTACCGGCATCAGTTACCGTATTGTCCTCGTTACTGATGCAACCAGCAAGGCTGATTGTTATCATCAATAGGGACAACAAGTAAGCACGCATGTCTCGACCCACAATGGTGTCGTTTTTCAGCATGCGGGTTTTCTGCTCAGAACAGTAAACCGCCATCCAAACCGCTTGCGATTACAACCGCAACGATGCTCATCAACTTGATTAGAATGTTCAGAGCTGGCCCGCTTGTGTCCTTGAATGGGTCACCGATTGTGTCACCGATGACAGCAGCATCGTGAGCATCATCGCCCTTCTTTGCGCCTTCAATGTGACCTTGCTCGATTGCCTTCTTTGCATTGTCCCATGCACCACCAGCGTTTGCCATGAATAGTGCAAGTAGAACACCTGTGACTAGAGCACCAGCAAGCATTCCACCGAGTGCAGAGGCTCCCAATAGGTATCCCACAGCCACAGGAGCAAATACTGCTACAAGACCAGGTGCAACCATTTCTTTCAATGCAGCCTTGGTCGAAATGTCAACACATGTTGCAGAGTCTGGCTTGACTCCTTCCTTTCCTTCTAGAAGACCGTCAATCTCTCTGAATTGTCTGCGGATTTCAACTACCATTTCTCCAGCCGCCTTTCCGACACTGGTCATTGTCATTGCTGCGACTACGAATGGTAGAGCACCACCGATTAGTAGACCCATAACAACTGATGGTTCTGCAAGGTCGAGGCTGAAACCATCGTAAGTAACCGCAGTACTGTATGCTGCGAATAGCGCTAGAGAAGTTAGAGCCGCAGATCCGATTGCGAATCCCTTACCGACTGCTGCAGTCGTGTTACCGATTGAATCTAGTGCGTCTGTGATTTCACGTACTTCAGAGCCAAGTTCTCCCATCTCCGCAATGCCACCTGCATTGTCAGCAACTGGCCCATATGCATCAACGGTCATTGTAACACCGACAGTACCTAACATACCCATAGCAGCGATTGCGATGTTGTATAGTCCGAAATCATCTCCACCAATCTTGAATGCTCCAAAGATACCTGCTGCAATTAGTAGAATTGGAACAAATGTGGACATCATTCCGACTGACAATCCAGCTATTGCGTTTGTTGCAGGTCCTGTCTTGGACATCTCACCGATGTGAGGAATAGCTCTTGTTGGAACTCCCATAACCGGCTCAATTCCAGTGTAGTATTCAGTAACTAGACCGATTAGAATTCCAACTACGCTTCCAAGAATTACAGCCTGCATTACATCAGAATCAACATCCATGTTGAGCATGTCAATTGCAAGGTAACCACCTGCCCAGAATAGAATTGCTGCGATGAAGGTGGTGTTCCTTAGAGCCGCTGCAGGGTCTTTCATTCCCTTCATGAAGGTCATTGAGAACACACCAACTAGAGAAGCAACATATCCGACCAAACCTAGTAGGATAGGTAGCAGAATGTAATCTTCAGCACTTCCACCGAAGTTATCTCCACCGAATCCATCACCGTTGGCAATAATCATTGCAGCGATGATTGAACCTACGAATGACTCGAAGATGTCCGCACCCATTCCTGCTACGTCACCAACGTTGTCGCCAACGTTGTCAGCGATAACACCAGGGTTTCTTGGGTCGTCTTCTGGAATACCTGCTTCGACCTTACCTACAAGGTCTGCACCAACGTCAGCAGCCTTGGTGTAAATACCGCCACCTACTCTTGCGAATAGTGCAATTGAAGATGCACCCATACCGAATCCAGCAGCGGACTCGATGTGAGATGTTTCTCCAGAACTTAGCCAGTATGCGATCAATGAGATACCGAGTAGACCAAGTCCACCTACTGACAATCCCATGACTGCGCCACCATTGTATGATACAGCAAGTGCAGCAGGTTGTCCACCGCTCTTTGCAGCCATTGCAGTTCTTCCGTTTGCGGAAGTTGCTGCTCTCATACCAGAGAATCCTGCTAGTACGCTTGCGACAGCACCTGCTAAGAATGCTCCAGGAGTGTAGTAGTCACCAGTATCGTAGTACAGTAACCCTGCAACAATTACGACGAATATTGAGAGAATCTTGTACTCAGCATACAGGAAAGCCATTGCGCCATCCTGAATTTCCTGAGTGATCTCAGCTACCTTCTTGTCTTTAATTTCAATGCTATCGTTCTTTTTGTATAACACAAAAGCAACAATTAGTCCAACCAATGCTGCTCCGGCTGCCATTATCTCGATGTCCATAAAATACACCTGCTGGCCGCCGACCTACCTCCCCTTCATAAGGACATCCCTATGAAAAACTACGGCGTAAGGCGTTTTTGCTTCATTCCACTACAAAGCCGACACTGGTAATTTTATCCGAAATCACTTGTGAATCTACGCCTTTACCCTTTACAATTACAGTTCCATCTGAAGCCGATGCTGTGACCTTTTTCACGCCTGAAATTTCATTCAATTCCTTGGTGATTTTACCTTCGCATCCTCCACAATTCATGCCAGACACGCTAAATTCCATGATTTCGGCCTTCGAAAATAATCCCATATGCCGCCTAGCATTGTATTAGTCTTGAATGCGATGGTTGATAGATGAGGGGCGATACCCGTTGTGTGATGGCAATCACTGCTGAGGAGGTCCTAAAGGAAATTGGACCTGTCCAAGAGGTGTTAGACGCTCACGATGGTATTGTGAATGTCATAGATACTGCTGATGGAAATGTGATGCTGTCCCTCGAAGGAGGTTGTGTTGGCTGTTCTTCCACACCAATGACTGCAATGCAGATTTACTACTCTTTGAAAAAATTGGATGCCGTTAACGACGTCATCTTCGTAAATGGCGAGTTGCCTGAATATATGCGCACTTTCATCGACCAAAAAATGGCTGATGAAGCCGATGAACCTGAAGGGGAAATAATCTGATTATTCCTCTTCTTTCTTGCCGATACTGTGTGGATTGGCTCCAAAGGATACGTTTTGGCCTTTGATATTCAAACGAGCAGCTATTGCTACAACTACACACAGCACTGAAAGTGGCTTTGGAAGATAATTTGAGCTCCATAATTCTCCACCTGAAGAAGATAGCCACCACAGTATTCCTGCTGTAATGAGTAGCGAGAACATTATGAAGTTCTGTGCCATCAATTCCATCTTCTCATTTCTGGAAAATGTTGCGATGAAAATAAATGCCGTAAGCGAGATGAAACACATTGATTGGGCGAGAGTCTCGATGATTTCGGTCTCGACCATGGTTACGCCAAAAGGCAGGAGTTCTTGAACCTAGACGCATTGGAATAATCATGGCAGGGGGATCTTGGACACTGGCTAAGCCCCGAGCAAATGGTCCGCCATACTTTAGCCGTAACCAAGTTAGTACAGCGTTGCATCAAATGGCGGTGCTTCTGGAGCTATCTGGTGCTAACATGTTCCGCACCCGCTCCTATCAAAATGCGTCTCGCCTAATCGGTTCACTATCACAAGATTTGGGAGAGTTAGTTGCCAGTGGCGACATTTACGAACTCAAAGGAATCGGCAAAGGTCTCGGTTCCGCTATATCACAAGCAGTAGGAGAAGGGTTGTGGCCAGATGACTGGATTGAACTTCATGAAAATACACCCGAAGGTCTAATCGAAATGCTTGGAATACCGGGCGTCGGTCCTAAGAAAATCAAGATGCTGCATGATGAATTAGGAGTCATGTCGGTCGCAGATTTACAAGAGGTATGCGTGAAAAACGAAGTCGCTCCAATGAAAGGCTTCGGTGCTAAAAGCCAGCAAAAAATCCTCGATGGCATCGACCTATTAGCTAGATTCTCTGCCCGCAGGAGACTTGACATTGGCTTACGCTACGGGCAAACCTTCCTTTCGATGATTAAGCAACTTCCCGGTGTTGAAAGAGCGGAACTTGCTGGTTCAGCCCGCAGAAGAAGAGAGACTATTGGAGATTTAGATATTGTAGCCGCTGTCAAACCAGAAGATGTCGAGGCTGTAACAAACGAAATTCTATCTCTCAAGGGAATTGCAGATGTCAAAGGTGCGGGGGATTCTAAGGTTTCAGTTATTCTTGACACCTCTATTTTCGAAGGAGGTTTCAGCCTTGGACACCTTGATGCAAACGTACTGGATGCGATTGGTGGCGAATCATAGGATATAAGTTTCGGAGAGCAAAGTGCCGTGCTTTCAGTCTGTCGGCTTTGGTGGCGACGAATGGTTCTCACAAGTGAAGGTATA
>JAKURJ010000107.1 GCA_022452125.1 Candidatus Poseidoniaceae archaeon
CCGGTCTTCTTCCTGCAAGTGCTAAGGAAGCAATTGCGGTTAAGAATGAGGCTATTCCTCCTTGTTTTGGATGATTAGTCATTATAGGTAAGTGCGGTTTATCTGCCAAAATTTGGGTTGCAAACATGGTCAGGGCCCTTTTTGGTCCAACTTCAACAAAGGCTCTAGCACCAGCGCCATACATTGTTTCAATTTGAGAGGTCCATTCGACTGAAGAAGCCATTTGTGGTGCTAATTTACTCAAAACGGATTTCTTCGAATCCTCTCCTGCCATTTCATAAAAATCACCATCAACATTTGCAGTGATCGGTATCTTAGGCCAATTAATCTCAAGAGTTTCCAAAAATCTTCGTAATGGTTCGTTGGCGGGCGCTACTATCTTTGAATGAAAAGCATGTGATGTAGCAAGTGCTGTTGCAGAAAATCCTCTCGATTCAAAAATACTTATTGCTTGTTTTACAGGTTCGGTTTCTCCAGCGATGACGGTCATTTTTGGAGAATTCTTGTTTGCTGCTATAACGTAACCTTCTATCGAATCTATTACTTGTTCAACCTCACTGTAAGGTGCGGTAATGCTTGCCATCAAACCCTTATCATCGATTTGAACTGAACCCATCTCAGTTCCTCTTGCAGCAGAAGCTCTCAAAGCACCATCCATATTCAAAATACCAGCAGACATCAATGCAGCATACTCCCCGAGAGAATGACCTGCAACCATGTCCGGCTTATGTCCATGAGCATTCAGTGCGGCTTCTATTGCTAAATCCGCAGTCAGCATTGCTGGTTGAGTGTACTCGGTTTGCTTGAGCTTGTGCTCAGCTTCTTTCTTTTCATCATCGCTGAGATTTTCTCTCAGAACGAATGAGGAGAGGGTTTCACCATCTAAGACGTCAACCATTGTGACGTCTGCCTTTTCCCAAACTTCGCCAACTCCCGTATATCTTGAATTCAAATCATTGGTCATGCCAACATATTGGCTACCTTGCCCGGGATACATGTGAGCGACTTTTGCTTCGCTTGGAAGTGCAGGGTCATTGCTAATCAGAATCCCTTGACTCATCAAGAAGCCCCATTTTCCAAGGTCGTCCATCGCCTTGAGAGCCAAGTCCTTACGCTTGTTGAACTCAGCCCAACTAGTCGCTGTAATCGCCATTCTTAGCGAATCGCTGACGTCATAGGACCAGTGTTCCGGTAGTGTGAATGAAAGACGCATTCCCTTGGGGTCATCGTCGAAATTGCTTCCTGAAAATGTAATTTCTGCCAATTTGGATTTCACGGCATCAACAGAGTCGCCAGATAGCAATAGTAGGCCGCCTTCAATCGCTTTGAGTTCTTCATGCGTCATTGTTGGTTTAGAAGATGAAGCCGATGCTGTTCCAGCATATGCATCCCATCTTCCATCCCACTCAGATACCAAATCTGCGTGATAATCAGGAACATACTCCTCCAGTGTGACGTGGAAATTTGTTCCACCGAAACCGAATGCGGAGATACCTGCTCTACGTGGATTGGATTCTGGTTTAGGCCAATCCAATGCTTTGGTTGGAACGAAGAATGGAATCTCGCCCCACTCAACTGTAGGATTAGGAGTTTCGAAGCCTGCACTCGGAGGGATTGTAGCGTGGTAAACCGCATTACAGGCCTTCATGATTCCTGCAATTCCTGCCGCAGCCTTCAGATGACCAATCTGACTTTTCACGGAACCAACAGCGATGTGATCTCCACCATCGAGACCTGTCCAAAGCAGGGAGAGTGTCGACAATTCGGTTGCGTCGCCCACCTTCGTTGATGTGCCGTGAGCCTCAACCAATTCAACGGTTGATGGCTCGTATCCTGCTTGTGCATAGGCCCTGCTTACAGCTTGAACTTGCCCTCTTTGACTCGGAGCGGTGATTCCCTTACCTCTGCCGTCAGAAGAGCCTCCGACTCCACGAATAACCGCCTTGATATCGTCACCATCATCGATTGCATCGGACAATCTCTTGAGAAGAAGAACACCTGCTCCTTCACCCATCACGAATCCGTTTGCTTTTGCATCGAATGGAGTTGAGTGAGTAGGGGATAGAGCGCCAATTGCACTGAACTTCGCATAGGTTGGCGCCTCCATACAGCGGTCGGTTGCTCCTGCAAGCATAGTGTCGACTTGGCGTGTTTGTAGCAGACGGCATGCATCTAGCAATGCCGCCATCGAAGATGCACATGCTGCATCTGTGGAATAATTTGGACCTTGTAAATCGAGTAAATTCGCAACTCGACCGCTGACTACGTTTGCTAGTTCTCCCGGCATTGTGTCTTCATCAATGCGTGGAGTTCCTTCACAGATTTTCTCCACCATAGCGTCTGCTTGTTCGGGTGTTACGCCGTTATCGATGGCGATGTTTCTCATTTCGGCACTGAATACTCGAATGTTGGATTCCGAGCGGTGCTCGCCGCCCAGTGCATTAGCAAAAATCACACCAGTTCTTGCTCTATCAAGCGTTTTTCCGCCTTCGCCATAGCCTGCATTATCGATTGCATCGGCGGAAACTGTGACCGCCCACAACTGACATGGGTCGATTTGAGGTAGAGTCCCGGGGGGCTGTCTCCATCTGCGCCAATCGAACTCATAGCCGTCTACAAATCCTCCAATCTTGGAGTAGGTCTTGCCTTCACTGACATTTCCCGGCGCCCCGTTTTCCCAGTAAATATCTGGGTCCCAGCGGTCTTTCGAGACTTCTTTTATCGAGACATGAGCATCGATTATGTTCTGCCAAAACTCCTCAATTGAGGTTGCATCTGGCATCAGAGCTGCCATTCCAATAACCGCTACTGGTTCGAATGGAGATTGATTCAATCCGTCCACTTGTTTTCCGTCTGCAGTGGTAATCGTCATCTGATTACTCCCCCATAATGCTTGATGGAACCATCGTTATCGAATATCCAGCATCAACATGGATGCACTGCCCTGTAACTCCCGCGGAAAGTGGACTGGCTAGCCAAGTAGTACAACCTGCAACATCGGATTGGGTTACATTTCTGCGAAGTGGTGAGTTAGCAGCAACGTGATCAAGGATATTGTCGAATCCAGGAATCCCACTTGCAGCAATAGTCCTAATCGGTCCGCTAGAGATGGAATTAACACGGTGTCCTTCTGGGCCTAGATGGCAGGCTAATTCTCTGGTCCAGCACTCTAGAGCTGCTTTTGCCATGCTCATTATTCCGTAAGAAGGAACGTGCCTTGTTGATGCAGCGTAGGTCAATGTGATTGTTGATGAGCCAGGATTTAGATGTGGCAGTGCGAACTTCAAGCATCTCTGCAAAGAGTTAGCAGAGATTGTGTAAGCAGTATTGATGCTCTCATCATCTACGAATAGGATTGGCCGATCGAAACATTCCCTCGGCGCAAAACCGATTGCGTGGATCAGAATATCTGCCTTTAGCCCAGGATTTTCTTTGCTGAATGCGTCGAAAAATTCCTTGGTGTCCGCATCAGATGCTACGTCGAGAGGATAGAAGCCTGCTATTGCAGGGAGTTTGTCTTTGAGTTGGAACACTCGTGACATGAAACGCTTCTGATAGCCCAAGTACAGAGTCACCCCTGCTTCGGCCAAACTTTGGCAAATTGCCCAAGCGATTGAGTCTTCACTGGCCACTCCGAAAACAAATGCAACTTTACCTTGTAAACCAAGCATGATTAGCACCTACCCTTAGGGTAGGTGTTTCCCTTGCCATGACGCCTATGACTGTTGCCATAGGAAATAAGGACTAAAAGTCGATTATTGCAGTGAAATTCCGAACTCGATTTGCTTCACAAATCTTCAAAATCGAAATCATCCATATCGTCAAGGTCGCCGAAGTCCAAATCATCTTCAAACTCGTCTTCGATTTGCTCTTCAGGAATTCCTGCCTTTTTCATCATCCTTCTCGCCGCTTTTTTAGCCTTCTTTTCAGCCTTAGCCGCCTTCTTGGCTTCCTTTGCAGCAATCTTCTGCTTGCCTGCTTTCTTGGTTAGTCTGGAGATGATTACCAGTAGTAGAATTACTCCGACTAAACCGCCGCCACCCATTGCAATCATTGCAATGCTGTCTTGATCCATTGAGTCTAGGCCGATTGAGCCTCCTCCGCCGCTAGAAGCCGCGACTACAACTCTAACCGAAACTTCGCTTGCTTCAGCTTCGGTGTCTAGTTTCGAATATGCTCGCAACTCAACTTGAATCGAAATTTCCTCAGACGAATCTGATGGCGCCTCTAGAATAATTGTTCCTTGGTCAGAGGATGCACCCGGGTTCACGGTTGCACGGAAAAATGGGTCAGAAACAAAGCTGAATCCTGCATCTTCAATCTCCTGAAGATTTAGGATTTCAACTTCCAAATTGTCGACTCTGTTACCATCGTTGAAAATGGTGAATTGAAGCGTTGCTTCTCCCCCCGCTTCGATATTCCTTGTGGAAGGATTCGAGACTTCCAAGTCCATTCTTGAGTAAGGTAATGAGCTCACAGAACCGCCAGTTTCAGATGTTGAGCCCGCTTGTCCTAGCGGTATAGTGAATGGGTCACTTCCGATTGTAACACTGGTAACTGTTGCAGTAATGTTGTAATCTTCGCTCAAAACTTCAATTCTAGGCGATGCAGAAAATGTCGCCATGAAAGTTGCATCTTCTCCAGCATCGAGTTCAACCGAAGACTCAGACAAGGATAATGAGAAATCATTTCCATCTAAATTGCTGTCCAAATCTACATTTTGAGGAAATGATCCCGTGTTTGTCACGGTACATGTGACTGAAACCGGTGCGTTTTGTTCAGGATGAACATTGATTTTTATTGTGGATTCGTTACACTCAACCTCTACGCCAACAGGTGTGAGTTGCGCTTGTGTATTCATAGGAGTGAACAAACATAACACTAGAATGGACACTAAAAACGCCCTAGTTACGGTTTGCATCGTCCCTCCCGAAGGGAGGGATGGTCATGAACTCTTTGGGCGATGAATTACTGAATACCGTATATTCTGTCTGGCAACTCTTTGTGGCAATTGTACAATATGTCTTCATCTAATCCGGCTGCTAATAACTGCCGTGTGCGCTTTGGTACAGTCTTTGGCCCGAGAACAGCTCCCGGTCTTCTGGGGTCGTCCATATCATCGGTCTCTAGCATAATTCCTTTAGATGATGATTCGTAGGTATTCATCAATTCCTCAATCGAGCCACTGCCTGCTAAAACTCTTGGAGTT
>JAKURJ010000108.1 GCA_022452125.1 Candidatus Poseidoniaceae archaeon
CGGCTACTCTCTCAAAACCCGCTATGGTAAGGCAAAATATGAAACCACGACCAGATTTTCTAACCGCTTCAGCACTAATTCTACTCTTCATGGAATTAGGCATTAACCAAAAATGATGATTCATTTCAGTCACCGAAACTTCTTCTGGGCCAATTTCGATAATTTGAGGCGCATTTTGATATTTATCTCTAATCTCTGCTACTTCATCGTCCAATGTTGCACTGAACATAACAGTCTGACGCTTCGGTGAGCATTCTTCTAGAATCTGGCAAACTGGTTCTGTGAAACCCATGTCAGCCATTCTATCCGCCTCATCAAGAATAACGATTTCGACAGCATCCAAGAATACATTCTCCCTATCTATTAGGTCTAACAAGCTTCCAGGGCAGGCGACCACAATATCCACTCCTCTGTCCAATCTTCGAATCTGTTTGGAATACGAGACTCCTCCGTAAATTGGCATGATCTTGAGATTCAATCCCCAAGCGATTGGATCGAGAACTCCATGAATCTGCTCAGCAAGTTCTCTGGTTGGAGTCAAAATAAGTGCCTTAGGAAGGCTTGGCTCACCTCTTCCTACCCTTTCTAGCATCGGAATTCCGAATGCTAGAGTTTTACCGCTTCCAGTTGGAGCTCGACAACAAACGTCTCTACCCAACATCATATCTGGGATGGTTTCTCTTTGAACCTCAAAAGGCTCATCGAAGCCAGCACGCTTGAGTTCATGGCACATTTGCGGACTGATACCTAAATCGGAAAAACGCACCTTCATTCCTCAACCTCCAAAGCAAGCCCGACTGCCGTACCTATTTAGCATGCTCAGTAAACTATTGGAGAAATACGCAGTACTGACAGATTTCAGATGAAACGGGCCCGTTGTACGCAGATAGCATTTCGATTGAGCGGACTTTAACAAATCGTTAATAGCAAATTATCAAAGCGCCAGCCATGAAAAAGAAAGGAGTGCTTCTGATCAATGTAGGCACTCCCGATGAACCTACTGTAAAATCTATCAGGAATTACTTGAGAGAATTCCTGCTTGACCCAGACGTTATTGATGCTCCGTACATCATTAGACAATTGTTAGTTCGAGGGATTATTTTGCGTGTACGTCCCAAAAAAATCACACCACTATACCAAAAAATATGGATGGATGAAGGGTCACCACTCAGGGTTTATTCTGAACGCATCACAAATTCCCTTAACTCAATGACAGATGAATACGAATTTGAGTTCGCAATGCGATATGGAAACCCATCAATTAGAGCTGGATTGGAACGATTGCGCTCTAAGGGTGTTGAAGAGTTGCTACTGCTTCCTATGTTCCCACACTACGCTCAAGCAACCACTGAATCCTCGTTGAAGCATTCATACAAGCAACTCACGGCTATGGAATGGAAGCCGGAAATAATTGAGATGGGGCACTTCGAAACAGAAGAAGAATACATTATTCCACTTACAAAATCAATACAAAAACACATTGATGCTGACACACATCTTTTGTTTTCGTATCACGGATTACCTGTTTCTCATGTGAAGAGGATTGACAAATCCAAGTCACACTGCCAGAAAGTCGATGATTGCTGTAGCATCAAAACTGATGCAAATGCACTATGTTATGGCCATCATTGCATGGAAACTACTCAGACAGTTGTGGGATTACTAGGACTGAATAAGGACCAATGGTCGATTAGCTATCAAAGCAGAATTGGACCTGTGAAGTGGTTACAACCATCCACGACCGACAAAGTCGAAGAACTAGTCAAGCGAGGTGTGAAGAAAATTGCTATTGTTGCACCCGCATTCTTAGCAGACGGACTGGAAACGCTAGAGGAACTTGATATTGGAATAAGAGAACATTTCTTGGAATTGGGCGGTGAAGAATTGACCGTAGTAAAGTGTCTGAACGATGACCAGGACTGGGTCGAAGGTCTGTACAAACTCGTTGAAAAAAGGTTTTCAGGCGCAGTAACCGCCTAAAATAAATCTGCTATTCTTTCGGATTCATCTACCACATGGGTAATCGAAACGCCGCTGTAACACCATCCTGCGTAAGAGCATGGAGTTTCCATTTCCTCCATTCTTGACATATGACCCGGTTCATACTTTGGAATTTCTCTTACTCCTATCTTTGCGAAGATTTCAGGGTTTGGAGCAATGAGGGATTCCGCACATTTCTTGACTGATGAATCATCCTTGTCCCAACGACTGTGAGGAACCATCAATCGGAATAATCGATGACCTGCTGGACTACGTTGTGATTGGTGCACATCGCTTTCATGCAAAATTCCACTAATTGGCAATTTGGTATCAGGAATCAATGTGCCATACCCTTTCTCGATGTGAGAGACTTGCTCTTGCTTGTACCCAACAGCGTAGATCGATATTTCCGAAGAACTCTGGTCTTTCCCAAGTGGTACTGTCCATAAGACCGATTCCATGCCTACTTGACAGGCTTTTGCTATTGATTCAGGTGATTCTGCACTACTATCATGAATTATAGTTACATTTTCTAACTTAGTGATTTCAGACACTACAGCATCAATTAGGGTTTGCATACCTCCTTCGATAGAAGCAATCGAACCCTTCTTTGGAGTGAAAATTGGATAGGTTTCAGAAATTAATTTGTTGAGTTTTGATTTTTTTATCGGTGGATTTTCACCAAATTTGGTTAATGAAGGAAACAAAAAATCAGCATCTACATTTTCTGAAGTATCATTTACTATACCAAGACACATTGCATCCGCAATTTGTTTATTTGGAATCAATTCAGATACCGATATACCACCATTCCTAGAACGTTTGACACTTCTTAGTAATTTGATTGGACCGATTTTGAATATCGTTCTCCAAGATAACTTGTGCCTTTTGCCATCTAGAAGAACCCATCTTGATTTAGCAAAAGGGTTTGATGTTTTGAAAAATGAGTTCAAGTTCAAATCATCGATTAAACGCCAAAAGGCAGGATGTGGCCTTGTTGCATTAACTGCAACATCGCAGAGCCATTCATTTTCTTTCCATGTAGAAATTACCCCTCCAAATTTTGAAGATTTTTCATGAAGAATGATCTCGAGGTCTGGTCGCTTTTTCGCAATCCTGTAAGCACAACATAGTCCACTCAGTCCTGCTCCAACGATAACCAGTTTAGTTGATTCACTTATTTTTGGATTTACAAGTAAAGGTCGGCGCATCTCATCGCCGTGAAGAACCCATTCATCCAAACTTGTCATACAAATCCCAATTCAATCATTAATCCAGTCTTTCGGCTGCCTCAAGACTTCAAGCAATCTATTCTCTTCACTACCAACAGGAACTTCGTGACAATATTCCCAGCGTGCAGTAAGCGGTAAAGACATCAAAATACTCTCTATTCTTCCATTCGTTGTCAATCCAAAGGTAGTACCTCTGTCATAGACAAGGTTGAACTCAACATATCTGCCTCGCCTGATTTGTTGCCATTCTTTGTGTTCCGGCGTGAATTGCATATCCTTTCTTCTTTCAAGAATTGGAAGATAGGATTCTAGGAAAGACTCTGCGCAATCTGTGACAAATGCAAAGCAATCTTCTCTACTTGCATCATTGATATCATCGAAGAAGATACCACCGAGCCCTCTTCTCTCATTCCTATGTTTAATGAAAAAGTAATCATCACACCATTTCTTGAATTTGCTGAAATCACCAACTTCATGACGATCGCATGCTTTTTTGTGAACAGTGTGGAAATGAATCGCATCTTCTTCAAACAAATAACTAGGAGTCAAATCAGCACCTCCACCAAACCACCAGCTTCCTGGCTTTTTGCCTTCACCTCGCTCAAAATATCGGTAATTTGCATGAACTGTAGGAGCCATCGGATTGAGTGGGTGAAGGACTAAACTGATTCCTGTAGCGAAGAAGTCCAAATCTGCACCTTGTAATTCGTGTCCCCCTCCCATGCTTGCAGCGGCTTGAGGACTTAGTGTTCCATGAACTACACTTACATTTACTCCAGCCTTTTCGAATACTTTTCCTCCAGAAAAGACACGGCTTCTGCCGCCTCCTCCTTCTTCTCGAGTCCACTCATCTTGGCGATAATCTACATCATCAATCTCTCTAAGAGCGTCACAAATCTCATCCTGAATACGATGGACCATGTCCACCATTTTCTGGCGCATGATTACTCACCTACTATTTCTCTGAGAACGGTTTCCACACAATCTATTCTAGCAGAAGGAGCAAATCCATGACCTAGATTGAAAATGTGACCTGGTTTGTCTCCAGCTGCATTCAAAACTTTGCGAGTTGCTAATTTTGCCATTTCTGTTGATCCGTGTAGTAGAGAAGGGTCAAGGTTACCTTGGAACGCATATTTGTCACCGAACTTTTCCCGATTTAGGGCTAAGTCATCTCTCCAATCAAGAGAAATTGCATTTAGGTCGAGATCTCTGATGTCTGAATGCAAATGTCCAGAGCCTTTTGCGTAGTGGATTATAGGAACATTTGATTCTACTTTCTCTCTGAAAACTTCGATTGTCCTTGCAGTAGCAGGCTTCGCAAACTCCTGATAAATTTCAGGAGATAACAAACCAGCCCATGTGTCAAAGATTTGTACAGCATCAGCCCCTCCATGAATCACTTGGTCTGCAAGTAAATCACCGACGATTTCTCCCATCTTCAGGAACATATGTTTTGCTTCCTCGGGGTTTGAATACACCTTAGCTCGAGCATTGTGGAAATCTTTGTCGCCAGTTCCCCCTGATAGCAGGTACATGCAGATTGTCCAAGGTGATCCTACGAAACCAAGCCTAGCGGTGGAATCTCCTATTTCCTCACCGACAGATTTCAGTCCATCTGCCGCCCAAGGTGCATGTTTTCTAGCACTAAATGTAGTCCAGTCATCTACATCATCAAGAGAAAAATCGCTTATTCGGATTCCTCCGCCATATTCTACATCGTATCCTAGGCTAGGTAATGGAGTTAATATGTCGCTGAATATAATTGCAGCATCTATTTTTTTGTATCTCTCGAGAGGTTGTAATGTAATTCTTGTGCACAGATCA
>JAKURJ010000109.1 GCA_022452125.1 Candidatus Poseidoniaceae archaeon
ATTAATTCTGATGAGAGGCCTACTAGAGGGAAAACTACTCCCTTCACCCTTCTAAACGAAATTGCCAGTAGTAGTCCTACTACGATAACTGCCAAAAATATGAGCGTTGCAAGATTGTCAAAAGTACCTTCATCAATATCGTGAGATATTAGTTCAAGAGACGCAACACCATAATTCAAATCAGAATCCGCACTTAGTTTTTGAAAAATATCTCGAAGTTGGTCCTGTTTATCTTTGCGTTCTTCACTTGGAAGATCGGGATCTATTTCCAAAATCCAAAGTGTTGAGGACGCTGAAACAGTCGCTGAACCTTCTTCTGAGTTAGTCTGAATCCAAAGGCAAATGTCAGAGCCTTCGAAATCTTTGTGCTACATTCCGTCAAGAATGAACTGAGCAACTTCTCTCTGCTTTGAGATATCACCAGGGCAATCCGATTCATTAACATCAATCACCAAGTTTAGCATCTCTTCCCAAGATTCGACTTCTGAAAGTTGAACTTCATCGGCTTCTTCATCTAATGCAAGTTGTAAAATTGAAGGGGCTGTTATCCAATCTTTGACAACATCCTGCATCATTTCGCTTTCATTCTGGACTATGTCAAGATGGGAATCCATCAAATTCAGTGAAGCCATATCTAGGACATTGCCTCCATCGTCCCTAGTCACATGCACGAACATTGGTCTAGTTTCATTACTGAAGTGCTCACTAATTCTTTCATGAGCATCTGCTGATTCAGAATCAGGCGCAAAATCTGCCAAATCTGTGTGGAACACCGGTGTGTCTACAAACGCTAAATCGGCAACTAAGCCCATGGTTAGAACTGCAGATAAGATGAGAATCGGCCAAGAGAACTTGCGGAAGCGGTCTGACTGACCCCGCAGCGCATCCTCAACGGCTGAAGAACTCACATGCTGCCGGTGCGCTGTTAGGCTTAAAGCGAAACGGGTCAAAACTTCATTTTTGCATTGGTTTTTACATGCGTAGCATGTAGCGATTTGCGCATTTAGATGCCAAAGGTTCTTGAAGGCGAGTCTGAACGGCGACATCGTTCACTATGCCAGTTAAAGTTCTAGCCCGCGACGATAATGAGCTAAGAGTACGCTTCATCGGAGAGTCACACACCTCTCTTCAAGTGCTCCGTGAAAGACTAAACAGCGACAAGGGAGTCGACTATGCAAACTATTTCCCAGGTCATCCAGACCTTGATGAGCCTGAATTCTTCATTCGTACCAACAAGGGAGTAGACCCTGCTAAACTGTTGAAGAAACTGATCGGGGACATCCAAGGGGATTTCTCCAGCCTAAAACTTTGAGATGTGTTAGCACATGTCCTCTGAGGATGGCTTAGCCAATACTATTGGTTTGACAGGCTATGCTGTTGATTCCACAGGTATCGGTGGCGTCCTAAAAGCAAGAGTCGCTGACTTTCGAGTGGATGAAATCTCAACCAAAATCAGCCTTGACCCAAGAGGTCGATTTACTGCTGCTAACATTACACTAACAAATTGGGAAACAAATCGATTCATTGGTAAACTCGCCAAGGCTTGTGGGATTTCACGGAATCGTATCTTCTTCGCCGGAACAAAAGATAAGCGGGCTGTTACACGCCAAGTTTTCATTATCGATGCACCTCAGAAGAAAGTCGCTCAAGTAGAGATCCCAGACGTTGAAATTGAGATTCTTGGTAGAACCCACCAAAAGATTGGTTTTGGAAATCACAAAGGAAACCGATTCACAATCGTTGCAAGAGGTTGTTGCCATCCAGATGGTAGTCCGATGACTAATTCTGAGGCAATGGATAAGATTGCTGAAATTGAATCCGCCATGAAAGAAAAATTAGGCCATCATTTGTTCCCTAATTGGATTGGGCCTCAGAGGTTTGGTGCTGGCAGGCCTGTAACTCCAGTTGTTGGCAGACACGTGATTGCCGAGGATTGGGAAGGTGCTGTAATGGCATACCTAAGCATGGAAGGTGATGAAAATGAAGATGTCTCTAACTTTAGAAAGCATATTCGTGAAAATGGGATTTCCAATGACGCACTAGAAATGGCGCCTCATTGGCTGGGTTATGAAAAAGACATGCTGCGACACATGCTAGAGAATCCGGATGACTGGGTTGGTGCGTTTAGGAAGTTACCAAACAACCTACAACTTATGACGGTTCATGCATTACAATCTGTTGTTTTCAACAAGACAATTGAAGCTAGAATCAATAATGACATTTCCCTTTCAAGTCCGATATCAGGAGACATCGTGGGAAGAATTGATGATAATGGTCAACTCGAAACTTCCTCTATTGTCACAGTTGAAGAGAGAACCCTCGAGAGAATTTCACGTAATTGCAAACTCGGTAGGCTTGCAGTGACTGCACAATTACCAGGCTCAAAAATGGAAAAACCAACCGGAGATTTTGGTTTGATTGAATCTGATGTTCTAACCGAAATGGGCCTTGCAGATACCACTTGGCAAGTCGGAAAAATATCGAGGCTTACAACCAAGGGAACACGCAGGCCTACTGTGACTACTTTCAGTGAATTCCAATACGAACCTGTTCCAGTAGCGGGTGAAGAGACGATGGGCGAAAAATGGGCCCAAGGTCCAAAGGATGGAGAACTTTGGAATCCTGAAGGTGCATGTATTAGATTCAGATTCACACTTCCTTCTGGAAGCTATGCAACGACATTGCTACGCGAGTTCATGCGAACTCCACTAAATCAACTGTGATGCAATCAAAGCAGTCCCATAGATAGGACTTCAATTTCACCAGTTCCACGGATTGCACGCATGTTGTCTTCGAAAACATCAGATAATCCAGAACCATCGTTCATGACGACGTGAACTTGAATGAATTTCAGACCAAAAGCCAGTGGCTTGGTCTCACACAATTGAACGTCATATGTTTCATCCTTTAATGCCATGATTTGTTCTACAATATCATCTGCAGAAACATCTTCAACATCAGAATCAGGCATGACTTTGTAAGTTAGTGCAACCATTCCCATAATATCACCAATTCAATTCAAGGTCCCTGGAACCCACAAGAAGCGCACACATAGGCTACTCCTTGATTTCTGCAGCGTGGGCTGCGGCCGATAGGCTCGCCACAAGAAGGGCAGGGGAAAGTGGTTGATCCTTTGTCCACAAGTGGGACTCCGGAAGATGTGCAGACGGTTGCTCGCTCAGACATGATATACACCTCAGTGCAGCACGGCCACGACCTCTCCCTCTTTATCCTTACGCGGAAAGAAACATCATCTATCCAAGACTGTTAGCCTTCCAGTTTTGCCGGTTGAGACAACTAGTTCACCATTTCTAGAACGGCACCATCCGTTCTCAATTCGTATTATGTCGCCTGTTTTTACTTGCTTTACTTGGTCTGCCCACAGCACGATCCCAACGATACCTGTTTCATCTCGACCACACGCTGCAGCTAGTGAACCGGTAAAATTCTCAGAGTTCACCAAGCGTCGGGGATAGCGTCGCAAAACAACCAACTCAATGCGCTGAAACTTGTGATTTGCGACTAGTTCTGAGACACGTTGCCTTGAGGAACATGCTTGTTTTGGTTTGGTTTGGTTTTTCATTTGTGAAAGGATTGATTTTTCTCTCACATCATGCTGATTTCTGGACTTACTATCTTGCACCATGAAAACATCTGGATTGATTCAACCATTTTCAAAGATTCCCTGACGATGAATGAAAGTGGAAAGGTTACTCCTCTGGAGTATTCTTCTTACGAACTGTGAAAGTAGACTTTGCCGGTTCAATATCCTCCATGGGCTTAGGTCCGCCTTGCCTTTCTTCCAGTGCGATTTCAAATGCGGGCCTTATCTCCCAATCTGGCCCCCTCTTTGGAGTATGAAACTTGCAAACGAGATAAACTTCTGAAGATGAGTTTCGACTAGCCATTGGTGAAAATCTCTTGACGGTTTGGAAGTGAGGCCGTACCAATTCAATCAACTCCTCTACTCCTGCGCCTTGGAATAATTTGGTTACAAAATGCCCTCCATACTTCAAGATAGGTAATGCAAAATCGAAAACATCAGCAACCAGCATCAAAGAAACCGCTTGATCGATATCCCATTTGCCAGTTATGTGCGGAGATATATCTGAAACAACTACATCGATGACTTCCGTGTCTATTGCACCCAGAACCGCTTGTTGTGTGAAAGGTTCAGTAATATCTCCAACGATAAGATTCGCACCTTCAACAGGCACACATGATTGTAAATCTACACCGACCACTTTTCCCTTGGAACCTACCAACTCAACAGCAACCTGAGCCCAACCTCCCGGATGACAACCAACATCAAGTACACTGTCTTCGGGCTTGATGATTTTATGACGCTCTTGTATTTGTTTCAACTTGAAAGCGGAGCGGGCACGATAACCGCTAGCCTTGGCTTGCTTTCGCCAAGCATCTTTTTGATGATCTTGTACCCAGCGGTCTACCAAAGCACTCCCTCATTGCTTCGCTGACAGCATCCCCATGATAACTTCATGGACGAGATATTCTTGCATAGGTACAATGAGGCCACTTATTGCAGCACTCGTCATGGTGTTATGTCTGACCTCTTCAACGGCTGCTATAGCTGAAGGCACATCCGAAGAGCACTGGTTGAAGAGGACTGTACTGGTGGAAGAAAGGAATTCGATATGGTGTCCTAGTTGCGCAGAAATTGACCCTTAATTGGCAATTGTAGCCAAATCACATGGCACACGTATAGCCATTGTTGGCTTGCATGTGGACGATGCTTTCGAGAATGATGCGAGTCTTGCTCGCATAGAATATCAAAGACAAATCGATAACTCACCATATGGAACTCCAACATTCTTTGTAGACGGAACAAAAACTGCAGAAGGATATGATGCCTGGAGCGATGTTCAGGATCGTATTCTTTCTCAAGAAAATTCCCGTGGAACTCCTGAAGAAATGGCAATGATTCTAACCGAAGGAGAAATACAACTGCCAACTCCAG
>JAKURJ010000011.1 GCA_022452125.1 Candidatus Poseidoniaceae archaeon
CAATATGACTTACATTCATTTCTCCAATATCAATGCCTGAAATGTATAGGAACAGATTTGCAACTCCTCCGGTTGTCCAAATGTGGTCGCATGTTCCTCCTCTGAGCATGTTATCTGCAACGATGACCGAATCATCGACTTTGATTCCACCAAGAACTGCGATACACGGCCTTTTTGGATTGTCCAAAGCTTGGCCAAGTTTGGACAACTCGTAATTCATCAATTCTCCAGCAATACAAGGCAAGGTGTTAGTAAATCCAACAATGGAAGGAGAACTCCTGTGAGCACATGCAAACGCATCGTTGACAAAAGCATCAGCGATCATTGAAAGATTCTGGACCATCTGGGTTTCAGCCATAATGTCGAAATCACCTTTGGTGTTGTTCTCCTCATCATCCATGCGCACATTGTTTAGCATCAACAATTCGCCGTCTTCGAGACTTTCGATAGCGGTTAATGCCTTTTTGCCATAGATGTCGTCAACCCATTTTACATTACGACCGAGCAATCGACCCAATTCTCTCGCATGACCTAGAGTCGAGGTGAAATCCTTCTTTCCAGGCCTTGATTGGTGGGCTAGCAATACCACTTTTGACTTTGACAATCGGTTCAATGTAGGCAAGATTCTGCGCATCCTTGTATCATCCATGAATACATTGGTTTCAGGGTTTAGAGGAGAGTTGATGTCAACGCGCACCAGCACGGTGCGCCCGTCGAGGTCGACCTCGTCGAGGGTGAGGACCTTTGCCATCAATCACTCCCAAAGGCCCACGGTTTTTGATTCGACCGGTCCAAACGCGCGTGCTATGATAGTCGAAGGCGCGAAATCTCATATACCCATATTGAGCGATGATAGGCATGGCGCGCGAGGATTCTTTGGAAGGACCTCGTAAGCGTGCAAAAACAACAACATCTGCATTTGGTGTTTCTAAGAGAGAAGGGCACGATTCTTCGGTCTACTATAACTCAAGGATGTATGATGATTTAGTTTCACAGAGGGATGTTGGCCAGGCACAATCTCTTCCTAGCGAATTAGAAAATATCGTAATCAATGGTGACTCTAGGAACTTACCAATTCCAGATAATTGTGTGCACCTAGTGGTAACCTCGCCTCCATACAATGCATCAAAGGCCTATGATGAAGACCTTTCTTTGACAGAATATCTCGGCTTATTGCATGAGGTCTTTTCTGAATGTTATCGCATTTTGACTCCCGGAGGAAGAATGGTAGTCAACGTAGCAAATCTAGGACGCAAGCCATACATTCCTTTAGCGAGCCATATTAATCTAATAATGCATGAAATTGGATTCATGCACAGGGGAGAAGTGATTTGGGACAAATCTGCAAGTGCTGGGTCATCATGTGCTTGGGGCTCATTCCAGTCCGCATCTAATCCGTGCTTGCGTGATATCCATGAGTATATGCTGATGTTCTCCAAAGGCGATTACAAACTTCCTCGGACCAAGAGTGAAAGAGCAGATGGCAGAATCGATACCATTGGCCGTGATGAATTCATTCAACAGACAAAATCGATTTGGTCATTCTCTACAGAATCTGCCAAGCGAGTAAATCATCCAGCTCCTTTCCCAGTTGAATTACCAAAGAGGTGTATTGAAATGTTCACATTCTTGGGAGACGTGGTTTTCGATCCATTCCTAGGTTCTGGTACAACGGCAGTTGCTGCTAAACAAGCCGGTAGAATCTACATTGGCTGTGATATTTCAGATGAGTATTGCAGTATTGCGGAGCAACGACTGGAATCAACTGAGGCTTATGCTGCCGAGGTCGTAAAGGCAGAATAAATCGCTCAGATTTGATTATCCTCGTAAAGGAAGTCGTTTTGAACTAATGGCACTAGGAACTAGCCATGGAGGGCGAACTAACGACTTTGATTGGCCCTGAGGGCGAAGACTGGCGAGTTCCAGTATCGGAATTAGAATCCAGACAGAAAGAACTAGCTTCAAGACTGTCAGACAATGGACTAGAAGCAGCTCTGATTCAGACTCCAGTCGATTTGTATTACTACGCAGGTGGAAGACAAAACGGTACCTTGTTAGTGACCGCAGAAGGGGAATCACGACTTTTCGTTAGACGTTCTCTGTCTCGTGCTAAGCATGAATCCGGCGATAGTGATTCACCACACACCGTGGAATCATTCCCTCGGATGGCAGCTTTCGCTGAAGAAATTGCATGTAACCCTGCTATGCAGTTTGGAGAACTGCCACATGGATTCGCATCACGATTCGCATCCAAGGTTGGAGCAACACAAGATTGCACTCAAATCGTTCATTCTCAAAGAGAAGAAAAGAGTGAATGGGAACTAGAAATGATGGATGAAGGCGCACAAGTACAACTTGCCATGTTCGAAGCAGTTGCTGCTGTAGGCGGTGAAGGCGTTCCTGAGATCGAATTGGTAGCCGCAGCAGAAGCAGTAAGTCGCGCTGCAGGGTTTGGGGGTAATGTGCAAATGCGTAGGTTCCCACTTCAGTGCGACCGTGGAGTAATCGTTTCAGGTAGAGCAGGTGGAATCCCATCATTCTTCGATTCTGCAATTGGCGGCACAGGGCCTCATCCAATGGCTTCAATGGGCAGTGGATTCACGAAAATCAAGGCAAATGAACCTGTGTTGGTAGATCTTGTTCACTTACACAGAGGATATGTTGTGGACACGACAAGAATGTTCGTTGCAGGCACACTTCCTACTGTTTGGCAGGAGAGGCTAGAGGATATGGTTGCTGTCAAAGAAGAGGTCGTAGATGTCTTAGGACAGGGCTTAGATTGCTCACAGGCATGGCGCCAGGGTCTTGCGTTAGCTGAAGAGTTAGGACATGGAGACCACTTGATGGGTATGGCGCCAGACCAATCGCGTTTCCTCGGTCATTCTGTCGGATTACAACTTGATGAATCTCCAGTGGTGGCAGAAGGATTTGACCGCCCTCTTCCGATTGGCGGTACTATGGCAATTGAGCCAAAAGTAGTGCATTCAAACGGAAGTATAGGTAGTGAAGACACGTGGGTTAGAGACGAAGAAGGCATGCGTCCTATCACAGCAGATGGAGCGATTCCTTGGATAACCGAATGGTGATACTATGAGTGAAAAAATAGTACTTGATGAAGAATTTACTGAGAAAACTAGTGATTGGGACGAGTCCGATGTTGGCAAGAGAATCGCTAAGCGTGTAACTCCTAATGGCACATATTTCAACGAGATAGTGGTGCAAGTTTTCTGTCAATTCTGTGCATCAGAATTCATCGGTCCAGCAAGAGAAGCCGGCGGTTTCCTTGGAGGACACGAATGTTTACACGCATGGGAAATATCACAAGCCATCGGCCGTGAGGACGGACTGGTGGAGTAGATGGCAAAGCCGTATTCAACTAGTCACATTGGTTTTGTATCCTCTGGATTTACAGACATGCGCCTATCAGGTGCTGTAAAAGAACAATTAGTCGAAATGATGGTTGCTGAAATCGATAACATGGTTCCTGCAATGGAGGCAGCAACCCTCGCAGCAACCCCCGACAAGAAAACACTTGATGACACAAATCGCACTCGCTTGAACTATAATCGAACACGTGAATTGATGATTGAGAGATTAGGCGAGTTAGAAAGTGTAGGCTCAGAAGCGGTTCAAGCAGGAATCGAACATCTTGAAACCCACCTCAAGAAAATCCTACATGCAGCTGAAAGTGCAGCATCCAAGGACCGAGTTAACACCATTAAACCACGACACCTTTCAGCGGTAACATCTACATCATCTGAACAAACAGAAACTACAGAATCCGTGACTGTCGAAGTCGAAGAAGATGTACTAGAAGGACAAATCAGCGGCTCAGCACTAACTCCTTCCGTGGTAAGAAAGATGTCGCGAGCATTTGCTGGGATGTCTGTCACTGATGCAGCAATCGAGGAATTGCTGCTTTGGTATTATGAAGTTGTAGACGAGGTAGGTCAAAACATCAGAGAGCATGCTCAACTCGGTTCTAATCCAGCCTCTTTCATCGATGCGATTGATAAAATGAAGGACTTGATGATGCTTGGATGGATGCGCCGTATGCTAGTCAAAGCAGGAGAAGATGCTGAAGAGCGTGGCTACAAGAGAATCGATGTAGAGCAACTCATTCATTTGGATCCATTCGAGTGAATAATTGTACTTTCACAATTTTAGAATCGGTAGAGGATGAGCCATGACAGATGCAAATGCTGAGTCGGACTACACTCCTTACACAATTTTGACAATTTTTGTGGTAACTGCATTGATTGTTTTTTTCGCATACAGTATTGATTTAATTAGTCATTTAGATGATTCAGCCTCCAGTTTTCAATCCTCATCTTCATTAGTATTGGTTTGGAGAATTTCATGTCTATTAGTAGGCCTTTGCGCAATAGTATACATGCTAAAATGTGGGCCTGGCAATATGCGCGTAATGTCATTGAGAGATAGTGAAGAATTGATATTACATCCAGATGGGATATCCAAATTCGTTACTTTCAGTAGTTGGACTCTTCTGTCAAATGTAGCATATTTCTTATCTTCAATAATATATCATGTATTGGGAAAATACGAGTTCTCAACACCAAATTTACTGTTACAATTGCAGATTGTCACTTTCTGTACGGGTATTGCAATGGCCTTCATGACAGCTACAATCGTTCGACACATCATATTGCCAGATGAGGTTAGAATTGGTAGAAATCATGATCACATGTTTCTTTTTCACGAACAGATAATGCATAATTTTGCAGCGATTTTCCTTGCTGTAGAATTGATTTTACTTCAACCAGAACTGAAGCCTGAATTTGCAATTATCGGACTATTCATCGGCATCATATACGTTGCATTTTCATACTTATTCGCATACTTTGGCGGTGGTTACATTGTTTACAGTTTCCTTCATCCAAAACCAAAAATTGCGCCAATATTGGTATTCGTTTTAGCAGGGATGATTTCCCTATTTTATACGGGACTATGGTTTGTTTCAACACTCGAGAATGTTCTTGCAATACCAATCCTGATTCTCTGGATATCTGTTATTGTCCAGTTTAGAGCAACTCACAATGAGCTTGCAAATGAAACAACAGCATCGTAGTCAGGTTCGACACCAGGGTTTTCAGCAACCCAGCGATGTTGTACTACGCCTTCTTTGTCTATTACAATAACAACTCTGTTAGCAGACACGTAGCCTTCGATTCCACCAAGGCCAGTAAAGGTAGCGTCATACATCTGGACAACATTTCTGTCCACGTCCGATAGTAATGTGAATTCTAGTTCATACTTACGTGCAAATTCTGCGTTAGCCCATGGTGAATCAACACTTATTCCAAGGACTACGGCATTCGCATCATTTAGCTTTGACATGTTATCTTGGAAAGCACACATTTCTTTGTCACATACTCCTGTGAATGCTCCTGGATAGAACGCAAGGACTACAGTTTTACCAGCATAATCTGATAATGAAACATCGTCTTTGCTAGTGTTTTTTAGAGTAAAGTCTGGGGCCGCATTTCCAACTGAGGTCATAGTACCTCCACGGGGTCTAACTCATTACATTTGCTCACTATCATATTTGATAATAATAAATTTCAAATATCTATTTATTAGTTTTTGTTAAATAGTTATTAGCAGGCGCAAAAACATGGTTGGCACCACGGATAGCGCAGCAGTAAGGCTAGATGAAGAGAAAGTTGAAAACAGGTTACCGGTGACTGTTTTGTCTGGATTTTTAGGCGCAGGAAAAACAACACTTCTGAATGAGGTTTTGAATAATCGTGAGGGCAGAAGAGTTGCTGTAATTGTTAACGACATGAGTGAAGTCAACATTGATGCTGCATTAGTTGAGAAAGGTGGAGCAGAACTTAGTAGAACCGAAGAGAAATTGGTTGAAATGTCGAATGGTTGCATCTGTTGTACACTTAGAGACGACCTACTTGCAGAGGTCTCCCGGCTCGCTCAAGAAGGGCGCTTTGATTACTTGTTGATTGAATCTACTGGAATCTCTGAACCAATTCCTGTTGCTCAGACTTTCACATTTGAAGATGAAGAGGGTGTGAGTCTCAGCCATGTTTCTCGATTAGACACCATGGTTACAGTAGTCGATGCTGCAAGTTTCTTGCGTGATTACAATGAGGCTGAATCTCTCCAATCAAGAGGAGAATCACTCGGAGAAGAGGATACAAGAACAGTTACAGATCTGCTTATCGACCAAATCGAGTTTGCAGACGTGATTATTCTGAACAAGTTGGATTTGGTGACTACCAAACAAGCGGAAGAGGTAGAGGCTATCGTAAAGGCTCTAAATCCTGTAGCAGAAATCATTCCAACAACTCAGAGTAAAGTTCCACTAGATAGGGTTCTCAATACGAATTTATTCGATTACGCAAAAGCTGAAGCATCTGCTGGTTGGATACGTGAACTGCAAGGAGAGCACACTCCTGAAACTGAAGAATACGGAATCTCAAGCTTCACTTACCGAACATCAAGGCCTTTTGATGCTCAGAAGATTGACCAGTTCTTTGAAGACAAGTCAAATTGGAAAGGAGTTCTTCGCTCAAAGGGATTCTTCTGGGTTGCTGCAGACCATCGCATCGCATACGAATGGGCGCAAGCTGGAGGAGTAAATGCAGTTCGCCCAGTTGGATTTTGGTGGTCTGCTATGCCACAAGATGAGATGGACATGCCTGAAGAGCAACGTCCTGATAACCAACCTGATTGGCATGAAATATTTGGCGACAGGAAACAATTGTTAGTATTCATTGGTCAGGAAATGGATGAAAAATCAATGCTGCAAAGTTTGGATGCATGTTTAGTCGAGGAATCTTTGGCTAACCAAGGCATCGATGCATGGCCTGAATTTGAGAATCCTTTCCCTTCTATCCAGATGGCAGATGTTGAGGAAACTGAATGATATTCGAATGGCTAATCATTGGTGGCGGCATTCATGGAGTCCATATTGCCGCAAGGCTAATCGATGAAGCAGACGTTAAGGCTGAAAACATCAGAATCGTAGACCCTGGCAAAAATTTGTTAGAACGGTGGAAGTCTTGCACAGAGACAACAGGAATGGGTTTTCTGCGCTCTCCTTCAGTACATAACCTCGCAACAGAACCCATGTCTTTGATGGCACTAGCTGAAAGTTTGGATGTTCCCAAATCAGAACTATTTGCCCCGCCTTACAATAGACCGAGTCTCCAATTTTTCAATGAACATTGTGCCCGAGTAATTTCGAGGTTTAATCTGGACACTTTGCATGTTCAAGGGCGTGCAATCAACGCTAAGATGACTTGCGATTATTCACAGATAGAACTGTGTTCAGGCGAAGAAATATTTGCAAAAAATGTCGTACTAGCAATGGGTGCAAGTGAACAACCATTCTGGCCAAAATGGGCAAATAATGGAGGAGATAGAGTGCATCATATCTTTGACCCTAAATTCCAGGGTATGCCAACAAAACGGGAATCTATTGCTGTGGTCGGTGGCGGAATTTCCGCTGGACAGGTAGCGCTAAGATTACAGAAGCAAGGTAATGAAGTCCATCTTGTGTCTAGACATGAGATTCGTGAACATCAGTTCGATAGCGAGCCTGGTTGGTTGGGTCCAAGATATATGAACGGATTTAGTAAAGAAAAAGATTTCAACATTCGTCGAAAAATGATTACGCATGCTCGGCATCGTGGTTCATTACCTCCCGATGTAAACAACTCACTTCAACAGGCCATAATTTGCGATCAAATAACAAGGCATGAGTGTGGAATTTCCAATCTAAAATTAGTGGCTGATGGTATATGCTTAGAGATGAATGATGGCTCGACATTACAGGTTGAACGCATACTGTTAGCAACCGGATTTGCTACCAATAGGCCAGGGGGGGGAATTTGTTGACCAACTCATTGAGACAGCTTCGCTCCCTTGTTCTGAATGCGGTTATCCCATTGTTGACGAGACACTTTGTTGGCACCCAGGAATCTATGTATCTGGCCCATTGGCAGAATTGGAATTAGGACCTTCATCTCGAAACATTTCAGGTGCAAGGCGCGCTGCAAAGCGGATAGTCAAAGTCGCAAGAAGCGATGCTTTGACTTTCTAGTTTTCAACAATCAGAATATGCCTGCATTCATGACCTTGTTCCATGCTGTGATGAAATCGGCAACGAACTTGTCTTGATTGTCATCTTGAGCATAGACTTCAGCGATTGCACGAAGTTGTGAATTGCTTCCGAATACTAGGTCATATCTTGTCGCTCTACGGACCTTTTCTCCAGAAGAGCGGTCGTGAGCTTCGTAAGAGTTGCTTCCGGTTGGTGTCCACTTTACGCCCATGTCGAGCAAGGTCTCAAACCACTCGTTTGATAGGCTGGAACCATCACTGAATAGTCCTCTATCATCAGATGAAACACCTAGAGCTCTCATTCCACCGACTAGAACAGTCATTTCTGGAGCGGTTAAGCCAAGAAGTTGGGCCTTGTCCAACATCATTTCTTCAGGGCTAACAGCGAAGTTTGTCTTCAGATAATTTCTGAAACCGCACGAAACTGGTTCTAGTACAGAGAATGAATCAACATCGGTTTGTTCTGCAGTAGCATCTCCACGACCAGGGCTGAATGGTACTTCAGCACCACAAGCCATCTCAATTCCTACATTTCCTGCTAGTACAATTGTGTCTGCAATGCTTGCACCGTTTGCCTCAGCGATTCCGGTTAGTACACCAAGAACCTTGGAGAGCTGGTCAGGCTTGTTTGCTTCCCAATCCTTCTGAGGTGCTAGTCTAATGCGAGCACCGTTTGAGCCGCCACGGAAATCGGAACCACGGAAAGTGGATGCACTTGCCCATGCAGTCTCAACCATCTCTGGGATTGAAAGACCGCTTCCCTTGATTGCTTCCTTTACCGCATTTACGTTGTAAGATGTGCTTCCTGTTGGTACAGGGTCTTGCCATATGTAATCCGCTTCTGGGACGTCTGGGCCTAGGTAGCGTGACTTTGGCCCCATGTCTCTGTGTAGGAGTTTGAACCATGCCTTCGAGAATGCATCAGCAAAGTCATCAGGATTCTCATGGAAGTGTTTTGAGATCTTCCTGTATTCAGGGTCTCTAATCATTGCCATATCTGCAGTAGTCATCATTGTTGGTACCTTGATTGACGGGTCCTCTGGATCTGGGGCCATGTCTTCTTCAGCTTGGTTTGAAGGTGTCCACTGATGTGCGCCAGCAGGGCTCTTCTCTAGTGTCCATGTTTCATCGTACTTGAATAGCATGTCGAAGTAACCGTTGTCCCATTTGATTGGATTAGCGGTCCAAGCGCCCTCAATTCCGCTGGTGATTGTGTCTCTACCTACGCCGGATTTGTAATCGCTAGTCCAGCCAAATCCTTGCTCTTCGATGCTGCCACCTTCTGGTTCTGGTCCTTTGTGATCTTCAGGTCCTGCACCGTGTGCTTTTCCGAATGTGTGACCGCCAGCAGTTAGGGCAACGGTTTCCTTGTCATTCATTGCCATACGGCTGAATGTTTCACGGATGTCTTGAGCGCTAAGTAGTGGGTCTGGATTTGCATTAGGTCCTTGTGGATTTACGTAAATCAATCCCATTTGAACCGCTGCGAGTGGATTTTCAAGGTCTTGACGAGTCTCTCCATACCTGTCGTCACCTAGCCATTCATCTTCGCTTCCCCAGTATATGTCATCTTCAGGGTGCCAAATGTCCGGCCTTCCTCCTCCGAAACCAAGAACTGGTCCGCCCATGGATTCAATAGCAATCTGTCCTGTTAGGATTAGCAGGTCTGCCCAACTGATTCCGTTACCGTACTTCTTCTTAATCGGCCACAACAAGCGTCGGGCTTTGTCCAGGTTTCCATTATCTGGCCAACTGTTTAGAGGAGCAAATCGTTGAGCGCCGGTTCCACCGCCTCCACGACCGTCTCCGGTTCTGTAAGTTCCAGCAGCGTGCCATGTCATTCTGATAAAGAATGGGCCATAGTGACCGTAGTCTGCAGGCCACCAGTCTTGGCTGTCGGTCATCAAAGCGTGTAGGTCAGCCTTGAGTTCTGCATAGTCAATTGAGTTGAACGCATCCTTGTAGACGAAGTTAGTGCCCATTGGGTTTGATTTGACATCGTGTTGATGAAGTATGTTCAGGTTTAGCTGGTTAGGCCACCAGTCCATATTCTTCATTCCACTGTTGCTTGTGCTTATTGCCCCGTGCATTACTGGACACTTGCCGTCACTGCTCATTCCGCGCATATTCTGTTGATTGTGTAGTTACATATGAACTATAGTGTTCATTAGGATAACAAATCTTGTTCCGGTGAGAAATCATGTCTAAGTTGAATCGCATCAATAGTTCAAATTGGAAGGATTTTTTTAACTTAAATCTGGTATATGTTATGTTTTCAAAAAATGATTGCGAACAGTGTAAACAACTAGAATCAGAAATAAATTCTAGTGAAAATCTACATTCTTTGGAAATGTGTAAAGTCGTTTTGAGTGATCCAGGACTCGCTGAATTGAAGATGGAACACAGGTGGATATCTAATATCGATATTCTCCCTTTCAACACTATTTTTTCAAATGGAAAGATGCTTGAATCATGGTCAGGAAGTAGTATTGAAAAACTCAATTCAAAGTTGAAGAAACACATGGATTGAAGCGAATATCAATACAATACCTAGTGGTGGTTATGCTATGCAGACAATAATCCTGTCAGCACTATTCGCAGGATTTGTCGCGATATTGGTTACCATTGCAATAGAAAGGTGGGGTGGGATTGTAGGGGGCGTTCTCGGGACTCTTCCAACTACAATAGTGCCAGCTGCTATGGGAATGTATGTAGAAGCAGGAGAGCAAGACTTGGCAACCAGCATGTCTCTGATTCCATTTTGGATGCTATTGAATGCATTATTCGTTGCTTCATGGGTTGTGTATCCACGGATGAAAGAGGGCGTGAGTCTTGGCCAGATGATTTTCGTTAGCCTAGGATTTTGGACTTTGCTGGCGGTGCTGATGACCATATCATTGAGTGAAGCATTGAACCATCTTTCTGAAACCACCGTAGGAATTGCTGGATTTGTGTGCTTGGTCGGCCTTGGATTGTGGATGACTTGGATTCCTGTTGCTGCGCCTAAAGGAAAGAATCCGGTTACTAAAATGGTTCTCGCGATGAGAGGTTTGGCAGCAGCAACTGCTATTGGAATCGCAGTACAATTGTCCGGCATGGGGATGCCCATTATCGCAGGCTTGGCATCGGTTTTCCCTGCTATTTTCTTGACTACGATGGTGGCATTGTGGATCTCTCAGGGCTCTGATGTTCCAACCGGTGCTGCAGGACCGATGATGCTAGGAGGCTCTTCAGTTGCAATGTATTCACTGATTGCGCCTTGGGCTTTACCTGAGTACGGAATTTATGCGGGCTCTGCGATTTGTTGGATAATCTCTGTCGTACTAACTTCACTACCAGCCTACACGTGGCTTTCCTGGCGAAAAATGGGATTGAAGAGTGACTAGTTGACTTTACACATTTGCAAAGAATGGATGAAACTCAACTAGGCGCTATAGCCAACAGCGAGGCATATTTTGGCCTTGCTGACACTACAGATGTCGGTGAGAGAACTGAATTGCTAGAGCAAGAGTTAGCCATGCGAGATTACGACGAAACTCCAGTTGTTGCACCAGCAGCAGTCAGCACTCATCCTGATGCAAGCATCGTGGGTGGGATTAGCCCTGAAGACGGTCATGAATACTTGGAGCATCCTGCAGGAAGTGGCGAGTGGTATTACAGAAACCAAGAGACTGGAGAATGGTTAAGGTGGCAATGATCACATTCCCAAAAAGAAAACCATAACCATCACGCTGACCACTACAATCAGTATGACTTGAGTTAACAGAGAAGGGCCTTCTTTGTCGCTTTGAGCAAGGTCGTTCCATTGCTCATCCATTATTGCATACCCCGATTAAGAGTTCTAGTCCAGCGATCACTTGCAGGAACTCCAACCACATTCAAGGTCGCAAAGGTCACCCCTTTTGTGTCTAGTAACTTGACTCTAAAATTGTCCAGGTCGAGCAGGCAACATGGGCAGTGTGGTCTACTAGGCTGGACGGTGATTGTGACTTCACCGTCTTCTGCTACGTCGATGTTTTGAACAATATCTCTCTTTGCCCATGGAAACTCATCATGGGGGTCACCCCATTCAGCTGCTAGGCGTGCAAACCTTCATTTAAGCGCTGCATGTTTTCGACTCACTCAACATCCTCCAGGCGCAATTTTTCGACCTTTCCTTCAGCTTCAGCAAGCTCTTCTTGACAGGATTTTAGGAGTTTGGAGCCTTCCTCAAACAGTTTCAATGTCTCGTCCAAGTCAGTACCTCCTGCTTCAAGTGCAGCCACAATTTGTTCCAATCTTTTCATTGCTTCAGCATAACTCATTATTTCACCTCAGTTTGTACTTGGCCGTCCTTCAATACCACTGTGAGGGGGTCACCCTGTTTCAACCCGGCGATACTCGTCACAGGTGCTCCTTTTTCATCCATGGCCATAGAATAACCCCTCTCTAGTACTCTGGTTGGGTTTGTTGATTTTAGGATTGATTCGAACCCAGTGTGCCGGTTTTTCTGTACCATGAAGAATCTTTCAATCGATGAAACCATCCTATTCGACAATTGGGATTGTCGTAATTTTGCGTTAGAAATTCCACGCATTGGAGCAGCGCTGAGTCTGAAAATCAAGTTTGAGATTTTCTCATTTTGTCTAACGAATAACTTGTCAAGAGCAAAATCCAGACGGTCTTGAGCTTGCGCAATCATTGCAACCAACTCGTCTTTGATTGGTACAATTCTCTCAATTGCGTTGGATGGAGTTGAAGCACGTATGTCTGCTATCATATCGCTGACCATGTAATCCGATTCATGACCAACTGCACTGACTACAGGCACTGAACTGTCAATTATTGCTTGACAAACCGATTCGAGATTGAACGACCACAAATCTTCGGGAGAACCGCCTCCTCTACCGACAATAATCAAATCAGCACTTTTCTCAGCATGTTTGATAGCGCGTACGATTTGTCCAGGGGCCTCATTACCTTGAACCAAAACAGGAATCACAGTGTAGGAAAAATTGGGCCAACGGTCAGAAATTAATCGCTCCATATCGGCTAGTGCAGCACTTCCTGCACCTGTAATGATGTGCAACTTTTTCGGTATCATAGGTGCTGGCTTTCGAGGTCTATCCATGGTACCGTCTAGGCGCCATTTTTCAATCAATTCTTGACGAGCCTTTTCCAGCTCTCCGATGCTCTTTACAGGTTGAACCCTAGATGCTTTGAATTGCATTCGACCTGTTTTCACATAGACATCGATTCCACCTAATGCAATCAATTTCATACCTTCTTTGACGTTTTGAGAAATGAAAGAATCATTCCCTCCGAATAATACGCAATCTATCGAACCCTTGCTATCTGTGAGCGTGAAGTATGTATGTCCTGAGCGAGCAAGAGTGAACTTCGTCAACTCGCCAATGATTGCAGCATTGCTTAGGTAAGGCTCGTTAACAAGAGCACTTCGAGCTAGAGCCACAAATTGCCCCACCTCAACAGCCTCGCCCGCCATGGCTTAGATTGGATGTCCGTGGTTCTTGAATAATCCCATTTGCAAGGAAGGAGTTTTGAGGGGGCGGCATTTCGCCAAACTGTTCCAGCACGGGGTTGGCCCCTCTAGGAATGGTGATGTTATGAGCGACAAGGATACTTCAAAGGATAGTCCTGATGAAGAAGAGGACTGGATGTCCTACGCCAATGCAGGCTTTGGGTCAACCGATTATTCCCTTTGGGACGATGCCGGGCAAGAGGCAGAAATCGTCGCAGAACCGGAATGGGATGAAGAAAATCTTCAACTCGATACAGGGGAAGAAGAAATCCCTGCAGCACCAAAGCCTGCGGGACTCAAGCATCTTGTTAGAATAGGTACTTGCAATCACTGCCTAGGCCGAGTTGGTGGAAAGAAGAGATTCGGTCAATCCAATTTAGAATCCGGAATTGAAATTAGAGCAAGCGTTGTTGAAACCGATTCAACGATGGCAAATGCCAGAGAAGAAACGCCATTATGTCCGTTTTGTGAAAATCTATTCGATGAGGCGCCTTTACTAGCCGAATTGATTCACGAATCGGTTGGCGAGAGAGAATGCTCTCGATTACAGTTGGGCGCAAGGATTCCAAAGGATCACTCTGACGCTGAAGACCATCTCCGCAAAAGGTTCGGTGCAGGCGGTTCTGCCCCACTAAAATCTAGTTTGGTAGAAGAGGTTGCTCGTCAACTCGGAGAACTTGGAATGGGGCAAAATTTGGTTGTAGAAAAGCCAGAAATCCTAGCATTAATCGATGTTCTTACCCTAACGGTAGAACTTGATATTCGCTCGCACTATGTCTATGGAAGATATCGAAAATTGGAGAGAGGAATCCCGCAAACAAAGTGGCCATGCCGTGCATGTAAAGGACGCGGTTGTGAGAAATGTGACTACACTGGCCTACAATACAAATCGTCAGTCCAGGGGCTGATTGGGGACCCAATACTCGACCTGTTCGGCAGTGAAGAACATGCTTTTCACGGTATGGGCAGAGAGGATATCGATGTTAGATGTCTAGGTCGTGGCAGGCCTTTCGTTATCGAACTAAAGAAGCCACACAAGCGTAATGTAGATGCAAATCTCATCATGGAAGCAATCAATTCTAGCGCCGAGGGTCGTCTAGAAGTTTCTGACATGAGGCCTTCGAATAGAAGCGAAGTTGTCAGAGTTAAGGATACTCCAGCTGAGAAATCATACACAATCAGATATCTGATTGAACCAATCACTCAATCTGAACTTGATGAATTAACCCAAGTAATGGAGATCCCGAGTAACAATCAGGACAGAAATCGCCGAAGAAAGAACCACCATCGCAGAAAGAAGCCCGAACCTAAAGTCGAGGAAGAAATCGATTATTCGTCTTTGAAAAAGGCGGAATTAGTAGAATTGTGTGAACAGAAAGGACTAGCCAAGAGCGGAACTAAAGACACCTTGATCGAGAGACTTAGTACTTTCACAGAAGAAACTCTGCCTTTGCCTGAGAGAGATTATGTGATGGAAATCATGACCAATTTGCAAGGTTGCACCTTAGCGCAGAGAACCCCTGAAAGAGTCGCTCATCGTCGGGCAGATAAGATCCGCAAGAGAATGGTTCTCGAAACCTCAAACCCTTCCATCGAAGAAGATGAGAATGGAAATCTGGTTGCAGAGTTTAGCTTAAGGTGCGAATCTGGCACCTATGTCAAAGAAACAGTCCACGGAGATAGCGGTAGAACTCAACCATCCATCGCTTCTCTAATCAAGGCAAAATGCACTGTTGAATGGCTCGATGTAGCCGATATTCATGCAGATTAGCGCGTCGCGGTGCTTATATGGGTCGGGCAGGTCGGCAGGTTGCTTCGAATGGTCTTATGACACGAGAAGCAGGAGTGGATTACCATGAAGAGATCAAAAGGGCAGCGCCAAGGCACCCGAACAATCCTACGTCGCGGACGCCATGAAAGAGGCCGCGTAAACATTTCTCGCATCATGCATGACTACTCCGAAGGCGACCGTGTTGCTATCGTTCTAGACGGTGGACAACAAATGGGTATGCCTCACCGCAGATTCCAGGGACGAACTGGATTTATTCAGGGTCGTCAAGGTAAGGCTTGGGTCGTCGCTGTAAAGGACGGCAACATGCAGAAGACAGTCGTCGCTCGCCCTGAGCACCTTCGACCTTTGGAGTGATTTTCATGGATGAAGAAGGAACTTTCACAGATTATGCATCCGTAAGGGACATGCTATTGCACGCTCAGGAACGCCGTGGCTTCCTGACATACGAACAGAAGGCTGCTCTCCAACACGCAGAGTGGGCTGCTAGTGGTAACCGCAATGGTTACTCCACAGACCCTAAGGTTTTCAATGACATTTTCAGTGCTATCATGGAAATTGAATTATTCCAGAAGTACCCTGAATTGGCAGCTAAACTAGCAGAATTGATGCCAATGCACGAAGACGATGTACGTGCTGTAATCGCTAGCCGCCGTATCTCTATCGACGGTGGAGACGTAACAGCAGTTCTTGACATCGTTCGCCAACATGTTGGCGTTGAATGAATAAACCCGACAACTGGTGATAACCATGCGCAATGACCATCGCGGCGGGCAGCGTAGAAATCCCCGCGATAGACCAGACCCTCTTCTCAAGGTAGAATGGTGTCGAGTTATCGACCATCCTGAAACAGATGCGGCAATCGTAGTTGTGACTGAGCCAGCATTGCACGTCATTCGCTTGCGTCCAAAACCAGATTCAGCAATTCAGATGGTTGGAGATAGAATCTACATGGGTATTGACCACACACAGAGAGATGTAGTACAGGATGTACTTGGATTTGCTAGAATCCGAGACTTGTCCAATGCTGCATCAATTGAATTACCAATCGTGATCCAACAAATCATCGAGGAGTCTCCAGACGTATTCATTCAGCAATTCTTCAACAGAGCAGGAAACCTCTCTCTGAAGATGCATGCGTTCGAGTTGTTACCAGGTGTTGGAAACAAGAAGGCTATGGAAATGGTTGCTAGCAGAGGGCGAGTAGGTTGGGAGAATTTCGCTCAACTTAACGAGGACTGCAACATCAATGCTGCAGAATTACTTGCTAAGAGATTCGTCTCTGAAATCGAGGATAGGGGATTACAACCTAGGTTGTTGGACCTTCTATTAAGACAGGATGAGTGATTATCATGGGCCATGGAGCCCGAGTTCTGATTGACCGTTTGCGTATGCGCAAAGACAACAACAAAGCGCTAGGCCAGCATTTCTTGAATAATGAGGAAATCCTTGACGAAACAATGCGCCTAGCAGAGGTTTCTTCACAAGACCATGTGGTTGAAATCGGACCTGGTCCCGGAGTTTTGACCGAAAGATTACTTGAGACGGGATGTGGACTGACATCGATTGAAATCGATCCTGAAGTTTGCGAGTTCCTTAGAGACAACTTCCCAAATCTTGAGTTAGTTGAAGGAGATGCTCTCGAAGTAAAATGGCCAAAGGCAAACAAAGTCGTGGCAAATATCCCCTACCAGATTTCTTCACCCCTAATCGATGTAATCACTCGTACTAATTCGATTGACTACGTGGTAATTCTTGTCCAGGAAGAGTTCGCAGAAAGACTGGTTGTGGAATGGGAAAGTGATAGAGGCAGTTTAGGAATGTGCACGATGTTGGATTGGGATTGTACTTTCGAAATGCGCGTTGGGCCACATTGTTTCACGCCCTCACCTCAAGTTCACTCGCGTCTAGTAACAATGAAGCGCAAGGAATCTCCGGCCAATTCTAAGTTGGCGAAATTATTGATTCGGCAAGCATTCGCTCAAAGACGCAAAAAACTTCGAAATACTCTTTCAAAAGCTCCAAAAAGAATCGCTAGAGTTAGTGGCTGGCACGCAAAAATCTATCGCGAGGCCATTCAGTCCCTCGATTGGGATTTGCTTGAAGAAAGGCCTGAGGATTTAGAAATCGAGGATTGGCTTGAGTTAGCACGACTTCTTGAGGATGCTCGTGAGGCGATGGGTTGACATCTAACCGCCCGCTCGGCCTGTCCCGTCGGAGGGGTGCACATGGCAAAGAAGGACACATATCTGGCTCTACTTCGTCGAGGAATCGACGAGACAACAGCAATGCAATTAGCAGATGCTGGAATCAAGATTGGAGATCTGAAAAAGATCGATAAAACACAACTGGTTGAGAACTACGGATTGAAAACAGATATCGCAGAAGGTGTTCTAGAAATCATTTCAGCAGGCCCTCAGTCTCACGGAAAGGAAAGGTTCCTTTCCAAGGTTCTTGCTCCTGAAAGAAAACCAGAGAACAAGATTGAGGAATTGAAATTCAAGCGTCAGCAGAAGGATGTTCTCTCTGAGTTAGCAGAACAGAAAGAAAGACTGAAACTTGCAAAGGTCGAAGCATTCCGCTCCAAGAAGTTGGTAATGAACCGTCTTGGAAAGACCGTGGAACTGATTGTCAAGTTGGAAAACAATTTGCACGATGAAGGTAAGGATGACCAGAAAGTCAAGATTCGTGACCAGTTAGAAACCCGTGGATTGGAAGCTGCTAGAGACCACGAAATGCTAGAATTGGAAGGCACTCCACAAGACATTGTAGACTTCCGCAGAAAGATAGTTCCTACTTTGATTCTACACGCATGCCCAGCATGTGGTGAAGAGATGGACCCAAGAACCAGCAGAAATCCGGATGATCCAGAAAACTGGTCATTCATTTGTTGGGAATGTGAAACACCGTTCTCACCGGGACTTTCACTTGCTGTCGACCAAATTATGGAAAACGGCGGTAGAGTCGTAATTGACCCAGATGCACGTCCAAGAAACCCTGTTCCTCCCAAACCTGCTTCTCAGGATTTCGCTACAATCAACCAATTGGTACAAGACGAATTGAAGCAAACTGGTGCAGATGCTGACACAATGACTCAAGCAGCTGAGCAATCAGCATTGACAAGTGGATTGATGAGCATTGACGATTGGATTGACCAAACATTGGCTGCTAAGAGTTACATTCAGGCTCAAGAAGACCGTGAAGATTTCATTCTGCGAACTGGTGCTGGTGCAACCAAATTCAACAAGTGGATGAAGAAAGCAGGACTCTACTTCAACAAGCAGACTGGCCGCTGGTCACGCTGGGAAGACCGTTGAGGTGCTTCCATGGGATTGATTCGATTCCTTCGTGGAGCGAAGTTGTTGGGTCAGACCAAAGAGATTCCAGGCAAGACTTTGGTAGAGCATGCTTATGCTGCTAATGTTGACATTCCTACAAACTGTACTAGTGGTAATTGCGGCTCTTGCATGGTTACACTTCTTTCTGGCAAGGTTAGTTTGCCAGACCCTCTAACTCCTGGCCTTGATGAAGAGATAGTGGAAGATGGAGCAAGATTAGGCTGTATTGGGATCCCCAGTGGAGATGTTGACATCGATATCTTGCCACCGATTTGAGGTGAAAGAATGGATATTCCAATTTGGGTTTGGATTCTCAATATCGTAGGTGTAGGATCTATAGTTTGGTTCCTGTCTTGGCGCCTCAAATCAAAATTAGCTGAAGTTGAGGACCGTCATGTGATGAGTGGAATTCGCCACAGAAAACGCCTCGATGAATCCGAATAAGCATTGGGCTCAATATAGTTAAACCAGTAAAGTACCTCAGTGCATCGTGGGTCGAGTTAGGACGCTAATCCTTGGAAACAAGGCAGAGGATATAGACTTCTTGAAGAAGAAATACGGTCCCGCTCCCTCCAAGTTTATTTCAATACTAAATGGAGTAAATCTTCACGTTCGAGATGAAGGTGATACTAACGCTCCAGCGATTATTCTTGTTCACGGGCACACCGAAGATTTGCATACTTGGAATAAATTAACCGAAGGACTGGTAGGGAAATTTAGAGTTATTAGGTTTGATTTACGTAGGCACGGATTAACAGGCCCAGCAGCAGATAATGAATACAAATTGGAAAGTTACGTCTCGGATTTGTCAATGCTAATTCAACATCTTGAATTAGACAATTTTGTCTTAATTGGCCATTCTATGGGAGGGCGCAGCTCATTGAAATACACAATCAAGAATCCCGAGAAAGGCAACGGTCTAGTGCTACTTTCTGCAAGTGGCGCCCCTCGCGAACAAAAGACTTCACCGCCGCTGGCCCTTAGAATGATGAAAAATCCACTTGGACGTGCGCTAATCAGACGTCTTTGGTCTCGCAAAATGGCAAAAGACTCACTCATGGATATGGTGTTCGATGATTCCTTAATCACAGAAGAAGAGGTAGATAGAATGTGGGATTTCTCAAGATATCCTGGAAGCATGAACGCAATGTTCAAAGAATTTTCAGAAACATGGAAGGATTTCGAATCAACAGAAATTAATGAATTTTCGAAAAACACCTTGCTAATCTGGGGAGAAGAAGACACAATTTGCCCGATGGACATGGGTGAATGGTATGATTCACATCTACTAAATTCTAAATTGATTAGATTACAAAATATTGGCCACAACCCACAGTTCGAGTGTCCAGACAAATGCTTGGAGGAAATTGCAGCTTGGTTTAAGGCACTAGAGTAACTTCATTCTTCTTGGGTGGAAGGTTCACTCGTGCTGAAATCATAGTGCATTATTCCCAGTGCTGCCGTAGTGATAACCAATGAGGCGATTAATGACAGTACGATCATTACTGCAGAGAATAATCCGAATGTGTTGAACAGACCCATTGATGAGGTTGCAATGATTGCGAATCCTGCAACATCCGAAACAGCTGAACCAACCAATGCGAGAGCGCAAGCTCCACCTACACCTTTCAGTGCTTGTTGGTGATTCTTTCCTTTCTCTTTCTCTTCGCGATACCTTTCAGTAACGTGAATACAGTAGTCTATTCCTACACCCAAAGATATCGTCGCTATCGTCACCGTGACAATATTCAGGGAATATCCGAATGCATAAATCAAGCCATAGAGCCAAACAACAACCAATAGAATCGGTGTCAAAGATACCATTGCTTGCTTAACTGAACGGAATCCAATTGATAGAGTGATCAAGACGAATAGTGAGCCCAAGAATAGTGAAGACTGCATTTCTGACTGCATCTTATCTCCTGCAATAAATCGGGTTACAGGTTTGCCAGTTAGCATAACCCAGGTCAAGGGCTTGTCTTCCTCCTTGTCACCAACTTCTTCCCAAGTTCCACTTGATAAATTTAGTAGAGGGCTCAAATCTCGCTTGATTTCTTCAATACCTGGCCCCATAGTTGGGAAGTGTTCAGGTGATGTAATTCCAAACCGAATAATCATTCTTTCATATGAAACTGGTTCGCCGTCCATCGATTCCCAAACTCTTTGAGGATTTAATTCAACGCCAGGGTCGATGTACAAATCAACCAATGATGATGGAACTTCGGTGCCGGGAATTCCATCTAGTGATAAAACACCATAGAAGAAAATCAGACAATCTTTGTCGTCCAAGTCAGGTGCATTCAGAGCACCCTTTGTGCTACAGTTAGATTCGTTATATCCTCTGTCGAAGAATGGTTGCGGATTACTCATCAATGAAGCGGAAGCAGCGAAAACGAACTCGTCGATTGCTAAGATATCGACAGAGCCATCAGGAGTTCTGGTCATTTTATCGACTACACCTTCGGTTTTGATATTCGAATTCTGTCTGAAATCGTCTATCGCTCTGAACACAGAAGGTTCAGCAACATCACCTTCGATATACAGCATAGCAGGCTCACCTTCATCAGAGAATCTGTCGGTGACAATTCCAACTCCTAATGCGAAATCTGATTCATCATCTAGGAAGTCATCAACTTGGAAATCACCTTCCAACTGAACCATTCCCCACGCTGCGGGTAGCGCTAGAATAAGACATATTGATGCGATGATAATTGGTCTTTTACCGGTACCAGATTGGATTGCAACCTTCTGCAATCTCTCTTTGTTCACAAAGTAGTGATTGGCTTTGGGAGTAGTATTCTTGCCTCTCTTTTCGAGCCATTCATCGAATGAAACTCTAACCAGAGGCGCCCAGATACCCGTTAGCAGGAATGCAGCAAGTACTCCTAAGGCAGCTTCGATTCCGAAGGATCTCAAAGCAGCAACATCGCTGAATAGGTTGGCTGAGAATGCAGCCATGGTTGTCAAGGAAGTTAGCATGATTGCTCGGCCAACTCTGTTGACTGTGATTTTTCCAGCCTCAGTAGTTGACTTTCCTAGGTTTCTTTCTTCCTTGTATCTGTGAAGTGCGTGCAGTGAATCATCAATACCTAATGCCAAAACTAAAATCGGCAATAGGTTAGAGAATTGAGAACGAGAAATTAGGTCGATGCCAAACCATCCGAATAATGATGCAGCATGACCAATCATTCCTTGCATCCATAACAGGGCGCCTCCAAGTGCCATTGTGACAATAGCAACATCCGACCATCTTCTCAATGAAGCATACAACAGAACGATTATGACTGCGCCCATGGCGAAAATCAAACCTCCAGAATTCTGTAATTCTCTATTGACTTCAACATTCACAGCTTGCCCGACTAGAAGTGTGAGAGAATTATTGTCATTACTTCGCAGGTGGCCTTCCAAGTCCATCATAGACCATTCTATCGAACACGGAGATTCTAGACTCTGACAATATTCAGATGTGTAGCTAGGAGGGTGCAGTAACAACTCAAGGCCGCTTAATCTGTAACCACCAATGACTAACCCATCATCCGTACTTCTGATGTCAGTCTCTGAATGTGCATCTTTCCAAACAGTTGTCCAGCCTGCTTCTTCCAGCGCTGCACGGTCTAGTTGAACTAGTAACCAAGATGCTGATGCCGACCACCTTCCAGGTCCAGGCCTTGCGTTATCCCAAGTTCCGTCAACATTCAATGAACCACCAACTGGTCCGCCAACAATTCCAGCATTTTCCTCTGCGCTAACGAATCCTCGGTCTAAGGACAGCCATCGCAGGAAATCAGAACCGTTAGCGCTAGCCATGCGCTCTGCAGCCAAATCTATGTGCGCTTGAGTGACTTCTTCGTCATCGAAAGTCAGACATTCAAGAGGGCCACAATCATACCAATTGGTTACAGGTGGCTCTAATCCCGCTAGAGTCATTGTTGGTTTGGTTAGAACAGACTCATTTGCCATGAATCCTCTGAAGATGTCAGCAAGGCTCATCACGCCATCGGTTTGCAATTCAGTAACATCGTTGATGAACGGCTTCATGTATTGGCCAAGAACGTGATTTCGGATTACTTCGTGCTTAGCGTCAATTTCTTTCAATACGGTTAGATTGAGGATTCCTCCATCTACCTGTGTAATACCTTGCCACTTTTCTCCAGTGGGAATAATTTCCTCAACTTGAGCGAATCCAGACCAGTCAGGTACTCCGCCATCGATTAGAGGGACGGGGTCCTGAGTTGAACCAACCATTGCAGGATCCCTGACGCTAACAACGAATCCGAGGATAATTTCCGTGGTTGAGAATTCTTTATTGATAATTCGCTCGGCGGATAACTCTGGTGATTCCATATCGTATGATTCCATGTCGATTGGTTCTAGTGCTTTTAGAGCACCAGGGATCATCAAGATTGTAAGAATGAATATGGCGACGTGCACCTTTTTCCTATGAGGGACTAAGATATTTGATACATCTTCAAAGTCCGCCATGGACAGTCTCTGAACTTCTTGTTATTGAACAGTTGTATTCATTTGGGAGATAGTTCACGCCCACTTTGCGCGGGGGTCGCCCAGCTTGGTCAAC
>JAKURJ010000110.1 GCA_022452125.1 Candidatus Poseidoniaceae archaeon
CGCCGCTAGATGTGAATAGACCGTTGGCTCCATGTAGTTCTGAATACCTGAATGGGTCTGTCAAATCCTCCTCCATCATCTGTATCCTGAGAACTGCAGGGATGTCACCTCGGCTGTGTGCAACGGCATCATCGTGGCCTCCGTGAGCGATGTAGGTGCAATTTTCAGCAGATGCTGAACCTGTAATGTCGAGTTCAACCCAACCAGAGTTGGGGTCGGAACTGACCCAAGATAGATTCCAATGAGTAACACCCGACTGGCTTCGGTCATCTCTTGCTCGCCAAATGTATCCATCATCATTGAGTGCTGCATTAGCAGCAACTGCCTCTGACATGTGGCCGGAGGTAAAGCAAGCGATTGCATTCTCCAGTGAATGACTGCGAAGAGTGGTGTTATCTGGTATGTGCAAATCGTAATCTCCCCAATCAATTAGTTCGCTCGTTGTTGGAACATATGCTCCTGCGTTAGGCATCGAGGAGTAGCTTCGGCCTAAGTCGAGTAATTTATCGCCACGTGTCAATGAATTCTTTGAGATTTCAAGTTGAAGACTTATTTTACCATCCGGCAAAACAACATCGGCTAATCTCTCAGTAACCGTTCCACATGCTGACTTGTCGCCCTCATCTCCAGAAATGTAGACATCTACATTTTGTTTGACAGCCCACGGCGAGTTCTCTTCAACCCACATAGTAATGCGAGCATGGCCGAAACAATTGTCGCGGATTTCTCGGTTTTCCATGGAGACCTTCCACATTTCTTCACCGTCGACTTCATCCGGCCCAATCACATTCCATTCCCATCCAAGATGCGTGCCATTCGTTCCAGTATCGATTAACTGAGTACCCATCATGTCACGGATTTCTACTGGTGAAATAACAACAGCAACGCCCGGTGCCAAATCCTCCAATAGGCCTAGAACGCCACCTAGGCCATACGATTTCGTGGTTCCTTGATTGTAATCTTCACCCAAAGTCAACTTCCAATCGGCTTGAGTTGAAATTATGTCTCTCTCAGATATCTCGGTCCATGATTTTGTGTTGAATTCAAGGTTTCCTCCAACTGAATAAATCGACGACCCGGATTGACATTCATCCTGTTGTAGAGGCTTTGGATTGTAGCTTTTCAAAGCGATTTGATCGAAATTTCTTGTCTGAACCTTTTCTACAGCAAGCCAATCTAGGCCATATGCCCCTTTAGCCCGAACTACACCCTTTAGCGAATCATCGGGCTCCATATCTAATTCGTCAGAGCCCCCATCGGTCACCGAGGTAGTTCCTGTTCCTGAGAAAGTCATCAATAGCCTACAGGATTTGTTTAGTTGGTCTACATTGACGTTATCTCGAATGTATTCGACATATTCTCCAGTTGCTTCCAATTCACCATTGAGCACCGTATATTCCATCGAGTCTCCGTAGCGTAAATCATCCGCAGTGAATGGTTGAAGTTGGTTACTAACATACCAGTACCAGCCTCCTGTCGCTAGGAGAATTGTCAGCAGTATCGCTGCAACTTTAGGATTCTTGATTTGATCCATCAATGTAGCAGAAGAAGATGACTCTTTGATGAATGCCGGGGCTGTTTCTTCGATTACTTCCGCATCGATAACTTCGGCCTCAAGAATTTCATCATCATCATCATCGATTTTCGGCAATGGAACCGAATCTGATTCTTCCATCGAAATTGATTCTTCATCTTCTAGGGAGATGACTTCTTCCTCTTCGAGAGATATCGCTTCTTCGGGCTCATCATCTCCCATGAAAAATCGGTTTAATCTCTCAATTAACTCAGATTTTCGACCGGCGACAGATAGCCCATTCTCCTTACACATGACCTTCAATTCGGCCACTGTGTGAGAAGAGGACACATAGGATTCTGACTCACCCATCGATAAAGACGGAGACTTCACCCTCTTTCAATGGTGGGTATAGATGTGGCCCTTACAGGGCCATATCAGGCATTGGGGTCTTCATACGGAACATAAACACCGTCTTTGATTACATACACCTGCTGATCGTACGTACCATCTGGGAATTTACGGAAGAACCAGCCATCGCCCTGGTCCTCATAGACATCTCCTGCAGGTGGCGCTGCTTCAGGAGCAGGTTCTGGCTCTGGTGCAGGTTCAGCCACCGGCTCCGGCGTTTGCTCAGGCGGACTGGTTGGCCCTGCAACTGGTGGCCCCGACGGTCCTGCGGCTGGTGGGCCTGAAGGGCCGGTTGGTGGTCCACTTGGACCTGTAGGAGGTCCTGATGGACCTGCAGAAATCCTAGCTGCTGATGTTTGTGCGAGAACTGTATCTTCGATTGATGGTTCTGCCTTTGGTTCGACTAAAGTCTTCACATACTTCCCATGCTTCTGTGCACCTATGAAAGCGAATCCAGACATCAATAAACACAATACTGCAAAGATGGCAAGCGGCAATTGAGTTGGATAAATATCCACATTAGCCTCAACATTGATTCCGCTGAAGTCTGCATCTCCTGTTTGACCGTTTACTACAACTTGCATGCAGTAGATACCTGGGTCGACGCTCATCTCAACCTCGTAACTTTGTGATTCTACAGGGTCTTCTATGAGATGATACTTGTTAGGATGGTCTGCTTTATCGTTCTGAAGCAATGTGCGTGTATCGGCATTTGAGCCATCGGTATCCTCGCAACCTTTTGGATTTTCAATCATAAAAATCTCAATCGAGGCTACATCCGTAGGTAGTGACTGAACGACTACTTCGACATCAACCGGGATATCTGTGAAATCCTCTCCGGATATGGGAAGGCCCCAAACCGTGATCGATTTGTCTGCTGAGCCAAATCCTTCGTCGACCTGCATTGATGTTGACATGAAGGGATACAATGCGAATGCAAATAGCAAGGCTGCTATTCCTAGATACATGAATACGTTCCAACGCGCTTTCTTCAACGCTTCTTGACGTTCTTCGATTGTTAATTCGGGTACCGATTCGTCGTCAGAATCACTAGATGCTTCTTGCTCGACTTCATCCGTCATGACACGCCCATCGCTAATGAGAACTTCAAGTAAACGATTGAAAAAATCAAAGGAATCAAAAAGGTAAGGTCGGCACCCCCTATCGATGACAACAAGACTTGCAGTATTATCGCGTGGTCCGCGATTGTACAGTACTCGCCGTCTTGTAGAGGAAGCAAGATTGCGCGAAATGGACGTTGCAGTCATCAACCCAATGCAATTCTCACTATTCGTCGCTGAGCAAGATATCGGCATTTTACACCAAGGCCAAAAATTCGATTATGATGCCGTAATTCCTCGAATCGGTCACTCAATTACCAAACACGGTGTTGCAGTTCTAAGGCACTTAGAGCAACTAGACGTATGGACGGCCAATACCAGCCAAGGTATTCTGCAAAGCAGGGACAAGTTGCACTCCTCACAGATTCTAGCTCGAAACAGAATCCCTACCCCAAGAACTGCATATGTTCGTGATATGAAGGACATACAGAGGGCTATTGAAGCCGTAGGCGGCTTGCCAGTCGTCGTCAAAGTCACACAAGGAACTCAAGGACAAGGCGTGTTCCTAAGACACACGATTCATGAAACTACCAACCTAGTTCAAGGATTACTTGTAACCGGAAAAGCGGTACTGATACAGGAATACGTAGCGGAAAGTCACGGCAAAGACATCAGAGCGCTAGTCGTTGGAGGAAAAGTAGTTGCCTGCATGCGCAGAAAGGCGAGAGGAAGAGAATTCCGTTCAAATTATCACCTCAACGGAACCGTCGAGAAAGTGGATATTTCAGAAGAATATGCAGAGGTTGCATGCCGTGCGGCTAGAGTCCTTGGACTGAATGTTGCAGGTGTAGATTTGCTTGAGGGCAATGATGGGCCGCTAGTCTTGGAAGTCAATTCTTCTCCAGGCTTAGAAGGAATCGAGAAAGCGAGTGGAGTGAACGTTGCTGGTGCGATTATCGATTATGTCATCGCTGAATCCGATTTCAGTGAAGTCAATGTCGACCAGTTACTCAAGACCATTCCTGGACAAGGTGTGCTATCCGTTCACTTGAGAAACCACCCTCATCTAATCGGTTCTCCAATCAGTGAAATTTTCAAAGGCGATATCCCAGTATTCGCATTATCACGTGCTGGTGATTTAATCTGGAACCCTGAACCTAACATGCAATTGAGGTTCGGAGATTCACTGATTTGCTATGGTGACCTAGAGCAACTTAGAGCTAACATCAAGCGCAAAATCTTGGATTTGCCACCGGTCTCAAAGACCGAAAGTGATGAGCAGGACACCAATGCTTGATTCAAATCAGAACCAAGGCACTGGTACTGGTTGACCAATCAATCCCATGAATAACCTGTATGCCAAGGTTAGAGGAAGTATAACGGCCATTGCAAACAAAAACAAGATTTGTTCAAAGAGATAAGTGACTACTTCGCCAGGATCTGTAACATTTGGTAAATCCATGAGCGTCATACCAAATTGATTCAGCATACCATCAGCAGATGGGACAAATGTTGAAATTAACTCGGCCAATTTGAAGTAGATCGAAGTCAGTGTGTTCATCATCTTGCTCACTAAAATCCGGTATCGTTGTCTGACTTATAATAGAAATCCCGGATTACATTGTATATTAGTATTGAATCAAGACATACCAACATCTGAAAACCATTGCCGAAAACACACGACTATGCGAAGGCGTTGGACTGAAGAGCGTCGCCAAAATCGCATAGAGGCAGACTGGATTGTCGCATGGTTGAGGGACAACGGGCCTGCAACAATTCGCGAAATTGTCCAAGCACTGGAAGCTGCAGGCCGAGATGTGAAGGCCCACGTTATCAGACGCGCACTCCAGAAATCTCAGTTCATTGAAAAAACTGGAGAAATTGAAATCGACGGAG
>JAKURJ010000111.1 GCA_022452125.1 Candidatus Poseidoniaceae archaeon
AGTGACTTGAAGCATACCTCGGTATGAAGAGCGCCCTCCATTCTTTGAAAGCGACTTGGACAGGATGTTAGAGGTAGTATTAGTTGCAAGATGGTTAACTTTTGCGCCGGCATCCTGGTGCTGTCCTTTACCAGCATAAGCAACTGAAATCACTTCTGCGTGTGCTCCCTCACCTTTGAGAATCACAGCAGGATATTTCATTGTCAACTTAGAACCAATATTTCCGTCAACCCATTCGATGGTTGCATTTGAATGTGCGATACCTCTCTTAGTGACTAAGTTGTAGACATTGGCCGACCAGTTTTGAACAGTTGAGTAGCGAATTTTTGCGCCGTCCATGGCGATCAATTCCACAACTGCAGAATGCAGGGATTCGGTGGAATAAGTTGGCGCTGTGCATCCTTCCACATAATGAATTGAAGACCCCTCGTCAGCAATGATTAGTGTGCGTTCAAACTGTCCCATGTTCTTGGCGTTAATTCGGAAATAAGCTTGAACAGGCATCTCTACATGGACATCCTTTGGAACATAGATGAACGAGCCACCTGACCAAACCGCTGTGTTGAGGGCCGAGAATTTGTTATCACTAGCAGGTACAACCGAACAGAAATATTTCTTGACAATGTCTGGATGTTCTTTCAGCCCTGAGTCCATGTCTAGGAATAATACTCCTTCTTCTTCCAAGTCTTCTCTAATAGAATGGTACACTGCTTCAGATTCGTATTGAGCGGTTACACCACCCAACCACTTTTGCTCTGCTTCAGGAATACCTAGCCTGTCAAATGTGTTTTTGATATCGTCAGGAACATCGTCCCAATTCTTTTCAGTCCCTTCTGATGAACGCAAAAAGTATGTTACTGCGTCGAAGTCAATCTGATTTAGCATGTCACAATTACCCCAAGAGGGCATCGGCATTTCCATGAAACGATGATATGCTTTGACTCGAATCTCAGGCATCCACTCGGGCTCACCTTTCAGTTCTGAAATATCTCTAACAACCTGTTCGGAAAGTCCCTTGTCGAAACGAATGGTTGCATTCTCAGGGTCGTGGAATCCATAGCGGTAATCGCCTACCGCTTCTCTTGCTGTATCTCCGGACATTTCTACTCCTCCTATGCTTCGAGCCAATCGTAACCCTTGGATTCTAGTTCAGCAGCTAATTCTGATCCACCTGTTTTGACAATCTTGCCATCGATCATTACATGGACATAATCTGGCTCAACATGGTCTAACAATCTCTGATAGTGAGTTATCAGGAGACAACCAGCGTTTGGTGTAATGCTGTTTATTCCATCAGCCACGACTCTTAGAGCATCTATGTCCAGTCCAGAATCGGTCTCATCCAGCAGGGCTAGTGTGGGGTTTAGCAATAGCATCTGAAGGATTTCTAAGCGCTTCTTTTCTCCGCCGCTAAAACCGTCATTGACATATCGCGATAGGAAAGATTTGTCCATCTCCAATGCCTCCATGTGCGCCTTCAATTCTTTCCTAAATTCTCTAGCACTAGGTGCATCCTCGCCTCTGACTGCGGACACAGATTTCCTCAAGAAAGTGCCAACCTGAACTCCAGGTATGGAGGAAGGGTATTGGAAAGAGAGGAACATACCAGCACGAGCTCTCTCGAAGACTTCCAGTTCCTCAAGAGGAGTGCCTTTGAACTTAATTTCGCCCGATGTTATCTCGTAAGCAGGATGGCCCATGATAACGTTGGCTAGAGTAGACTTTCCAGAACCATTTCTACCCATGATAGCATGGACTTCACCTAGATTGATTTTCAAGGAAAGACCCTTGATAATCTCAGTGTCGTCCACACTGACGTGGAGGTTCTCGACGCTCAACATCTCGTCTCCCATGTTTACACGCTAGAGTTGCCCCTTTATCAATGACTGTACGGACTTTAGAGATTCAAAAGCGAGGGTTCATGAACACAAAACTGGACGCATTGCCATGGATGACGACATTCTAGAGCAGTATCGCCGCGAGGCGGCGGCGGCTATGGAAGTCGAAGCGCAGCGTAGAATCGCTGAATCTTCCGATGTCGAATTGGATGAAAAATTGCGCAATACATCCCTCAGCGATATCGATGATTTGGTTCCTGCTTTACTAGCCCGACTTGGCCAAGTAAGAGCTGCACTGGATGGTCACGGAGGAGGTATTGCAGTTTCATCCTCTGAACAAAAAGAGGATGGTTTGTATTTGGTTCTAGATTTGACTGGAGCGTGCTTGTCATGTGGAGCAGCCCCGGGCACTCTGCAAGGTGTTAAGGGCGACCTGGAAAATGATGATGAAATTGCAAAAGTCAGTTTCTGTGCAAGTTTGCTTGACACATTTGATGACTTGGGTAGAGAGTTCATTCTGGCTCACGGTCAAGTCGATTTCGTATAGGGTGATTTTATGAAATGGCATGATGGAACCCGTGAAAATCCTAAACCTTGTAGAGAAAAGGATGAAGGAAACTTCGAAATCACAATTCGTGATGGGCAAGCAAGATTAGGGAAATTACACACAAAACACGGTATCGTTGAAACTCCTTGCTTACTCCCTGTCATCAACCCAAACATTCGCACAATTGAGCCTCGGGAAATGTGGGACAAATACGGGATTCAGGCACTAATCACCAATTCATATGTCATCTGGAAGCATGACAAATTGAAAAATGTGGCTCTTGAAAATGGCGTCCATTCTTTGATAGATTACCCTGGCATGATTATGACCGATTCTGGAACATTCCAATCCTATGTTTATGGTGATGTGGAAGTTGGTGTTGAAGAAATTGTACAATTCCAAAAGGATATTGGCGTTGATGTAGCAACTATGCTAGATGTTTTTACAAGACCAGACATGAAATTTTCAGAGGTTGAAAGGGCTGTTATTGAAACGATTGACAGAGGCAAGATTTCTGTTGATACTGCTGATGAAATGATGCTCAATGGACCCATACAAGGCGGATTATATCCTGACCTAAGAGCGAAGAGCGCCAAGGGAATGAGCGAATTAGGATTTAGTGTTCACCCAATCGGAGGAATTGTTCCCATTATGGAACAACAAAAGTACAAAGATTTAGCAAAAATCATGTTTGCTTGTAAATCAAATCTAGCACCCAATCGCCCAGTACACATGTTTGGTTGTGGTCATCCAATGTTATTCCCAATGCTCATTGCAATGGGCGCAGACTTGTTTGATTCCGCAGCATATGTTCTGTTTGCTAGAGATGGTAGAATTCTAACACCTTGGGGGACTGAAAAGATCGCAGAACTCGAAGAATGGCCGATTCTAATGCCATCAATAACTCACTTTTCACCAGCAGATGTTCGAAAAATGAACAAGGAAGAGAGGACAATCCTACTATCAAAATACAATCTGGAAATTACTCTTCAAGAGATTTCACGATGCCGTCAGGCGATACGTGACGGAACGATTTGGAGACTTGCAGAGCGAAGAAGCCACGAGCACCCTGCCCTCCGTGAAGCGTTTCTTTGGCTAACTACCAATCCCTCAAAAATGAAAATGGAACCTCTAATTTTGGATGAGGTATCTGCGTCAAAAGAAGTCGGAGAAGAAAAAGGCCGATGGGAAGAAAACTGGGATTGGCTCGTAAATTCACAACTTACACCTCGAGGCGGAGGTGAGTCATGGGGTGGAATGGATACACTCAACCGACCTCACATTGAAATGGCTAGAAGGAAAGTTATCTCAAGGTGGAAATCAAGGAAACCTGGAGATGTCATTCTTTTCCACGGTACAAGTGCACCATGGAGAGATAAAATTGGAGGTTTAGTTGAAAGAATCTGTTCGCTTGACTACGAGCTGTTTATTCAGACTCCAATTGGAATTATTCCTTGGAATCTGGAAGATCTAAATCCTTGGGCACATGTCGAAGGTCCAGATTGGTTGTGGAATAGCAAACCAGATTTCGTTAAGGTGCAGAACGAGCTGAAAAGCTTTGGGATTCATGACAGGAAACTCATCCCAATCGACATATCCGATACCGAAGATTTGCACAATCGAGTTTTTGAGCTGCTAGGAATTGAACCGACAGGCCGAGAACCTGACCACAAGAAGGAGAACCAAATTGTAGACAAATTGTGCGTATTGTGTAATGTCAAACAAACTGATGCAATCTCAATCATCGAAGGTTCGACATTTGTGATGAGTAGAACTGGCAGAATCCGTAATGTCATTAATTCTGAAGGGGAGCATCTGTTTTCCCCAAGACTTGCTGAAGGGGGCATCTCATTGACTGTAAGTGGTGCAAAGAAGTTACATCAACTAAGAACAGGAAAAATCCCGAGCGGCTTCGACTCCAGTGATTTGAATCAACATGTGGGCAAGGGGCCAGCATGGGTGGTTGTCGATAGTGATGCAGAACCATTCGTCAAAGATGGCAGGAACGTAATGCATGGTTTCGTCACAGCATGCGATGAATGGACAAGACCCGGGGAAATTGTGTTAATTGTAAATTCGTCTGGAGAACTTCTCGCATTCGGTCGCTCACAATCGACGCCCGCTGAATTTGAAACCTTCACAAAAGGAATTGCTGTGAAGGTAAGGGAAGGTTGCCCCTGAAAGGGGCATGTTCAAAGGCCCACTTTCACGTGTCTAGACCATGGTAGAGGATTTGATTATCGAATCAACTGCTCTTACCAAATCTTACGGACCTCATGTGGCCCTCGATTCTCTTGACATAAGGATAGAAAAAGGCTCGACTGGACTTCTAGGGCCAAACGGTGCTGGAAAGTCTACATTCCTGAACACAATTCTGGGAATGAATCAATTAAAATCGGGAGC
>JAKURJ010000112.1 GCA_022452125.1 Candidatus Poseidoniaceae archaeon
TTATGGTACACCAACAATTAACATGACCACTCAAAATTATCTGATTTATGCTAACAACAGCGGTGGTTCATCATTCACTGCTATCAGTATTACAATTTTGGAGCCAGCACCGACAATAACCTACCAGACTGATTCGCTAATCCTAACCAGAGGCGAGACTATGCCGACCGCTCTACACGCAATCTTTGGTGGTGGAGCAGTGGCATCATTCACAGTTGACCCAGAATTACCTGATGGCCTCAACTTCACCAATGGCACAATCTTTGGTACACCAACTGTTAACTCGACCATTGTACAATATAATATCACAGCAATTAACAATGGTGGCAGTGACTACTTCCTGCTTAACATAACCATCCTTGAGCCGGTTGCAATTCTATCAAGTGAATCAAATTACTTTGAATTAGTTCGTGGAGAAGATGAGATGAACTTGACGCTGAATAATACTGGCGGCATGGTAGCAACATGGGAGATAGACCCAGAATTGCCTGCAGGACTTGTCTTTGAAAATGGAATAATTACTGGTATTCCAACAGTTAATTCCTCGGTTGCAGCATATTCAATTTATGCAAATAATTCAGGCGGCTCTGACACTTTAATAATCAATATTCGCGTACTTGAACCAGCAGCCAACATATCGTATAAGGAGTCAATATTTACCCTAATTAATGGCCAAGACTCCTTATTCGTAAGTCCTTATATTTTAGGCGGAAACCCTGAAACGTGGGAGTTTGAACCTGAATTACCTGAAGGAATCACGTTTAGAAATGGAGTATTTACTGGAACTCCTCAAAGTAATTTAACCACAACAACTTTCACAATTTGGGCAAATAATTCCGGAGGAACATCTTCTGCTACAATTGAACTAACAATAGATCAACCATTCTATGTTGCTCGTTACCCTGTAACCTTACTTGTTTTGAATGTCAGTGAAAACATGCCTGTTCTTGAGCCTATATACTACTTCGATGAAGATGATGAACCGCAATGGTCGATAACCCCAGACTTGCCAGAAGGACTATCATTTGTTGATGGTGCGATTTCTGGTATACCAACACAATCACAACCACTTACAACCTACACGGTTACAGTATCTGGAGAAATGGTTCCTGCAACCTTCTTCTTGATGATTGAAATTTTAGAACAATATGTTGAACCAACCATTGTACCGATGAATAATTCAAATAATTCCTCTGCTGAAATACCAACTGCACTTGAACCAGTTCCAGAGGAAGAACCTAGTAATATCGCATATTGGTTATGTCCTGTTTTCTTGATTCTCTGCCTTTGGTTGTTTGCGATGCTTTACAATTTGAGGAAAAAAGATGATGATGTTGAGTTGACTTCAGATTCTACCGATGATAAGCCAGAAAAAGAAAAAAAGAAATAAACATTGAACCGTAAATGATACACACTAAGTGCTACTAGGGCTGACACAGGAGGAAGTTGACATGTGGACGATTGAAGAGTTCAAAAGGGACACAGAGAAGCAGATTCTAGTTGCTGGCATAGTGTTTTTCTTAATTGCCTTCCCGTATTACTTTGACGCTGTATCGGATCGTGCACTTGGCACTTCGTCAGATGTAACAGGTTTGTATGAAGTCGGTGGCGACACAAGACTTGTCGAATTAGATAGTGGCATGGAGTATGTCGCTAGTGGTGAAACTTGGACAATTGATGACCTTAGTACAGACTCAGTCGATGGTGCAAGCGACATGAACATCGTCGGCGTTCTAGTTACTCTTTCTTATGGTGAAGACGAAACAACAACTGGTTTTTGTGCACCCGGTCCAGGGCAAGGACAAGATGCAGCTGATACAATTAGTGGAACAGTTATCCACGGCCCGCACAATGCGTCTGCTAGTGGCAATAATGCTGAATCACCAGCCTCACATACGGTAGAATCAATTTGGTATAATGATTCAATGGTTGGTGAAGTAGTTCTATCATCGATATCTGAAATTGAAGAACAAATCGACTCTAATGGAGCAGGACTTGGCGCATATTCCTTGGATATCACAGTCGATGCAGAAGCAGGAGATGCCCTTGGACCCACGTGTCAGAGAGAAGATAATGGCGAAGAAGTTTCTTACAAGGTTGAATTAATTGTTTATGATTACGTGATTGTTCCATTCATAGAACTAGATGATATTGAGTAATTGTTTACAATCGTCTAAACAATATATGGCCGCTTTTTGGTTTAATTATGCATCGCCGAGTTAGAGTGCCTGCAAGGGTCAACATTATCGGCGAACATACCGATTATGCCGGTGGCTTAGCACTTCCTTTTGCCGCTGATTATTACTTGGAATTAACCGCGAAAAGAACCGAGTTTGATTATCTTGGAGACCAGACTGTAATCGACTTATGGCGTTGTGCCGGTGGCTGGCCTGCAGAAATAAAAATCCAAAGTAATATTCCAATTGGCAAAGGAATGTCTTCTTCAGCAGCACTCTGCTTAGCAATTGTTCTAGCGGTTAATGACTCGGTAGATCGTCTCAAAGCCTGTCAAGAAGCTCAAAGAATTGAAAATGAAATTCTTGGAACTCCATGTGGATTACTGGACCAAATGGCTATGATGTTTGGTGAGGTGAACCATGCAAGTATGATTGATTTCTCACAATTATCAGTACAGTCAATCCCAATACCAAAAGATTGGAAGTTCAAGTTAGTTGATTCTGGAATAAATAGGAAATTATCTGAAACAGAATATGATCAAACCCATCAAGAAATTCTCGTTCAACAAGAGAATGAAAGAGTGAAGAAATCATTGACTGCTTCTGCAATTGAATTAGGTAAACTTCTCAATCAATCCCATGAATATTTGACTATGATTGGGGTTAGTACACAGGAAGTCGATACTTTGGTTGAACAGTTACAAAATACCGAAGGAGTACTTGGGGCTAGAATGATGGGAGGAGGCTTTGGAGGTATGATTCTAGTTTTAGTGGAAACCGAGTTAGTACTACCAGATTTGCCTTTAGTGAACAGTTCAAATGGACCGACTATCGAGGAAATCCTCTAATTTTTTTAGACGCTCAGGAGTCCCCATATCCCAGAATTTAGTATTGTCAATATGAGCACGAATTTTACCTGACATCGCCGGATATACAGTTTGCTCCCAACTCCATTTACCATTTTTCATAAACCTCTCAACTACTTCCTTTGAAACAATACTTGTTCCTGCCTCATACCCATTGAAGTTGTTATTTTTAGTAGTTTTATCATAATCGACTACATATCCATCTCGGTGCAATAGATTCATTATTTCATGCTCTTGGGTTACAGTCATTGTTAGCAAACTTCCTTGTCTGTGTGTTTGTAGTAATTGACTGTAATCGATAGGGTGCAAGTCATCGCCCCATAGTAAAATGAATTCATCGTCTAATAATCTAATAGCATTTGATAAAGCGCCACCAGTTCCCATTTGTTCAGGTTCTTGGAGAAAATCGATTGACAGTCCTTCATATTCGAAGTGCTCAAACATTTCACCCAAATGTCCAGTTAAAATCAAAACTTTATCGCAGCCTTGCTGTTTAACCCAATCTAAGATGTGAGAAATGATAGGCTTTCCAGATACTTCAATCAGAGATTTTGGAATTTTTTCAGTCATTTCCCCTAACCTAGTACCTAGTCCGCCGGCGAGAATCACCACTTGAGGCATTAATGAATCATCAGGCATCTGTCTTTGCATGATTTCAACCATCTAATTTTCTAATTCATTAGAATCCTCGTCGCGATTTTCACCATTTCGACAAACATCTGCTTGACAGGGTTTATGCACTTCAGCATTACTAGTCGTTGCTAAAAGTGGCGACATCTGGTCAAATGCCTCGAGTAGGCTTGGGCCATTTGCAAGGTAATAGACAGAACCGCGACCGTCTCTTGAGTCTGACGCAGTCGAGTTGTTGCCCGTTGCACAACTGCCAGTACATCCGTCGGCAAAGGCGACATATACTCGCCCTTCTCTGTCAATGTGTAAGTCATTAAAGTCCAGAAGGTTTCGATTTGAACCTCCTATATCTCGGCAATCTCCGGAGTTTAGACATATCGAACCAACCTGTACTGGGTCGTCAGTTACTCTTTGTGTATGGAAAATCGGATTTTCATCCAATGCATTTAGGCTATAGGTGATGTAGAGATGATAGGTTGCATTATTTGGAGCATAGTGAGCATTACCATTCCAATCATTTCCATCGATGTCAGGTTGACCCATCATTTCGGAGTCTTCACTTCCAAGATAGGTAACAGCAATTCTTCCAGGGTCGCCTGCATCAGTTTGTGGAAATACTGATGAGATAACTTGAGATGGAGAAATTCTGATACTTTCTTGTTCCCAGGTTTCTCCTGAATCGGTCGAGCGAGACATGTATACTCCTTCATCCGCTCCGGTCCAAATATGATATGCATTTGATGCAGTATCTGTAGAAACTTCGGAGTTCTTTCTTGGGTTTGGTGTCCCGACATCTTCGCCCATCGATCTTTCAAACCAACTGAAACCATTGTCCTTTGAGACAATTACCGTTGGTGTCGCAACTCTTGGAGTGACGTACACAGTTCCATCGGGAGCTGTAGAAATTGCACCATGCAGGCCACCATTAGTAGTTGCTAGTCCGATAATTTGTCCTCCCGCCTCGAAGGTAGCTCCGCCATCGAAACTTGTGAAACAGAAGATTCCAGCGAGTTTATTATAGCAATAGTAGACTGCGGTTTCATAGATTGTACTTCCTGTGACCTGGCCCATTAAACCATACCCAGAACTAGTCCAAGGTCCACTAGCTAATTTG
>JAKURJ010000113.1 GCA_022452125.1 Candidatus Poseidoniaceae archaeon
CCCAAGGCGCTATCCATGCGTTCCGGCGAACTAATAATTGGTAATTCATGGCAAGGGATTAGGGTTAATTCGCTGCACGACCTGTCAATAAGTCTAGTAGAGTCCCCGACATCACTTACTCCGGGTATTCCTATATTGGTTACAGTTGAAGTTACTAATAGCGGAAATGGTGAAGAGACTGCGATATTGGACTTGCCTTGGAGTTCAGAGACTTGGAATTGGTGGGCACTTATTGACGGAGTTAACGTAACCGATGGAATTCCATTATCAGTATCATATGACCTAGAAAATGTGAAAATGGTAGATGTTTGGATTATTCTACCATCACTTGAAGCTCCAGGAGAGTTCCATGAAATCACAATTTCAGTTGAACCCATCGAAGGTCAAGACATCAATTCATCAGACAATAGTGTAATGTTTGAGGCGATAACTGAAACTATTCGACAACCAAGACTAGATGGGTTTGTAGGTGAAAGTGTTGTAGAAACAAACTCGACTTTCTCGTTCAATGCAACCGCATGGAATATCGGGAATGCTGCTGACTATAGCATTAGAGCACGCTTAGTAATCCAGACATCTCCTCCATCGCAAGAAGTAGTAGGATTCCTATCCACTGCTAATGGGCTCTCGAAAGGCACTGGAGAATGGATTAATCTGAATTTAGGAGCAACAGAATCGATCGATTTATTTGCAGATGTTATCATTTCACCAGATTGTGATTTAAACACTATAATTTCGGCTACAATCGAACTCGAAGGAGGAATGGATGAAATTGGAAGACCTATCTCAAAAACGGTTGCTGCGGCATTGATGGTAGGTGAGAGACGTAGTGTAGAGATACAAGATATTCCAACGATTGATGAAATGGTCAAAGAAGGCTCTAGTCAGGTATTATGGGTAAATCTAACCTCGACCTCTACCCAATCTGAGATTTTCGATGTCAATGCAGTTTCACCTAACGGATGGGGTGTAATATGTGATGGAAATACAATACACATCTCTAGTTCACGAATTGAGATGAGTCCAGGTCATTTGACTACTCAAAAACACGATATGCGTTGCGAAATTGTTAGAGAATCTGGTGAATACAGTGGTGAAGTGACTATTCACATCAATGGTAGTGACTCTAGGATTATGCATACTGTAATACAACAAGTAACTTGGTCAAAACCAACGACTGAAGAAGGAGTTTCCACTTTGGTTGTGGCTTCAGGAATCGGAGGATTCATTGCACTAGTTGCAATTGTGTTCTTTGTTCTTAGAAAAGAAGATGATTATGATGAAGATGATGATGAATATGAATCTTCAGAATACACAGAGGAAATTCCTATGCAAGGGCCTCCTGCAACAGCATTTGCAGGACCGCCTGCGACAACACAAGTTGTAAATGATCCAATGGATGAATATCAAAAGCAATTAGAAGAATACAACCGTAAGATGGCAGAGTATCAAGCCTGGCAACATGCGCAAGGTTCACAGGCAACAGATGATACGACCATCCATGAGTGACGTCCCAACATCGTGGTATGTCTTACTCAGCTTAGTCGCTATTTTTGGTGTTGCCACATGGTTCTTGGACAAGTTTAGTGAAAAAGACAACCTCAAGAGAATAACTGCGATATGCGGGGTTATCTCAATGATTTCCTTACTTTACATCACATTCACTACTGAGGGGTTGTAATGATTGACGGCGAGTGGGATAATTTTGTTCCAGTAAAACTCCCTGTAGATTGGGAGTACCGTGGTGATGCAGGAATTCATCCTGACATTGAAGGCGTAACCGGTAGGCAAGTTGTGCTGCTAATCGAGAAAAAATTCACTCGATTTGAAAGGATTCTTGCCAAGATTCTGAAGGCACCAAAAGTAGTACGAAGAACTATGCATCCAACTCAATCAATGCTTTGGGAGTTAATGGATGGCGTGCGCAACTTTGCTGAAATTTGTTCAATAATGAGCTCACTTTATCATGAAGATATAGCACCTGTCGATGAAAGAATGAAAGCGTATCTGGAAGTGTTTGTAAGAATAAATGTTGCAACGGTTCTCAAGCCTCGTGAAGAAGAGTGATTATATCTTCAGGGGGTCTTCCGATTATAGCCTTAGCACCACTAAGCAAAATCGGTCTCTGTAATAACCGAGGATTCCCTTTCAGTAGTTCAATAACCACACTTTGACAGGACAAATCAACTGTTTCGTCGCCTTTGATATCAGAGGTTCGTATTACGTTTTCAAGGGTTGAAAGAAGTTCCAAATCTTCGCTCGCAATTCCCAGATCTAGATATCGATATTCTTCGAATTCGACACCACTTTCATTCATGATTGCTAATGCTTGCCTAGACTTAGAACACCTAGGATTGTGGTAAAGGCGCATGTAAGTCCCACCTTGAACTCATAAATCAGATTGGCGACCAAACCAACCTTAGTCCAATGGCATCACTTCTCTTATCCATTTTGGACAAGCCCGATGCAGAAGATGTTGTAGATTCAGATTCCGTTAACCATGAGCCACCTTTTGTGACACGGCGGTTATCATCTCCACTATCAGTCCATTCAGCCACATTACCATGGCAATCATACAGGCCCCATTCATTTTCCTTTTTTTGACCAACTTCCCGAGATGTGGCACCTGCATTTCCAGCATGCCAAGCCACTTCATCCAGGTCTTTATCACGGTCAGAATGATACCAACGTGTTTGAGAACCAGCCCTGCAAGCATATTCCCACTCTGTGGCAGTTGGCAATCTCCAAATGCCTGACAAGCCTAATCTTTGTTCAGTTTCTTCTTCATTCAATTTGGCTATGAAACTCTGGCAGTCGAGCCAACTAACTGATTCAACGGGACGTAATCCAGCCGACCATCCCTCTTGAAACTTGGATGGATTCGAGCCCATTACCGCCGACCACTCTACTTGAGTTACAGGACGGGCTCCGATAAAGAATGGCTCTTCGACAATTAAATCCCCATTTTGCCCAGGCTCAATAAGGACAAACGAGCCCCCGCTTTCATTGTTGAATGATGGCCGCACAATTAGTTCGAGCAGTGAGACTCGTATCAATTAAACGGGAACGCACACGGATAACCCTTATCCCTTATGGGATTGCCAACAGTTTGGTGACCCCTATGGATGAGGGACAAGTGAACAATCCAATCGATGCCGCAGCAGAGATTACTGATGCTATGATGTCCTCTCTCGCAGATGTGGTAAAAAATGTAATTTCCACACCTGAAGAGGGTGGACAAGCAGATGTTAACGCAGAAGCATCCGATGAAGAGAATGATGTAGAACAGATTTCTGACGAAGGAAAGATTGACACAACGGTTGATGATTTAGTTTCTGAGGGCGAAGCAGCACACCGCTCTGGGGACCACGATTCAGCTCTGAAGGCTTTCAACAAAGCAATAGCAATGGATCCTTCCAATTCAATGGCTTGGTTTAATCGAGGTGTTCTGTTAGAGGCAGAACAAGATGCAAAGGGCGCCAGACAAGCATTCGTTATATGCCTTGATTTGGACCCAAATCATGGGCCAGCTTTGGCGAACCTCGCTGTGCTATTAGACAGGTTAGGTGAAGCCGACGGTGCTGTAGAAATTGCGCATCGTGCACTGCAATATTTCCCTGGTCATCCACACCTTGTCAAAATCATGGAAAGCAATAAGGCGGCCGGAGGAGTCATGCATTCGACTCCCACTGTCATGCCACACAAACAGGAATCACTGGTTGATCAAAAGCTAACGCATGCGGTTGATGCAGGCGTAGATGATTTATTCGAAGATGGTAAATCCGAAGAAATAGTTGAAGTGGCGCCAGAAAATATTCTGCTTGTTGAAGAAGAGGCTGAGCCTGAGGTAGTTGCTGAGGAACTAATTGAGGAAGAAGTTGAAACAGTAGATTTGGATTCACTTTGCGCTCAAGCAACTAATTCCTTGTCCCAAGGGGATGCTAAAGGAGCACTACATATTCTGAAAGAACATCTACATGGTGAGGCTGCACAACATTTCGACTCATGGAGTATCTCGGCTGGAGCAATGGCGGCAATGGGCCTTGACGACCACGCTATCAGTGCTTACACGCACGCAATAGGACTCGAGCCAACAAATTCAAAATGCTATTTTAATCTTGGAGCACTACACGAAAGAAAAGGTAATTCGGAAGCAGCTAAGAAGTGCTTCATCAGTGCTTTAGAGAATGATAATTCATACATGAAGGCAGCAAATAGACTGGCTACAATATCAGAATCAACTGGAGATATTACCAATTTATTGAATGCTAGAAGAGCACTGGTAGGCGAAGATGGAGGTAGGGATTCACTAGCTCTTCTACTGGTTGAGTTGGCTGAAGGTGAGGCAAGGGTACTGGAGAATACAAGTGGCCTCCCGCCAACAATACCAGAAGGTCCTGCTCTAGCCAGCGAAGCCGTGTCACTATGTGACGCAAACACCCCAATGATGGGAAGGGCGTTGTCTGCTTCCGGTAACCATACAGAATCAGTCAAGTGTTGGAAATCAATGATTCAGAATGACAAATCGAATCCAGATTTGTGGACAGGTCTTGCAAGAGCACTGGAGTCCGCCGGCGATATGGCAACAGCACAACGTTGTCATGAGAAGGCTCATGGTTTGGCGAATCCACAACCAGTGGTTCAAGATCCATTAGATGCCTTTGCAGAACAAGAAGAAAGTACCCCACTGCCAGAACCTGTTGCAGAACAACCGAAGTATGATAATCCTCAAGTTGTGGAAGAAACGGCACAACCACCTACAAT
>JAKURJ010000114.1 GCA_022452125.1 Candidatus Poseidoniaceae archaeon
ATTCAAAGCATCCATGGAGGACTCAAGATTCTCTTACAGTATTGAAGGTGGAGAATTAGCGGATGCGGTCGTAGGGGAGAACCATCCAACGAGTCTTGGAGACGGAATGCTAGAGTTCATTCCAGACACAGCACGCACATTGCTGTGGGCACCCCTTGGCATATCTGTTTTCTTCCAATTCTTGCTGCTTGGAGCATGCGCCGGAGCTCTTCTCGGGGGTTCACAAGGACTTGCCCGCTCGATGTTCGGCCAGATGGTTCCAGAAACTCGATCGGCTGAGTTCTTCGGATTCTTCGGATTCTTTGGAAAGGTTGCGGCATTACTGGGCCCACTAATCTATGCACTGATGACAGTCTGGTTCGATTCGAGAGTCGGTATTTTCGCTATCTCTCTACTGATTGTAGCCGGCGCATTGCTACTCAGAAAGGTCGATGTCGAAGATGGTATCGCCGTAGCAAAAGCAGAGGATGAAAGAAACCGTTCTAGCGCTGCGGAGTGAAAATACTCATAGCCGTAGGCTATGGGCGGTGAAGCAATGAGTCCGTACTGGGTGATGATGGGATTAATCCTAATCCTAACTCCAATCATCTGCTGGGTGTTCACCCTTGGCCGTGAGCATACAAGGACTCCTCTGAACACTGCATTCCAGGTTATTCACGAGAAAAGGTACTATCTCCACGCACTTGGATACCTTTTCATCATCAGATGGAAAGCACTGACTGATGACCTAAATGAGCCGATTAAAATCAAAACTGGAAACTGGACTGACTGGATTTACTCTTTTGAGGGTGAAATCACCCTGTGGGTTCAGCAGACTTTTGAGAACGCATGGCTAACAGAGTTCTTGAATTTCCATTACCTATTCATCTACCTATTCTTGATTTACATTACTACTGTGTATTTCGCATACGTTGGTGAAAGAGACATGACCGACAAAGTCACTCTCAATTATCTGCTAATTTATGCCTTAGCAGTTCCGTATTACCTCTTCCTGAATGTGGAAGTTACATCATCTTGGATTCCTGGAATGAAAGCCCTTCTGTATCACGATGGGTGGTACACTGTATTTTATGCAACACATGACCCATTAGACAATGCTGTTCCATCTTTACACGTAGCCATTCCATTCGGAATAATTCTCTTAAATTGGCTGCACTGCAAGGAGAAAGGAATCAAAATGCGCGAGTGGACACACTGGCCATATCACCTCTTCATCGTAGTAAACACCATCCTTTTCGTATTCACTATTGCCTATCTGGGAATCCACTGGCTTGTCGATATCCCATTAGGTATGCTTGTTGGAGGAATTGGTGCACTATTCATCCATCATCTGCAACCCAGAATGCGTAATGACCACGGAGGTATGTTCGAAGGAGTCACAAAAAAGAAAGTGGTCAACCACACCTTCTGTGAAGGCGCTGCTACCTTACTACTACTCTTCCTAGTTCTTTCAGCTGTCTCTTACCAAGAAAACAACATCGACGACAGAGTATCAATGAGACTAGGTGGAGGAGATTCCACTTATGAGATTCTAACACCATTATCCTACGGAGATGAAGTTACGACTTCGATAACCAATCTCGATGAATCGCTAACGCTTCAATTCTCCATCCTTTGGGTTGAAGAATCGGTAACTGCGATGGATCAAGGAGTAATCAATTGGTCTGAGATAGAAAAGAATCAGACGGTGTATTTTGTTGAGCCTGGAAAAACAATGACTGTTACAGTTACCGATGCTAAATTATGGCATCTAGTCATTCTACACAATAGTGCTGAGGAACTTGACGATGTGATTGAGGTTAGAATAATCAATGATTACGGTGATGATCAGATGTGGAAAGCCGTTGCACTATCTCTGCCATCAATGTGGATGACTGGATTCGTAATTCATCGATTGAAGAGGTTGAAGCAGGCAGGTCGTTCCCTCATCGATTCAACTCCTTCCCACAAGTGGGAGGAAGAATGAATGAGTGACGATTTTAGTATCGACCCTGAAATCAGGAATTTGTTCAAACAAGTTTCAGAGCACATCAGAAGTCGCCTGAAACTCATCGTTGCACTATTCATTATCGGCATTGGAATCGGCATACCTCTTTCTCATAGAATTGTTGACTGGCTATTAGGAGCCGGATTAGTACCTTCGGATGTTAATATAATCATACTGACTCCAGTTGAATTTATCATGCTACAAGTAAGAGTTGGAGCATGGTTAGGTGCAGGATTAGCTGTTCTGGCGTTAATTATTGATGGAGCATGGAAAAGTGGTCTTGCAAAAAAGAGTCCTAGGCCTACTCTGAGCGTTATCGTTGCCGTGATTAGTGCAACCATTCTAGCAGTAATTGGCATAATTTACTCATGGTACCTTCTCACTCCAATGCTGTTGGATTATTTGGCTACTGATGCTCAATCTGCTGGACTATCTACTGAATGGCGATTGTCATCATTTATTGGATTCATAATCAGTCTTTGTTTGGCTTGTGTAATTGGATTCCAAGCCCCTCTAATCACAACATTGTCACTGCAAACTGGTGCAGTCGACAGAACAACACTGCTGGCTTATCGCCGGCACATATGGTTCATCACATTCGTCTTAGGTGCAGCATTTTCTCCGCCAGACCCGCTGTCACTATTCCTTGTGTCGCTTCCGATTATTCTATTGTTTGAAGCCGCTTTGATTTGGAATAAAATCACGGGTGAAAGCAAGGATGCAAGTGTTTGATTGAAACACATATCCTACCAGGAGAAGGGCGGTTTTCAGTTCCGTGTGAATCTCCTCCAACAGTAATTGGTAGGCCTTGCTGCATCAATTCGAAACGATAAGAATCAGGGTGCGAGTTGTGGACTGCTTCTATACAATCTACTCCGAGTTTCAGCAAGGTAGGAACTAGAACATCAACCTCAATCCCATAATAATAAGGATGAGCTAAAGAAGTCAGACCACCGGATTGATGTACCATTTTGACCGCTTCAGAAACGGTAGGTAGAGGTCTTTCTCTGAATGCAGGACCGTCGTTACCTATCCATTTATCGAATGCTTCTGAGACAGATTCAACGATTCCATGCTCTACCATTGCTCTAGCCAGATGTGGTCTGCCAAGAGAATCCTCTGCGAATTTTTCGACATCTTCTATTGGAATAACATGACCCATCTCAGCAAGTGCTTCTAACATTAATTTCATGCGAGGTATTCTCGCATCTTTCAGACTCAATAGCCAATCACTGAATTCTTGGGAAGCACCCTCGGGGAAGTATGCGAGAAGATGCCATGATGAAGGATTCTTTGTCGAACTTTGTAGTTCAACTTCGCAAGTAATTTCTACACCGGGAATAAATCGCATCCCTAATTTTTGACAGGCTTCGCTAGCTTCAGCCCATCCCGTGTCTGTATCATGGTCGGTTAATGACCAAACCTTGACACCTGAATCAAATGCTCTTTTTGCCATTTCCGTGGGTGAAAACAATCCATCACTATGCCATGAATGGCAATGCAAATCGACACTTTCGGTCCACATAGTAAAACCTCAGAAATCTGGTAATTCGGGCAAATCCAATGGAGGAGGAGCGGCTGATGCTTCATCCTCATTCAATAAATCATCAAGGTCAGGCATTTCAGGTAAATCTGCCATTACAGGTACATCTGGAAGTTCTAAAGTTGGAACGTCTGGCAAGGGAATGGATTCAATGCCATCGACTTGGAAACCTCTTGAATCAAACTTGTCGACATTGACTTTAGTGCGGTCAACTTCATTGTTGGAAACAGCAGCGGCCGATGATTGGCCGATTTGTCCTTTGGATAGTGCACTGATTGCGTTGTCAACAGCAGATTCTTCTTGTGTCACTTGAGAGCCAATAATCGATTCAATTACTGCTGCAGTGTTCGGGTTTACTGAATCTTGGGCAGCATCGAGACTTACCATGGTTGGAAGACCTTCCATCTCTTCGTACTGCGCAGCAGAAGAACCATGGGCATGCACAACAGGAACATCATGCTCTCTTCGTGCCCACCAAGACAGTGCTAAACTCAGAGGAACCAACACAAGCAATCCGGTTTCGATATTCCCCCATCCTCTAGGAGTTCCGACAGGAAGAAACAGTGAGAACAACAATGCAACAAATGCGATTAAGGCAGCCGTATTCGCAGCAAACGCGATGTTAGGGTGCCTCGGGTCCATGACATTCTCTGGAGGGTGTAACTCAAGAATGTTGGGCTTCTGCCGAAGTGACTGTATTTGCCATTAACATTGCAACGGTCATAGGTCCAACTCCGCCCGGCACCGGGGAAAGTAGTGATGCGACTTCTTCGACATCGGGATGAACATCTCCTGCCAGCCTCCAACCTCTTTCTCTGGTCGAATCATCTACGCGATTGATTCCCACATCGACGACATCGGCTCCGGGTTTTAGCCAATCTTTCTTGACCATCTCAGGCCTCCCTACAGCTGCAATATCGATATCGGCAGACAGGCATTCAGCCTTTGCGTCAACCGTTCTTGAATGAACAATAG
>JAKURJ010000115.1 GCA_022452125.1 Candidatus Poseidoniaceae archaeon
AGTTTATAGCGAAGGCCACTTAGAGCGAAATGCCGGTAATGCTCGGCGTTCGCCCAGAGGAGTGAACATCGCCACACCAAGAGCAAATATCGCCAGGTGAGGTAGTAAATTTGGATCAAAACATTCGAGCCCTGCTACCACTTCACTCACCTCTTGGGATGTTATCTTCCATTGCGTCCCAAACAGTATACCCGCTATCTGCATCCAAATTCACATATTCAATTATTCCATTTGGTGCCACCAGGAAATATGTTGGAGTTCCGAATCCACCCCAGTCATCTCGGTGGGAGTTATCCTGCATGTCCATGTAAGGGAAATTGTGCCCGTTGCCATCACGGAAGTCCTGAATAACATCTCGCCCGTATGACTTGCCATCTGTATCTGAATCCCAGAGTGAAATTGACACCGCTAGGAACTCGACTGATACATTTGCAGGAGTTGAACGTGGTGGGTTATCGCCCAACCATCTTGCTTGCTCATTTGGGATATCTTCAGCTGCTTGCTGTTGACAGTAGCCACAGTTAGTATCCATGAATTCAATCATGAACCAAGTTCCCCCATCGCCTTCTGACCATAACGGGTCAATGTGGTCTTCAAGATCAAAATCGGTCCAAGTTCCACCATCATAGATTTGGCCTTCAAGGCTTGGTACTCTGTCGCCTACGCCGATTCCAGTGTAGACTGGATTGGTTGTCAGAGCGATGTAAGTGAACGCTGCAATGAACATCAATGATACTACCATCAATCCATCTGAACGTGCTCCGGCTTCATCAGAAATTTTTCTTCTAATCATATTTTCACCCCATTATCTCCTGGATTAGGACTCTCGCAGTGTGCGCCACCGCTTCTTCACTATCATAGTTGACCTTGAATCCGAGTTCTTTGAGGCGATTTATTGCTAGCATTGCCTTGGGAATATCTCCTGCCCAACCACGGTCTCCACCTGTGTATTCGATGCTTGCTCCTTCACAACCAGTTTCTCTAACCACAATTGCTGCAATATTCCTGACACTACAGGTGTCATTAGAACCTAGATTGTATAGATTGATTCTATCGTCTGTGTTATCGATAACATGCAAGATTGCGTCGACGCAATCACCGACTTCCATGTATGACTTTTCTTGAAGTCCATTGCCTAGTACTTCCAAGCGACTTGGATCCGCTTTCAGTTTGTGGATAAAGTCGAAAATCACACCATGAGTCCCGCGCTCTCCGATGATGTTTGCAAATCGGAATATCCAAGCTTGCAAACCGAAAGTGCCCACCCATGAGCCGATCAAACCTTCTCCTGCCTGCTTAGATGCGCCGTAAAGTGAAATTGGAAGACAAGGTCCATGATTTTCAGGAGTTGGCATTGGAGCATTTTCTCCATAAACTACCGAGGAAGATGCAAAAGCAATTTTTTCCACATTTGCTAATCTCATTGATTCCAATACATTGTATGTCGCTATGGTTCCTTCCTTGAGGTCTGTGTCTGTAATCCTAGTACCGAGTCGAATATCGGGATTAGCAGCCAAGTGGTATACCATTTCGACTCCATTTAGTAACGGCTTCAAGGATTCCAAATCTTTGAGGTCGACTTGGTGAAAATCAACAGCACCTGAATCGATGTGACCTTGAATAAATTCTAGTACACCGGAAGACAAGTTGTCCACTACCAAGACTTCATCGCCTTGTGAAACTAACCTGTCTACTAGATGTGAACCGATGAAGCCTGCACCTCCGGTAACTAGCGCTCGCATGAACATGCGCCGATATTCATTCGTTTTAATCCTCAGTATCACCGTCTAGATTTACTTTCAACGGACCTGTGTTGGAAATTGATATGGTGTTTTGACCAAACAGTGCTGATTGTTGCGATAGGAACGACGCAGCGAAACCAAGAAGTTCCAGGAGTTGAAAAAGATGCCAAAAGCAGAAAAAAACACAGAGCCAGAAAACGAGCAAAACACGAACAGTACCCTTGTTGGATTTGTCCGAAAATCCAACGCAGGTCGAGCAGTTAAGCTATCGATTAACACAAGTTCTTTCCAAGATTGTGCCACATATGTGACAAGCGATGGACAGACATATGTGCAACTAGTTGTAAGTTTGAACGCACTATCAGGAATCATCGATGGTTCCAGAGCAGTTACTTCGATCAATCACCTCAATGATTAATCGGAAATTAGCCAGTCCGCCCTTTCACAGGGCGGGCTGGCCCTTATTTTCCCCTATTTGATATACATTGTAGCCGAATCACATATATCGGATTCAGAAGCGCGTTAATCCATGGAGATGGCCAATGGTCAACCGCTACGTATAGTTGCAGGCCTCCCCATGTACAATGAAGAAGAGACAATTGGTACAGTCATTACCAATGTCCTAGAACATGTTAACGAAGTAATATGTGTTGATGATGGTTCGTCTGATTCAAGCGCTAGAATTGCGGAAGCATGTGGAGCTATTGTTCACAGGCACAGAGTAAATCGAGGCTATGGCGGTGCACTGAAGTCTTTGTTTGCTAAGGCAAAGGAGATGGATGCTGATTGCTTGATTGTCCTAGATAGCGACGGGCAGCATGATACTAATGATATCCCAAAAATGCTTCAACCAATCTTTGATGGTGATGCGGACTTCGTCATTGGAAGCAGATTTGTGGATGGCGGGGGCAGTGAAGACATGCCCGCATATCGCCGCTTGGGAATAAAAGTCATCACAGCAGCTTCAAATCTATCGAGTGACCTTGGCATCCAAGACACACAGTCTGGGTTCCGAGCATTCTCTAAATTAGCAATTGAGAGATTGAGGTTTGACTCTGAAGGAATGGAGTTATCTCTCGAAATGCTTGAAGATGCCCATGAAAAGGAACTGAAAATCAAAGAGGTCCCTACCGTTATACGTTATGATGTTCCCAAGGGTAGTAGTTTCACAGCATTATCTCACGGCTTTACAGTGTTAGCATGGGCAATGCTATCACTATCTCAGAAAAAACCACTATTGGTTCTGGGACTACCTGGATTCGGCTTATTTGCCGCAGGTGCTGCAATGGGACTTAACGCTGTAAATGGAATCTCAGATTCTGTCGACTATCTAGTTGGACCCGGGCTAACCGCTGTGTGGATAGGCGTTTTAGGCTTAGCAATGATGGCTACTGGTTTGGTTTTGCAATCGGCGAGAAATTTCTTGCGCCACTTACTGATTCGAGAATTCGGTTTGGCCTGATTCACAATCTTTACGGCATAGCCTTCATGGGTTGAATGCTCTTCCCATATTACATGGGAGATGCAAAAGAGAAGCTTGCAGAGTACTCCCAACTCGTTCGCGAGAAAGTAGATTCGGGGCTAGACACAGCATATTCTCAAGTCTTAGCTCAGCCAAAAACCACATTCATTTTGTTAGCAATACTTTCGTTATGGCTAGGAAATATTGGTACTAACTTCCAAGATCAAATTGTTGACGATGTGGAAGTATTCCTTCCGGAAGGAGCAGAATCTACTGACCTATTGTTAGAGGTAAGGGAAGAGTGGTCTACAGATGTAGCATTCATTTACATCAAAACACCAAATGCAGAAGACCCTGATATTTTCGGAGCAGAATACAATATCACCAGTGTCTCTGTTTTACATGAAATATCTTGGGTAGAAGGTGATGATGAAAATCGCGGAGATAATCAGATTAAGCGAGGATTAGACTGGGACAAGGAAGATCACGGTAAGAACGATGGTGTATTGTGGATTATTTCCATTGCTCAGATTATCAAAGAAATCAATTCTAGTGATGGCAGATTTAACAATGCGATGTGTGAAAACCCTGGAGAGAGGTTGACAGCACAACTAGTCGATTGTGGAACTGCTAGCCAAGCACCTGGCTTTAGTGGGGGATTATACGCAATTCCCGATGAACAACAGAGAGTCGACGAAATCGTAAATCAATCAAACGGATCATTAGGAGCGTTAGCTAAGGATACTAATGGTGATGGCATTTGGGACACTACTGCTGTTTTAGTGGGGATGATCTCTTCAAACCAAATTAATGAAACAAAGGTATGGAGTGATTACAAGGAATTCTTCTCACATATTGATGCAGTCATTGATGAAGATAACAGGCCTACTCAATATAGCATAAATCAACTAAATATGACACAAACGGGACTATCCAAAATCCTCGAAGATGTTTCAGATGCAATTTATTTAGATTTACTCAACATGATGCCAATATCTCTATTCCTCACGGTCCTAATCATCACTCTATTACACCGTTCCTGGAAAGTTGTAATCATTTCAGGAACACCGATTGTGATGGCATTAGCGGTTACATTTGGAGCGACCGTCTTATTCGAAATGACACTAACGCCGATGATAATTGCAACATTCCCAATTTTAATCGGACTAGGAGTTGATTATGCGTTACACATGGTCAACCGTATCGAAGAAGTGCGGCGAAAACGTATAGACGCCGCTCTTG
>JAKURJ010000116.1 GCA_022452125.1 Candidatus Poseidoniaceae archaeon
GACATAATTTCACCCTGAGGAAGAAGGCTTGTCAATGATGCGGCTCAAATCTCCAACAATTGCTGGGTTTTTGCTGGCGGCAAATCCTACCAACGTAATCCCACTTGCCCTTGCTAAAGCCTCGGCTGCAGAACTGATTGCTCCTACAGCAATAATCAACTCAACTCCCGAACGTACACCTTTAGCAACTAACTCCCAGCCTATTCGACTGGATAAAACTAAAATTTTAGCATCGAATTGGTTTCTGATAGATGCCCCTATTGCTTTGTCGAAAGCATTGTGGCGCCCAATATCTTCTCTAACGGCCAACAAATCACCATTTTGGTTGAATACTGCGGCCGCATGAACACCACCGGTGGCTGAAAAAATGTGTTGTTCTTGCCTCATGTTATCGAGCATTTCACCAATATCTGATGACAGGCTTATTGTGCGTGAAACCGAGTTCAACGGTTGTTCAATATCGCCAGTTGTACAAGCGCCACATGCGGCTGTTAACAGGTCATCACTAGGGCGTGGCGTAAAATTCCCGACTAGATGCAGATCATGTCCATCCAATGTCAGAGAATCTACATGCCCCCTGCCTTCACATCGAATATGGCCAAATGCTAAATCTTGCAAATCACGGGGCGTTGCAAGTAATTTAACTACTGACTCTCCATTTGAATATAGCGTGACAATTGATTCTTCAGCCAAGTTGTCAAGTTCCGGCCTCGCTTTCCCGTCAACCAATCGGTGTATGGGTCGCTCGACCATGGTTTATGCTGTAGCGCCAAGGAAATAGAAATTACTGGATTATTCATTTCTTGGGATGTCAAAGAATTCAAATTGTAAATCTACCAATTCTGATGAGGATTTAGCATCTCTGTAAGCTTCTAGCGGCTCCTTGTTTAGGATAAAGAATTGATCCCCCCAACGGAAAGCGGATAGTAAATTGCGTGCCTGCTCTTCTTTTCCAATCAGATACAATGATGCTGCTAGAGCCTCTGCAGTTGTCATTTTACTAGGCTTACCCCAGTTGACTGGATTTGCAGCCAGTAATAACGGTAGCATTCTCGGCTTCAGCTTGGTTCGTTTCATAACTTGATTAACCGAATCCTCAATTTGGGCCCATGAACAATCCAGGCCAACGAGTGACCCGCCTTCTTCCAACAGCATAGAATGGTCCTCTGGGCCTAGTACTTTACCGCAAAGAGGTTCGAGAATAATTCCTCTGCGCGGTAATCGATTAAATCGCTCATGCAATATCAGGTCTCGACGTTTAGATAACCTAACTGCTGTGTTCTTCTTTGGGTCATCCTGGGCCAACCAAATTGCGTGGACAGGTACATCACCGGAACTTCTCATTCCTTGCCACCCAATAAAAAATCACCAAGAGTTAAACCTCTAGATTGTCCAGTGTTTACATGACGATTCTCATCCGGCGATGCATCTACCATCAGTACAATATCCAACGTTCGCTCCAACTTTCTGATTACAGCATCCGTGGGGCGCTTTCCGGATTCAACATTATTGATGACATTGATCTTTTCAGCCATTCTTCGGGCTAATTCCCTCTTATCCCAGCCTTTGGATGTTCTTGCTTCGGTTACACGTCTTGAGAAATCAGAAGCTAATTCCTTCTCACCTCTCAACATAATGTCCTTGCCTTTTCTACCAATCCCGCCATATCCGCCGGATGTAGCGTTTGAGTTGTTGACTCTAGATAGGCCGGGAGCAACTTTCTTTTCCTGTAGACCCATCTTGTCTGTACAGCGTTTGCATGCTTGAACTTCTGCTCGGCCCATGATGACAGCACGAGTGCCCACTTTCATAGCGCCACATAATTCACAGTCCGCCATGGTTCCACCTGAGTGGTTGTCAAGACGGTGATTCTTCAAGGCTTCGTAAGTACATGAGATTAGCATTATACACGGATAGTTGAATAAGGGCGGCCATTGTAGATTATACATGGGCACCGACGTTGATAAGGGTTCAAGCGAACCTTTAGCGAAAGATGACAAGGACCTGAAGTCACTTGAGGCTGACTATGCGCGTCTTAGTGACGAGGCACAGAGACTGATTTCTGAGCGCATACAGCTTGAAAATGATCTAGCCAATGTCAAAAAAAGGGCAAGTAGGCTAGATGAAGAAGTCAGGATCTTGAAAAATCCACCACTGATCGTCGGCCATCTGCAGGATGTATTGGATGATGAACGCGCTATTGTTCGCTCATCAAATGGTACTGTCTTTCAAGTTTCGATAAACCAAAGACTGAGTAAAGACAGATTACGACCAGGTGCTAGAGTTGCATTAAATCAAGATACTCTTTCTGTAATCGAAATTTTACATGATGCTTGGGACCCAATGGTTTCTGGTGCTGAAATGGTAGAAACACCTGATGTTGACTACGAAACAGTAGGGGGATTAGATGAACAAATTCTTCAAGTCAGAGAGGCGATTGAATTGCCGCTCGATAATCCAGAGTTATTCAGAAAAGTAGGCATTGACCCACCAAAAGGAATTCTTCTTGTTGGGCCACCTGGTTGTGGAAAAACCATGCTTGCCAAAGCAGTAGCCAGCCATACTAACGCATCTTTCATTCGAATGGTAGGTTCTGAACTCGCACAGAAATACATTGGTGAAGGTGGTAGAATGGTTAGAGAATTATTCTCACTGGCCAAAGACAAATCCCCAGCTATAATTTTCCTTGATGAAATTGATGCGATCGGTGCAAAGAGATTGGATTCAGCGACCAGCGGTGACAGAGAAGTACAGAGGACATTAATGCAACTATTAGCGGAATTAGATGGATTCGATTCATTAGAAGATGTGAAAATTATTGCAGCAACAAATCGACCAGATATTCTTGATGATGCATTACTAAGGCCTGGTAGATTCGATCGTGTTATTGAAATCCCGCTACCTGATGAAGCAGGAAGAAAAACAATCCTTGGCATTCATCTAGGAAAAATGTCGACTACACGAGTAAATATTGCAAAGATTGTAGAACAAACAGAGGGTTTCAGTGGTGCAGAATTGAAGGCCACTACCGTAGAATCAGGAATGATTGCCATTCGTGATGATCGCTCTAAAGTTAAGCAAGAAGATTTGCAATTAGCGGTTGAGAGAATCAAAAAGAAGCGAGAAACTAATGGAATCTCTTCCTCTCCTGACGCACTGTACGGTTGATTATTCGGCAATGTTCATCAGTCGCCACTGTAGCGAATAAGCCATGTCAACTAGAATAGTTGAATGCGTCCCAAATTTTTCAGAAGGTCGTAATCAAGAAATCATCGACGCGATTAGTAACGCAGGTCGAGGAATTGATGGCGCAAGAGTGCTTGGTGTAGAGCCGGACGGAGATTATAATCGAACTGTACTAACGATTGCAGGAGACCCAGATGCTGTATCCCTAGCTGCTTTCGAAGTAATCAAAGCATCATTTGAGCACATAGATATGAGAATCCAAGAGGGTGAACATCCGCGTATTGGGGCGGTAGACGTCTGTCCATTTGTACCCCTAGAAGGAGTCACAATGGAAGAGTGTGCTGATATGGCTCGAAAATTAGCAAAAAAAGTAGCGGATGAACTTGGAATTCCAACATTCCTCTATGGTGCGGCAGCAACTTCACCAGATAGAGAACTATTATCTGACTTGAGAAAGGGGCAATATGAAGGATTCAGACAGCGCCTGGAGAACGGAGGCCCACATCTACCTGATTATGGTCCTGAAGAATGGAATGAAACCGTTGAAAAATTCGGTGCGGTAGTCATTGGCGCAAGGCAAATTCTAGTAGCATACAACGTAAATGTAGACGAAAAGGATGCTAAAGCGGCAAAAATGGCAGGTTCACTGGTAAGATCTACCGGGCGTTTACTCAAACACGATGACGGTCGACGGACTAGAATACCTGGGATGTTGCCAATGGTTCAAGGAATGGGGCTACCATTGGAAGCACATGGGATTTCGCAAGTTTCAATGAACTTAAGAGACGTTAACATAACTCCTATGCACATTGCCTATGAAGCAGTCAAATCAATTGTCAACGACCATGGTGTAGACACCTATGGTTCTGAATTGGTTGGTTTAGTGCCATTGTCTGCAATGATTG
>JAKURJ010000117.1 GCA_022452125.1 Candidatus Poseidoniaceae archaeon
TTCGTGGAACATTACCTGTGACTGAGTTGCACTTGGCTCTTCAACATGTTCATTCACCGAATTCCCAAATTTCAATATTTTTTGACTCGATTCAAGCGCGTCATAAATCAATAACTGGCCTGACAATGGTTGTCCAATTCCTACAATGATTTTGATTACTTCATTAGCTTGTAAACTGCCAATCAACCCTGGTAAAACACCCAAAACTCCTGCCTCGGCGCAAGATGGTAGTAAATCATCAGGGGGCGCTTCTGGGAACAAATCTTGGTATGTCGGGCCGCCATTGAAATTGAAAACAGAAACCTGTCCTTCGAATCTATAAATCGAGCCATATACCCAAGGAATACCTAGGCTATTGCAGGTTTCATCAATTAGATATCTTGTCGGAATGTTGTCTGTTCCATCAACGATTAGATGATGCCCTTCAAACAATTCCTTGGCATTATTTTGGTCTACTCTAACTTCAATTGCATCGACTGATATATTCGGGTCAAGTTCATTGACAAATCTCTGCGCAGATTGTGCTTTAGGAACTCCAACATCTGATGTTCGATGGATAACTTGCCTCTGAAGATTTGAGATTTCAACTACATCATCATCGACAATCGTTAGATGACCAATACCTGCTGCTGCAAGGTATTGAATTACTGGGCTGCCTAAGCCACCAGCCCCTAAACATAGAACTCTTGATTTGGAGAGTTTGTTTTGGCCTTCTGCGCCAACTTGAGGCAACAAAATGTGCCTAGAGTGGCGTTCCAAGTCTACCATCAAAATTCCTCAATGTAGATTTTCTTCTAGCCAACGTTCGCAATCGATAGCAGCCTGACATCCTAGTCCTGCAGCTGTGATTGCTTGCTTGTATCTGGTATCTACAACATCTCCAGCAGCAAATACACCAGGCACACTGGTCATTGTATGCTCCTTGTGGATCAGATATCCCTCTCCATCTGTCTCTAATTGGTCTTCAAGGAATCCAGTTATCGGAGTATGACCGATTGCAATGAATGCGCCAGTTACGGCGATTTCTTCCGTAGAGCCATCACGTGGGTCTTCTAGAACCGCTCCAGTAAGGCCTGATTCATCAGAAAGCCACTTCTTGACTTGCCTAAAGGTCCGAATCTCGATCTTATCGTGATTCGCTGCACGGTCGTACATTACCTGAGATGCACGGAATACATCTCGGCGATGAACAAGAGTAACTTTAGAAGCGAAACGAGTTAGGAAAGTTGCTTCTTCCATAGCTGAATCTCCTCCACCTACAACAAGGATTTCCTCATTCTTGAAGAAAGCACCATCACAGGTAGCACAGGTGGAAATTCCTCGACCTTTCTGTTCTTCTTCTCCTTCTGCCCCTAACCAAATAGATTCGGCACCAGTTGAGACAATTATAGAGTGAGTAAGGAACTCCTCACCTTCAGTATATACCTTGAATGGGCGCTCGGATAAATCGACTCTCTCTACATTACGGTCTTGCACTTCGAGGCCGAACCTTTCCGCCTGTTCTCGCAATTGCATCATCATTTCAGGCCCGCCTATTCCTTCAGGATAACCTGGGAAATTTTCAATGTCGCTTGTGAGCATTAATTGCCCTCCAGACATATATCCTGCAAACATCAATGGCTCCAACATTGCTCTAGAAGTATACAAGCCCGCAGTGTATCCTGCAGGTCCACTTCCAATGATAATCACATTACGAATATTGTCGCTCATGCTTTCTCCCAAGGCGATAACCTCCTTGAACATTTTCTCTCAACATTCATGAATATACTTAGATGCGCAGGTAGTATGGACATCTTTTCTCATTGGCTTTGGAGCATAGCCCTCACCCGCAAAAAGGTGTCTTGGAAGATTAGTGGTCCGATGGGAGTACTACCTGATTTACTGGCGTTTATTCCGGCATCGATTTACAGGATGTCAAACGGGATACCACGCACTAGCGTTGATGATGACACAGTGACCTCTGACATTCCATTCGCTTGGGAGATTTACCAATGGACCCATTCATTTACTATCGTTGCATTCCTCTACGGCTGTGCTTACTATTTCCTAAAATCCCGAGGACATGAAAAACCTGGATATATGGCATGGATCTTTGTCCTGCCGTGGTTTTTCCACATATTAATTGACATCCCTGGGCACACACTTCGGTTTTTCCCTACACCGTTTTTACATCCATTCAGCGACTTGGCGTTCGATGGAGTAAGATGGAGCACCTGGTGGTTTTGGTTCCCACAATTGTTCGCATTGCTAGGAATATGGTGGGTGATTCTCAGAAGAGAAAACCACGCCCTTCTAAGACCTAGAGCATGGAAGATATTGCAGAGATAGCTGCTCTAGCATGTGGCTCTAATCTTGGCTCGATATGCTCTGGTTCTGCTCCCGGGCCAATAATTCCCAGACCAATCGGTTTACCAGATTTAAGTTGTAAATCAATTATGGAACTGAGTACTGCTTGCCCCATAGCCAATCCATGTTGAGTGCTACCTTTCTCAATGATTCCAAGGCATGCTGCGCCGTGGATTTGTGGATTATTTATGACACGAGAAATCGCTAGTGGTACTTCCATAGCACCTGGCACCCAAATTACCTCGACAATTGTCAGGTTTTCTTTCTCGGCTTGATCTCTAGCTAGATTTAGCATTCGCTCAATTTCTGTCTTGTGATAACTACCACACACAATTGCAATATTTGTCATGACCTCGCCTCCAAAATCCTCTCCACTGTTGTAACTATTGTTTGTGTCATCGAATCAACTTCAATGTTAACCGATTCACCGATATTCTTGCTACCGATTGTAGTCAATGAAATTGTTTCAGGAATCAGGTGTAAAGCAAACGAATCATCATTTACTTCACCAATTGTTAATGATATCCCGTCAATGGCTATGTATCCCTTTTCCTGTACAAACTTCATGATCTTTTCAGGACACTCAATCATCAAATCTAGATTCTCATCACCTTCAACTCGGTCTGAGATTTTACCCATTCCCATTATGTGGCCTGAGAGAAGGTGGCCACCTAGTTCATCACCCATTTTCAAAGCCCTCTCAAGATTTACACTGTCTCCGACTTGTTTAGAGCCAAGAGATGTTTTTTCAAGAGTTTCAGGGATTGCATCAAACGAAATTTTTGGTGAATTAATTTCGACTACGGTCAGACATACTCCGTCTATTGAAACGGATGCTCCTGTCACTAGGCCATCGGTTGAAACTGTGGAGAAATCGATAACAAAACGGATTACTTCTTCTCCATCGATGCTGGAGATTTCCCCAGTTCCAGCGACTATACCCGTGAACATTTTATCTCCTCATATCACTGATTTTTGCTTGATGAAAGTTCCAGAATCCTAGCAATAATTTTCCTTGTACCATCAAGATCGTCTGACAATCCTTCGACTCTTACTACCTTGATGTGGCCCAATCCTCTCTGTTCAAGAGACGCTCGGATTCTCTCCTCTGCATGTTCTTGGTCATAACCCAAGGCAATAATATCTGGTTTTACAGCAGGAAGGATATCAAAGATTGGTACATTAGGTGGATTTCCAATAACTGCTTCATCTACAGGCTTGAGGCCTTCCACCATCCTGCGTCGTAAGTCTTGCCCTGTGACTGGCTCGTGTTTGCGCTTGCGTACAGTATCATCGTGGGCAACTACGCCTACCAAGTGATCTCCGAGAGATTTAGCTTGTTCCATGTAATGCAGATGACCTGCATGTAATAGGTCAAAAACCCCTACTGCCATAACTCTGGTCATCTTTCACAGTCCCCTTTGGGCATGATATCTTAGAGGCCTAGGGCTTTAATCAGTTCCTCTCCAGTCAGGAATGGAATCTCTCTGTCTTCTGCCCATTTTCTAGCATCATCAACAGGTAATGCAAAGTCTCCATCTGGTTGCAACATCTCGGCTCCAATTACCACAGGAATCATTCCCGAAAGTCTAGCTAATCCTACTGCAAGCTCTGTGTGCCCTTGCCTCCTAGTGAGCCCACCTTCCGCTTCTCTGCAGACTGGAATGTGACCTGGTGTTCTGAATTCCTTTCCTAGCATTTCTAGCGCATTGTCACCATCTTTTAACTCAGAATAAAGTTCCGCAAATCTTCTCGTAGTAAGCGCCCTGTCTCTGTCAGTTATCCCAGTGAATGTGTCGCGGTGATTCAAAGACAATGTGAAAGCAGAGCGTGTGTCATACTGCAAATCGTCGGTTTGAAGTTCTCTCAATACGGGATGGTCGGACATCAACC
>JAKURJ010000118.1 GCA_022452125.1 Candidatus Poseidoniaceae archaeon
AGATTCAGTTTGAGCCCCTTCCTGCTGAAAGAGTGGACTACTCACCACCTCCACAACAAGAAACAAAAGATAGGGGATGGTTAGGAATTGCATTCATTCGTTTGCTTTCACTTGCAATTGTTGGCGCTGCAGTCTATTATTCGACTGAAGGTTTAGTTGCAATGTTTGTACTGTTTATTTTGGTAGTGCCAGTAGAGAAGATATTCCCTAGGCACAGAGGACAGAAAGTTAGACGTCCACTATACAAATTGGATATGAGCTATGCAATGTCTTCTCCTTTACTCAATATTATTGGATTGATTGCCGCAGCGATTGTTGCAATCATTTCGTTTGCTTGGGTTCCAGGTCTGTTGATGAGGCCTGTCGTGGCTCAAATTCCAACAGAATGGCTCCCAATAGTGGGTTTTTTGCTATTTGATTTCGTTAGTTACTGGACTCACAGATTCTACCATGAGATACCAATACTTTGGAAATTTCATGCTATTCACCATTCTACAGAACACCTTGATTGGGTTAGCGGATTCAGGGCACATCCGTTTGATGGAACGTTAATTGCACCTGCATTTGCATTCCTGATCGCAGCTGGTTTTAGTCCTGAGATTACAGGACTATTCGCTATTTTCCAAATTGTACTGGGATTGCTATTACATGCAAATGTAAGATTCAGGCTTCGCTGGTTACATCCTTTCTTAGGAACTCCAGAGATGCACCACTGGCATCATAGCAACGAAGAAGAGGCGATTTGGACCAATTATGGTGCTGCAATCCCATTATGGGACCAAGTCTTTGGGACATACTACATGCCTAAGGATAAACGACCATCGGTTTACGGAGTTGATGAATACATAGAGCCGAATATGGTTGACCAGCTAATGTATCCATTGAAAGGAATTGGAAACCCATTCAATATTATTCGTCATCCGTTCCGATCTATGAAAATTGGAATCAAATTTTATTGGAATCTGATGAAGCAAATGAAATGGGTTATTTTCCGTCCAAGAGGCATGAAGCCTCCTATGTAAGTGGCTGACTACTTACGTTTGAAAATCGTAGAAATATACGGTCTTTCACCACCCACTGGGTTGATGTGGGTGTGTCTTATGGAATCTATCAATGTCCAGTTATCGCCCAACAAATCGACCAGCATCTCTTCGTCATAAGTGTGCAAATCTAAGCCACAGCACATTTTCGCGCCATCAGTTGAAAATGTTTCAATGACAGCAAAACCTCCACTACGAATACAGGATTCTAGGTTTGAGACATATTGCTCTCTGTCATTTGGATTCAGCAAGAAATGCAATACTGCACGGTCATGCCAAATCTCATATTCTCCCAGTTCTAATGCTTTGGATAGGTCATCGTTGATGTATTGCAAATTCGTCCCGTGTCGATTCGATAGGATACGCAAAGCCTCAGAGGAGATGTCCAGAACTGTGACTTCATATCCATTTTCAACCAAGGAATCGATTAATGTTGTAGCACCTGCACCAACATCGATTATTCTCTTTCCATCACAAGAAGAAATTAGATCCATTGAAACTGCGTGCTCTTTCTGGTACCAACCTAATTTGGTCGTATCAGCATCTGCATATGCCTTATCCCAATGCTTTGCATCACTTGGAATGAGCTCACCTCATTGAAATGTCACATCAACTTCCATAGATTCGCTAACTGATACACATACTGGGCAGTTGCAACCTTCTGTAATCAGCCAAGCTCTGTCTTCCATATTCAACCCAGATGGAAGATTAATCACAACTTCTAGTTTAGCAATTCTCCGTGGACCTGAAGCCATTGTTTTCTCAACGCTACCAGTCATTCCTGCAACGTCAACTTTCTTTGAGTCAGCCCTTATCGCAACTATTGTCATGATACAAGTTAGCATAGAAGTCGCTAACAAGTCGGTTGGAGAGAACGATTCGCCCTTGCCCATATTGTCAACTGGTGCATCTGTAATCAATTGCTTTCCAGAAGGTCCATGTGTTGCAGTGCACCTTAGATTTCCATCGTAAGTAGCATCAATTCTGACCATTCATTCACCGTCCAAATCAATTTCATGACCCATCCTTTCTGCTTTGGTCTGCAAATAGTCACGATTCTCGGTTACAACACCAACAATTAATGGCATGCGTTCGACAACGTTGATTCCATATTCTTCCAATTGTTTTGCTTTGTCTGGATTGTTTGAAAGTAGGCAAACATCAGCAACTCCTAGAGCATCTAACATAGTGCTTGCAATTCTATAATTACGCGCATCAGCAGGCAATCCGAGCATCAAATTCGCATCCAAAGTGTCAGCACCTTGATCTTGTAAATGGTAGGCCTGAATTTTTGCATGAAGACCAATACCCCTACCTTCTTGGCGAAGGTAAACAACAACGCCCCATCCCTTCTCGGCAATCGCCTTCAAAGCTGCATCTAATTGAGGACCGCAATCACAGCGTAATGAACCAAAGGCATCACCTGTCAAGCACTCTGAATGGACTCGCATCAAGACAGGGTCTGGTCCCGTCATGTCACCCATGGTAAGTGCGACATGGTCGAGTCCAGTATCAGACTCGTGAAACACTCTGATATTGAATTCGCCGTGCTTAGTTGGCAGTCTTGCCTCGCTTGGAACTTCATCTACACTCATTAGCACACCTCGATAATAAATTGAAACTCGCCAGCAGATTGTTGCACATCAACTAACCTGTGCCCGAGCCTTGCTACGAGCACTGGCATATCATGTATTGTTTCCGGGTCATCTGCAATAACCATGAGAACATCACCTCCAACCAAATCTGTCAATGCTTTTCTAGCCTTGGAAACCGGGACTGGACAATAATGCCCTAACACATCCAATTTGTGAGTCGGCTCCACGATTTGTCCGAAGGGATAGCCAACTTGAACCCTCCCACAAGTGAGAGTTCTTGAATGAAGTGATTTATTCGCGCCCATGGCCGGAGAGGGCGAGCCACTTCGAGAGGATGTCGAGGACCTTTCTTGGAGAGAAGTTGCTAAGCTGAGCCAAGGTTATCTCAAGATACCTTTTGCTCTACTCTTGGTTGAAATTTTCTACTGGTTCATCACACAACCAACAAACACGCTTGGATTGATTCAAGAATCTGAAGCGTGGATTTGGTACCATTTGACCGAATTGATTTACGGGCCAGGCGCTGCCACTCTTTCAGAATACAACGGATGGACCACACTTGTAACCTTCAGACATCCAGATTTCTGGGCAGACCAAATTCGACTTTATGTCTCAGATGAGTGCGCAGGTGTGCATGAGATGATTTTCATCTCTGTATTGATTATGATGACTTCAGGAGTTCCGCAAAGGCTGAGAATCAAGAGCGCTGCTATTGCTTGCGGCATTGTCTATGTTCTGAATATCGTTCGATTACTGGTCTTGTATCCTCTAGCACTTTCTGGATGTGCAGAGAATCCAAACATGATGGGATGTGAACAACCGATGCATGATTTTCACGCATTTGTTTACCAATGGGGATTCCTAATCGTGTTGGTTTTGATGTGGTTGATTTGGTTCAAGTGGGTCAATGCTGGAGACTTGATTCGCAAAGAACAAGCCGCTAGTAAAGGAAAGTGGAAATTCATCTATCGCAAGAACTGGACAAATCTGCAAAAATCCGTATTAGCCATCTCCATATTGCTGATTATCGGAGCTTTCGCTAACGTGTGGCTGGATGACGCAGCAATGGAAGCAAAAGAAACCGTAGATATGTGCGAGTTCTATTCCAGTGTTACTGGAGAATGTGGTGAAGCAAGAGATGCTTGGTCACAAGAAATTCAATCTTCGTGGTCTTTAGCAACCTTAGGAATTCTAGGATTTGCTTCTACAGTAATCGCAATCGACAATCCTAACAAAGACGAAGAAGAATAATCACGCTTCGATTATCGATGCAGAAATATCATTCGAATTTAGGGACTTCAATGCCATTGATGCGTGCTTGTTATGCACTTCCACTACAGTGTAGTCACCTTTGATGACAATATCTCCGACTGCCAATTCAGAACACTTGAGGGAGGTTGTTATTTGGTCAACAATAGCGAACTTAGAGAGAGATGTTGTTTCTAATTTAATCGGAACCATACCGAAGACATCGGCAGCTTCTGCATTGTCCTCCTGTTTCCTTACCGGATCTCTATCCATACCTTCAGGCAATTCAGGAGCTTCAGATTCTACAATTTCC
>JAKURJ010000119.1 GCA_022452125.1 Candidatus Poseidoniaceae archaeon
CCAAGAGATATGTCTAGAAACTTCCCAATATTGAGTCGAGTCTTCATTGAAAATACGCTCTACAACTGCGTTTTGAGCATCTCGAGTTTTCCACCATACAGTATTGTTTGTAGTTGAAAAGGCAGTCACGTCTTCACCGATTATTCGCATGTAAACGAGTTGTTGGTCCGCATTTTGGTCATCCGATTGAGTTCCATTGAACCACCACAAACTGCCATTGTTTTCTAGACTGAAGTTGATGTCGCGATACTCGCTTTCTTGTGGTATTCCATCAGGGAAACTACCATCTGAAGCATCGTCGATAGCTTGAACCCAAACTTGCATTGCCATGCCGTCGTAAACGAATCCTGAAGTATCTGCAATTAGAACGGAAAGTTCTCTGTTCTCCTTGCTGTTCAGATAATCTCCATTTTCTGGAATACTTGTGATAACTAATGGATTCAAATTATCCAAAATTAGCATAGACGAATTGGAATCACTCATCATTTGGAACGACTGGTCGCTACGTGATTCGAGCGTAATGTTGACAATTCCTGAAACATCACTTGGAAGTGTCCATGATATTGTGTTTGATTGCCCTGCAGTTAAGTCAGTCCATGGAGTTGTTTGGTTTACCCACTGTGTGTAATTATTTGAAGCAGCATCATTTACTCGAATGTCGAACTTCAAACGTGCCTGTAAATCTCCGCTAGACAGAGTCATGCCAGAGGAAGGGAATGAATGGTTTAGACCTACATTAATTGGAACATTTCCAGTGATTGCATCGCCAGAATTCAGTGTACCTAAGTCTGTGATTCTGACTTCTAATACATTGTCAATTTCAATCGGAGTTGTGTAGATGAATTCGGTGGTCTCTGCTCCTGAAGAGCCAAGCTTTGTGCAAAGGTAACTTATTCCTGTCAAGTCTCCAAGATCTATTGACCAATCGATTAGTGTTTCACCCAAAAGTGAGGAATTAATTACTCCATTACTTTGTATGAAAAGCCCTTGAGTATCACTCTCTAGGAAGGATGCACCATCGTGTGACAACTTAGACCAAGGGCCGTTCACAGCTCCAAATTGGTCACATGATGCAAACTCAATGTACATGTCTCCACTTGCAAAAATATCGTGACTGGTTTGAATGTGCAGGGTTTCTGCACGTGGATGGAGAACCGTTGGAATATTCGATATGAAAGCAGCATGCTCCGCCCTAACTGACATTGAATCTAAATCAGGCTCATCCCAATTCTTCAAGTCCGTAATTTGAAATTTGATCCGATATTGAACGAAATCTGCATAATCTCCCAATTCAATATCAGTCGTTCCGGTTGGGAAGGTTGTGTTGATTGTACCATCTATGCCAGCCCATAATTCAGAAGAAAGAGCGGTAGCATCTCCTGCGGCTCTGTACTGGAACCCTAATTCTCCTCCTGGTGTATCGGATCCAACGAGGTTGAATTGAACGGGAGTTGCTCTCCCGTTTACATTTGGCCTCAAATCAATTACTGGCGAAGTAACCCAAGCGTGATGCGAATTAGTTGCGTTTTGATATTCGGTATCACCGGAGAATAACTGGCTCCATGAACTGTAAGGGTATGATGACATATCTCCCGTTGCCCAAACAATACTGCCGTTTATCTCTTCAACAGTTACGTCGAAGTGGCCGATTGAACCTAGGTTGTTACCCTGCGACCAAGTATCTTCGACTGGATTCCAATGGTACACAGTATTTTTTGCACCACCGTTGTAGCCACCTACAAGCACAATTTCGTCATTGAGAACTGTGCCTCCCCAGCCGAACATAGCAACTGGAAGTTTTGATAGATTGGTCCAAGTATCTGTAGCAGGGTCATATCTTTCGACATAATCTAGCGCCTGCCTGTTCCAGGTTTGAGTTCCATGGAAACCACCCATTGCATACAGTTGGCCATGGAAATTGACCAACTCGAATGATGCCCTTGCATGATTCATGTCTGCCATCCGAGTCCATTGATCACTGACAGGGTCGTAGCGGAATGTTTTGTTGGTAGCATCGTTAGCACTCGGGCTTCTCACTCCTCCTGCATAGTACAGGTATCCATTAGCCTCAGCCATTGCTCCCAATCCCCTTTCGTGTGATGATGGCATAGAGGAACCATTGTACCAACTACCATTGCTAAGATTGTATATCTGAACTCTTCCAGTAGGTAATTGTGTAGGATTGGAATTTCTATACCAGTCTCCTACAACTATCACCAGGTTACCAACTAACTCTGCTTCACAATACTGTTGGTCAGAAGGCATCCCCACGCCAGACGGTGTCCAAGATTTGTTTGCATTATCCATCTTTTCAACAAAGTTTGACGGTGTTTCGTCATTAGGTTGGGTGGGGTTAGGGTCGGTTCGACCTCCCATTATCCAAACTTCATCAAGTGAATCAATTGCTACAGAGCATGCACCGCTTCTAATGATTGCAAGCCCTTGATTAGGATATGTCCATTGAATGTGCGGTCGGTTTACGTGCACTTCACCATCGGTGGTGGTATATACTCCGTCTTCATAGAATCCAGATTGATTGAATAATATGTCTTCGCGGTATGAATTCGATGTTGATGATTCAGACAACTCGAAATTTACATTGGACCAAGTTTGAAGCAGGAATAAAATGACAATACAACATGCCAATACACTCCTGCGCATATGGATATGTGGGCGGAATTAGGGTTTGATAATTTTGGAAGGAAGTTTTACAAAAAAAGCGAGGGTTCATTTCCCCCTGCTTCATCCCAGCCCCGCTATGTCACGAGAATACATCGCTCGGGACCCCCGCACGGGGCGCCCAATCAATGTTGGAAGTAGCCGTAGGCGTAGCAAGAAAAGAGAGGTAAGAGAAGGACCTTGGATGGTAATTCCACCTCAAGCAGTAATACCTCTTGCAACAGGTCAAATCGAGACATACAAAGTAGGTTGGAAGGAGAAAGACCACCATATGTCAAGACTTGATGGGATAAAAGCACTTTCAAATTTGGCTGGAGCGATGGCGCATGAAGGACATAGAATCTTGTTAGATTGTTTGATGGATGATGATCCAAAAATCAGAGTTGCAGGTTTGTTTGCCTTACCATCTGTGGCCGAATCACGCCCTGATGAACTGTTTGACCACCTTTCTGTATTGCTCGACGATAAAGATGCATCTGTAAGGAGAGCCGCCAGTGAGTGTTTGAAGATTGTAGCGCCAACTTTCCCATCTGCAACAGATAGCACACTTGCCTTTGAATTAAGGCACGAAGTTAGACAGAGGAGGGAAGCTGCATTTTCTGGCTTAGGAGACTTGTGTCAAACATGGCCCGAGGTGGCATGCGACCACATAGACGAATTACTGCAAGAAGATTCATTGGATTTGCGCAGAAAGGCAGCGGGTTTGCTGCGACGCGTTCTCTCCAAAGGAGGTGCTGCTGCTTGGGATTTAGTTGGCTGGGCGTTGGACGATGAAGATGTTGAGACTCGCCGGCAAGCTGCAAAATGTCTTGTCCCTCTAGCACACAAGGAACAGAGAATAGCCACAATTCTTGCTGAGCGAGCAATTTTGGACGAGGATACTCAAGTGATGGTTTCTGCTATCAAATGTATCGAGGTATTAGATACCGACCATGGTCGTGCCAAAGATTTGGTTCTGCTTGGATGCACGCACAAGAGTGCTAGCGTGAGATTGGCTTGTGTCAAGATTTTACCTCGATTGATGGGAGACGAAGTTTTGAGAAATCACTGCAATGCTCTACTCCGTGAAGAGAAGGATGAAAGAATCCGTAAGGAGTTGCAAGAGATGGCATTTGATGCACAAATTGAGGGTACTGAGGAACAGAAGAATGCCTTCTTGGCGCCTGCGCCCAAGGTGCCAAAAATCGATGTTGAAATCGCTGAATCTCAGGGTAAAACCGTGGGATTGGAAGACCTTCCACCTCCAGAAGCAGACAAGGACAAGCCTCGACATGGTTAAGAGGGGGTTGCCGGTCGGCGAAGCGCTCAAGGAGTACTACTCATGTCTGAAGAACCATTCAATGATAAAGAGAAGCAGTTCAACGACCTATGGGATGGTGTGACACCAAAGGGTGTAAACCGAACCAAGTCGCTAAAGTTCCGCCAGTACATTCTAGAGCATGTTCGCCAGATGAAGAAGCCGCGCACTAGAGCCCCCGCCCAC
>JAKURJ010000012.1 GCA_022452125.1 Candidatus Poseidoniaceae archaeon
ACTGCCTGTAAATCGAGGAGAGTACTGCTTTAACCTCGTGGTCCTCTTTGTCAGTAAGTGCTTGCAATTCATTTGCACTACTATTTTTCTCTAGCCATTCCCACCAAGTAACCGGTTTGCCATAGGAGATTCCGACTCTCTTCCAAAGGCGTGGAAGCTTGTGTTTGCTGGGTGTCATAAATTCTCGAGTACCGGTTAATCCAATCGGGACAACTGGCACATCAGGATATGATGCTGCTAGTCTTGCAATACCTGTCTTTCCAGGAAGTAAGAATGGTGCCTCATCGCGCTTAGACCTCGTTCCTTCAGGGAATATTCCCAGAGCACGTCTGGCATGGAGGACGACAGCAGCACTGGAAAGAGCTTCTGCGCCACCCGTTTCTCTATTTGTTTCAATCTGGCCGGTTGCCCTCATGAATGAACGCAACGCGAAGTTTCGGAAATGCCCATCCTTAGCCAAATAATGTGTTCTTCTGCGTGATGCTAAGATGACAACTAATGGGTCGACATGTGACAAGTGATTTGCAGCAAGAATAGTAGGCCCTGATTTAGGTACATTTCCGATTCCTCTAATCTTCACCCTGAGTAACATTCTGAAGAAAGGTGCTAATGTCCAGCGCATGAAACCGTATGATGCATCACCGGTAATTCTCGCATCTTTGGGAGTGATCTTCCAATGACTCTCCAAAGCCATCCAAGCATCTTTGAGTTCACTCATTACAACCTTCGAAAGCCTACTAACCTTTGATGATTACCTCATCACGGCTAGAGGGAATGCTGAAATGCGACCTACTCAGGCATCTTCACATGCGTATGCTAGTATTGGCGATGTTGCTTTCAGCAATGTTCGCACCTACAGTTCTAGCAGATGTGCAATGGGAAGAAGATGGTTGGTTAGCAACTATTGGAAAGGAACGTTTGGACAAGGGGGACGAGTTTGGATGTTATGGGATGCCAAATCTAGAATGGAAAGCAGACCCTGGCGCTGTTGCCCTAGAATGTAGAGAATACATTGAAGATAGAATAGATGCTTCAAAATGGTCTCCGACTCCTATTTCGACATTTACTCCAAGCGATTTAACAGCTGCTCAGCACACGACTATTGCAAATCAGGGTTACAGCATCCATGGAGATAATACAGGTCAATCTGCTACAGCTTGGCATTCTGCAGAAAATGAACCTGAAAGGGAATACGATTGGTATGATTTAGGTCGTAGAGGCGGTTCTCTCGAGAAAGGGATTGCTGACCTTTCAAAATTAGAGTCTGAATTAGATGCTGGTGGCTTGGTCAATATGTACTGGATTGGGAGGATTCACGACGCTACGGTAAGGCATGATGGCGAGGTAATTGAAATGCTTTCCAACAGGGATGATATTTGGTTCACTACATGGGGTGAAGCTTTTTCTTATTGGTCCGTAGAGAGGTGTAATAGTTTCAACCATTCATTTTCTAATTCAACTCTATATTTTGAATCGATAGATTCGGTTGCATGCAGAGCGGCTTCCAATGCTTGGAACATTCCCGTAACCTGGATTGCCAACATATCATCTGCAGATGTAGTTGATTCCAATTTACCCGAATTGGATGTGAGTGATTCAAACACCAAAGAAGGGTGGAGGCAAGAAGGTTCATTTCTATATATCAGCGTACTAGCGGGTAATGAAGTCCAATTCAATCTAACTGAAGATGTAGAATATGACATTTTGGGGCGAACGAAATTTTTCAACAATAAGAGTGCTGCACTGACCATCGCTGGACATTCAACAACCGAACTTTTCCTATGGTCCAAAAGATTTGATGACCATGATTTCTTGAAGTTCACCTGGTTAATATCTCCACGAGGATTGGAGGAGGGTCTTGAATGGTTGCCGTACGCAGGAATTGGAGTTCTGGTTGCCAGTGTCTCGGGAATCTGGTTATTGCTCAAGAAGGACGCCTTAGCCTATTCTAAGGCCGAAGAGTTGATGCCTGTTGTTGATGGCGGTGATGATGATGAATGACGATGTTACCATCGACCCGTGGGGCTCATCCCAATCCACGGATTATTCAAGAATCATCGAAAAGTTCGGTCTTTCCTCAATGGAAGGAGTCACATTGGATTCACCTTCAAGACTCCACCGCAGAGGCGTGGTATTTGCTCACAGAGATTTGGATATGATATTAGAGGCTAAGCGCCTTGGAAGTCCGTTTGGTGTTTTGACTGGACTTATGCCATCAGGTAGAATGCACCTGGGCCATTCGATGGTTATCGACCAAGTCAAGTGGTTCCAAGAGCAAGGTGGTGACGTGACAATAGCTGTTGCAGACTTAGAATCGACTGCAACTCGTGGTATTTCTTTAGAAGAAGGTAGGAGAATAGCCAGAGAAGAGTATGTCGCAAACTATGCCGCACTAGGACTGGACCCTGACAAGACAACCGTATATTTCCAATCAAAGCGCAATGTAGTGCAAAAGTTGGGATTCCAATTGGGTAAGAGGACCAACCTTTCCGAACTTGAAGCAATTTACGGATTTGATGGCTCAACTAATCTGGCCCACGTTCAAGCACCATTGGTGCAAGCGGGAGATATTCTGCATCCACAGTTAGATGAATACGGTGGTCTGCGCCCGATTGTGGTGCCTGTAGGAATTGACCAAGACCCTCATCTAAGGTTAACCAGAGGACTTGCGGCCAAGACAAATTGGTTCAATGTTAGTGATGCCAAAATGGGTTTGCAAGTCGGAGTTTCAGTTCAAGATGAGAATGCTTCAGCTATGGGGGTAGAACCTAGTGGTAGAGTCAACAAAGATTTGCAAAAACAGGTTTTCTCTAGAATTGTTAATGCAATTTCAGGCCTAGGATATTCAGATATAATGTCCAATCCAAAGCACGGTACAGTCAATATTCCTAGTGCTACTGCCAAAGATAAGGGTGCTATCAGAATTGCATTGCTTGCTCTTGAAAGAGAGATGGGCGGTATGGGACTGTTGGCTCCTTCGAGCACCTATCATCGATTTGCAGTCGGAATGACTGGTGACAAAATGTCCTCTTCAAAGCCCAAAACCACCCTCTTCTTAGGCGATGATGTTGCAACCGCAGAGAAGAAAATCAAGAAATCGTTCTCAGGTGGCCAAGCTACTGTTGAGGAACACCGCAGATTAGGCGGAGACCCGGACAAGGATGTTGCATATCAGTACATGATGTATTTCTTCGAAGAGGATGATTCATTCCTTGAAGAGATAAACCAAGGATATCGTGCAGGAAAAATCCTTGCTGGTGAAATGAAACAAATGTGCATTGAAAGAGCTACAGAGTGGCTGACTAATCTCTCAGAGAGGAGAGATGAAACCTCTCGCTTAGTTGAGAAGTTTTTCGAATAATCAAGACAATCTAATTGTCTCTAGATTTTGAGGTGCATAGGTTCGAACCTTGAATTTCTCACGCAGTGTTCGTCCTAGTTCATTGCACTTGAAGTAGTCCCCATGGTGGCAGATAACATTCTTTGGTCTTGGACTCATATTTTCAATTAATTCAAGCAATTGACTTCTGTCTGAATGTCCGCTGAAGCCGTCAATAGTTGCCATTTCACAACCGATTTTTACGATTTCAGTTTGACCATTTATGACCATTGGGACTTCACTGAATCCTTTTTGTAATCTCCTTCCAAGTGTACCTTCATCTTGGTAACCGCCGAAACACTGTGAGTTTAGGTTCTCGTTGGCCCTGTTCTGGAAATAATTCATGACAGGCCCTCCATTCATCATTCCACTTGTTGCAAGAACGATACACGGGCTGCTGTCCATAACAATCGATTCACGCATTTCACGTCCTTGGACAGGTCTGAACCATTCACTTGTGAATGGGTTGTTTCCATCATCGGTTAACAGACTCTTCCTCAGGGATTGTGTCAGATAATTTGGGTGCGATGAGTGGATTGCAGTTGCTTCTTGGATCATTCCATCCAAGTAGACTGGAACGGGTTTAACGGCACCGGATCTAAATAATTCATCAATCGCAATCATAACTTCTTGCGAGCGACCTACTGCGAAAACAGGGCAGATTAGTTTCCCACCTCGTTTTATTGTCCTGCTAACAATATCTTGCAATTCTTGTGTTGCTTCTTCACGACTCGGTTGGAAATCACCAGATGCACCGTAAGTAGATTCGATAACCAGTGTCTCACAGCGCGGGAATCTTGTGTTTGCAGCATCGAAAAGCCAAGATTTCTCGTATTATTTGTCTCCAGAGAACACGATATTGTGCTTTCCATCTCCAACATGCAGGTGAACTGAGGATGAACCTAGGATGTGTCCTGCATTGTGGAAAGTTAGTTTCATGTCAGGCGCAATATCGACGGTTTGCCCCCAATCGACATCGATTACGTGCCTCATGCATGTACGAATATCTTCCATGTCATATGGCGCACGCTTACCTTCAGCACCACCGACTTTGAGATAGTCAGATTGTAACAGCAACATCATGTCACGAGTTGGTGGAGTACAGTAGACGGGGCCACGGTATCCGTATCTGAATAGAACAGGTAACATACCTGCATGGTCTAAGTGGGCGTGAGTAAGGATTACTGCATCCATTTTCTCCATTGGTAATGCCTCTGGGGCAGTAAAGTAAGGCATAGGGTCAGTGTCGGAAGCAATGTTAACTCCGACATCAATCATCACTCTGCTCTCATTTGAGGTAACCAAGTGGCAAGCTCTACCAACTTCTCTGTATGAGCCTAGAGCAGTAGTCCGAACCCAAAAAGAGCCTGGGCGTTTAGGACGGTAAATGTTCAAACCAAAATCTTTCAACAGTTTACGGCGTTCTTTAGCATGAGATGCACGGTATCCTCTAATGTCATGCATTGTCTTGGAGTAAATTGGCGGAGTTCTCTCGAACTTGACTAGCCAGCCACATTCATCTCTGATAGCCTTAGCGTTAGCGCCTCTGCGACCGACTGCTTCTCCGGGTTTATTGCAGATTACAGTAACTTCACAGTAACACGCATCAAAGTAAATCGAATCAATTCCTGCGACATCCTCAATCAGATTGCGGATGAACTCTTCAGTTTCTGCTTCATCTTTCATGATTGAAGCATGCGGGCGCAAAACAATTCTGCGCTTGATTTTCTTTGCTATTTGACCAACTAGGCCTTCTCCGCCACCAAATGCATCCGGTGTTGGAGTAATAATTGCAATATCTCCGGCTTCCAAATCGACATCATACTGAATGTCCTTTGGAACAATCTTTGCTATCGCATCCTTCATTTCCTTGAAACTAAGTCTCATCATAAATCACCTCCGGCCCACTGATTGACGTGGTGAACCTCCTAAGAGGGTCACGGGACTAACCCGTGGGTGGAGTTTGAAAGCCTCACTTCTTGAGTACGGCTGCGATTTCGCTCTGCTCGACCGGTACATATCCATCTTTCGCTGTAATTACAGCTAGATCCATACCATTTCCGGATGCAGCATCACGCTGGGCAGATGCAGATAATGCACGTGCAGCTAAGGCAACCGCAGCATCTCTGGTCATGTTTTCTTTGAATCCGTCTTCTAAGACACCATACATGTAAGGCGAACCTGAACCGGTTGCACAATATGAGTCTGGAATTGAACCGCCAGCAGAGTCGATTGAATATACTGAACCACCTTCGCTGTCGACGCCTACGATGAGCAACTGAACCCAGTGTGGTCTTCCAGAAAGAATGTTCGCAGTTAGAGTAGCGGCTCCTCTTACTGTCATAGAGTCCCCTCTGCGAAGTTCGAATAGTGAAACTTCAGCAGCCAGAGTGCTTGCCAGAGACTGTTCATGACCGACTAATCCTGCGGTAGTCAGTGCTAGGTTGTCTCCAATCTTGAACAATTTTTGCACACTTTTGTTAGCAACGAAGTGACCCATGGTCGCCCTGTGGTCAGCTCCTACTACTACACCTCCCTTGAAGGTGATACCAACTGTGCTTGTTCCTGTCTTTACTGCGCTTAGACCTTCTTCCATTTTGTCACCTCGATAGGAGCCCGTCAAAACAGGCGGGATGTTACGTCCATTCGCGGGACCCTTATCAACCAACCGTCACAGGGCATATTCATGAGCGAAGAGGGTGACAAGCAGACTTCGCTCGATTCATTCGCTGGTTCAGCACCAAGAAGGCTAAATTTGCCATCACAAGAGCCAACATTACAGTCCACAAGTAGTTCTGCTCCAACACGTTACCACGACATGGAAAAATTGTACCCAAATGCTCCCGTTCCTAAAGTGGCTGGAGGATTGGTAATTCACCGAGCAATGCTTCATGACCTTACGGGTGTTCCTCAATTAATGGATTGGGTTGCAGATGGCGAGGCAGTAATTGTTAGAATGGAGAAAATGATGAATCGTGAACTTGAATGTCAAACAGCAGTTGAGCGATTGAATCTATTTATTGAAAATGACTTAGGCGGTCAGATAATCAGGCTAACTGAAAGTAGATTGATGCTCCTTCCTCCAGGATGCCGTGGAATTAGGGGTCTTGAAGCAGAAGCTTTCAGCGTCGACCCCTCGGATTTCAGTTAGGTGATACAATGGATGTTGTACCTGTAGATGTTCCTTGCCCAGTATGCAAAACCGAAGGACAAGTCGGTATGATGACACACGTCGATGAGATTCCATACTTTGGTGAACATACACAAGTTACAGTTCTGTGTAACGCATGTGGCTGGAGACAGACTGATTTCATTCCAGCAGAAGGGCGAAAACCTGGGGCTTCGACATTAGTAATATCAGAACCCGAGCACCTACACTCTCGAGTTGTTCGCTCATCTTCTTGCACAGTTCGTATTGTAGAACTGGACTTAGAAGTCAAACCCGGTAGTGCTTCCACTGGCTATGTTTCAAATGTAGAGGGCGTCATTGATAGGTTCATGGATGTGATTATCATGGTCACTCGACAAGCCTATGCAGAGGACGCTGAAATGTCTGACATCAAGAAACTGCAGGAAATGCATACTACGCTATTGGAACTGAAAGAAGACCCAATTCCTAATTCCATTACTTTGGAACTATTAGATCCAAATGGCCATTCACAAATTCTTCATGCAGATGCTGAATTGAGAGAGTTGACTTCAGAGGAACTTGCAGATTTGCCAATAGGTCCAGAGTCACCAGTTTTCGATAGTAGTGATTTATCCGAATAATCACAGTATGGGGAGTTCAAATCCTGAATCATTAGGGTCTGGTAAGTCCTCTGCACTAGATTCTATATTTTCTGAAACCTTTCCCTTCGAGCTGCTCACAGGAGTGCTTCCTCGTTGTTTATCTTCGGAAAATGTGATGAACGAAAATACTAGAATCAAGAAAATTCCAGAAAGTAAGGTCGCCATTGGAATAACCCAACCAGTGCCACTCATTGTTGACATGCCCAAAGCGGCAATCATCAACAAAGACGCCCCCAGCACTAGAATACCCCTAGAATTGCTGGTCATACCAATGTCTCGAACCAAGGTGTTGATGAACCTAGCCCATACTCGACCCTATATGTTCGGTTCCGGTAAAGGTCCATCTCCGCCAGCAGGAGCATGTCCAGGTTGGCTAATGACAGCAGTAGCCCCATGGGGCGAAAATGCAGAAGATGCATATGATCAAGGATTAGTTGAAATGGGTCTCGGTGACTCAAGATTGATTGAAGTTCAAGGTGCTTTCTTGCCCATGGGCTTTGAGGCAACTCCGCCTCAACCTCTTCCTATGGGTTCGTTGGTTGAATGTCACTTGGCAACATCATATGCATACAATGGTGGAACCGCTTGTGCTGGAGTGGCATGGGCTGCTTGTACAACTCCCGAAGGAGAAGAATGTGCAATTGTTGCGAAAATCACTACTGAATTAGATTACGAGGAAACCGAATCATTACTCAAGCGAAACCTGCAGAGAAGACTTGCTAGCCGTGATTTGGAAGTAGTTTCCTTTGATGTCGCAGTCGATGAAGTAACTGCTGCACAGGAACACTTCGGAGTTGCTATGGCTGCTCTCATTTTACCTGAATCGCTCAAGATGTCTGGTGGAGGAAATGTTGGAAGAGTCCGCTCTGGTCTAACTCGCCAAGCTACCGATGCTATGGCTAATGCGGCACGTAGAGTCGACACCAAGGCTCCTGCTGCTCCTGCTATGCGACCAGGCGGCAGAAAACCTTCTGACGGCAGTACCGATTTCTCTCTTTGAGGTGAGTATGTGTACACGGTGGTTCGCTGCCCAAGTTGCGAACGCTGTTGGGGTGTAATGGGGAAAACTCGCAAGTGTCCACATTGTGGAAACATTGCCGGTGATGATTTGCAAATTGTCTCTGTCGTGGACAATGCTAGTGAACTCCAGCGTGAGGTTGCTATTGCAAACATGCCGGAAAATCTTCGTGACGAAATGCGTCAGAAGCTACCAAAAGCGATAGAAGTGAATGAAAATCCTAGTGCAAGCCAATTATTCGCATGCATCCGAATAGCAGCAATTGATGATGTTATTCATCTTGAAAGGCTTGCAGGTGCTTTGCGAGGCAAGGGTATCTCTGTAGATGCTGAAAACGTAGCAGAGGAAGCTGTTAGCCAAGGATTGCTCATTCGGCAGAATGATGGGACATACCTTCTTCTTGGGTGACATTCAAGAAGGGGAACATTTGCGGATGGTTTGGAAGGGTTTGTGGGTTAGCTTGGCCTATACTCGGGCGTTTGGGACGCTTGGACCCCAGTTCAAATCTGGGCAGACCCACCATTTCATTCAAACTGTGTAGGCGAAGACTTCACAAAATCAATCTTACTGGGACATATGTGTCTGAAGAAAAATCCCAATCATTAGCAGACAAAATAAATGCTACTGGTTCAAAAATTGCGGAGTTAACTTCCAAGGTTTCTGCAAGCACGAAATCTGCTTTATCTAAGACTAATGAAGCTGTAAAAACCGCAGTTTCAAATTCTAAGGCAAGGGCTGAGGCTAGAAGAGAAGAAAAAGCAAAGAAAGCAAAAGAAGATTTTTCGGCAGAGGGCATCATCGATGATATTCCTCCAATGGTTACTTTGCCTGAGTTCGAAAATGAAAGAATGGCTATTGTAAGCGAACAAAATGAGAATCAAGTAATGATGCTAGAGCACATGCAAAGATTATCAGAAAGAATTGACATACTTGAAAGACGCCACAAGGCGAGATTGGAAGAGTTATTCAGGTCTACTCAAGAAGAGGTAGAAGAAGATGGTCCTGAAGAAGAAATTATCCCCATCATTGGAACTAGCGCAGCAATGGTTGAAGCGCTACATGTTCTGGGTGTTTCAATCGTTTGGATTGCCATATTAATTGGAATTGACAAATATGGAGATGGTAATGACATCGTGTTAGCATCAGTCTACCCGCTAGCGATTTTTTCATGGTCTATTGGAGCATTTTCATGGGCACTGTATTTACTGCATAGATTGATGAAATCTGGGATTAGAATTCCATTATTGATTAGACTACAAACATCATTGGCAGTCGGACTAATTACACTCATGGGAGTTATGCTAAATGACGATTCTATGGGGACTGTATCCAGTGTTTGGACATGGGGTACTTTGGTTACGATTGTATTGTTGATGGGCAGTAGCATGATTGCCACGGCTTGGCGTTCCACAAAAAAATTGGTCACAAACAAATCGGACGATTAGTCATCGCGAGAATGCACCCAAATCAGGTGGAAGCCAAACCGGGTTTTGATGAAGCAATCACATTGGTCCAACTCTTGCGCCCAAACTTGTTTTGAGAAAGCCGGATCCATCTGCCTTTCATGGAACTCTCCCAAGTCTCCTTTCTTTTCTGAAGTAGGACATTTGGAATAATCTCTAGCCATTTTTTTGAACATTTTCAGTGGTTTTCTAGCGTTAGTAATCTCATTCAAGATTGCCTGTGCCTCGGCCTTGGAGCCAACTAGAATATGTCTGGCGTGAGCATATCTACCTCGCATTCTCATTGACATCCCTCATAATTTGTGAAACGTGTATTCTGTCACTCAAGTGAGTAACTACAAACAAAAGAGGATTGTAAACCCAACCTGCAATGTATGTCACCCATGTAATTACTATTGGCAGACTTGGATTATTTAGTGTATTTCTAATAATTCTAGAGTGTAATCCAATCAATAGCATGACTGCAACTTTAGGCAAAAAAGAGGATATCCTGATGCCACTTTTTTGCCCTTCGTATATTGCTCTTACAGGCACGTGAGAGATTCGCCATCCCTTTTCTGAAAGTGCCATTAGCCACCAGTTTGGATATCCGTATCCCTTCCAAGAGCGCTCCCAATTCCAGGATTCCAGTACCTCGCTGCTGGTTGCAGTATAGCCGCACTGGGGGTCTCTGATAGTCTGTCCACAAGCGAGGGTCGTTAATATTGACAAGATGAAGGTTCCAATTCGCCTGTAAAGCGGCATTTTCCCTGCTCTATCCAACCTCTCTCCTTTGGAATGGTGAGCTTGGCGATTAACTATTGGAGTAATCAAGGATTCCATATCATCAGGGTCCATCTGGCCATCGCCAGCCATAACTACAGAAATGAACTCAGAATCCATGACTTCCAGCAATCGTCTATGTCCATGATCTATCGCTGAACCTACACCTTCGCCCTCCAGCCTTACTACATCAGCATCTCCTGCCAATTCGCCGGTTCCGTCACTTGAACCGTCATCAACAACAACTACTTTATCGACAAATGAAGGGATTCCTGAAAGAACACCGGCTAAATGTTCTACTTCATTTCTTGCAGGGATGACAACACCGATGCTCATCCCTTGGTACATAGTGCTGCGAGGCGGAATCGCATGATAACTTAATGCTTTGAGAAACAAATCTTCAAAAGAAATTGTGGAAATTTTATTACATGTTCAAGCACGCTACGTGGTTTCTGTTTGCGTTACTTTTGATTTTACCAGGATGTACCGCTCCTGCGGTGGTTGAAGACGTCGAATCTGATGAATTAGAGATCCCAGAGCGTCTCAATATTGTTGCAGCAACAGCATACAGAGAGATTGACCGTGTCGAAACAATGGATTTGCTGTCGGATGCAAATGGCGAGAACACCATGATTCTGTGGGTCTCAACCGGCTGCAGCGGGTGCCATGATTGGACAGAAAAGATCGCAGATGAGATGAGAAATGGGAATATTTCAAACGATACCAGAATTGTCACAATCCACAGATATCCTTCGTTCGAATCACGTGAAGATGTCATTGAAGTCTATGCATCAAGTAATAGTTCAACAGAATCACTCTGGCCAGTTCTGATTCCGGCTGAAGGACAGCCTGCTATCGATGTAGACAAAAATAAAGAAACAGAATTCGATTATTCCACGGCTTTTGAAACTCCTGCTACACCTTCGTTTACTATCCTAGATGGTGAAGGAAATACGCTTTGGAAAAATAAGGCGTATTGGTACAATAGTAGCGTATTGTCTGAAGCACTAGAAATCCTAGACTGACGGCAGAGAACTGTACTCCTCAAAAACCGTATCTGATACAATAATCAGCCATGAACTTCATGACTTAGAAGAATACCGGCAGTGCATGGAGTCCTTGCGAATCGTGTTGATGGGTAAGAACTTCGAGTTGCGATTGGTTTCACTTGTTGTTCGTGCACGAGAGTTGGGCGGCGAAGTAATCTTGCTAGATTTAGGAAGTAGTGACGAAACTATCCAAATGGCTGGTAAAGTCGAATGTAGAGTGATTAATCATCAAGGAGATACTCTTGTACCAACCTTAGCCAAAGAATTACTCGATGAGAATTACGAAGGTTCTACTCTATTGATTCATGTTAACAATCGGTTCAAACTTCGGGATATGCCTTTGCTAGTGAACAGAGCAAGAGAGAACTGGGACGTGCACATGTCTTTCATTAGTGAGGAAACCGATAACTCCAATCCTCAAGAAATAATATATTCAGACGCTGAGGTTTCCCATTTGGCGGCCTCAAATTCAGGTTTGCGTGCCTTATCTGAATCATCATCTGAAGATACACCTCTTGGATTGGATGAAGGTTTACGTGTGCGTGTGCTTCACTCCAAACCAGCACCTAAGGTCCAGCAAAGAGAATCACTTGCAACTGCGTCAAAGTTTGCCCAACTATTCTATTGGATGTTAGAATCTCGACATCCTCTACTATTGTTTGGGATTCCAGGAATTGTTCTCTTCATCGTTGGCTACAAATTGTCAGGTGATGTTCTCGACACTTTTAGCGAGTGGAATGAAACGAGCGTCGGTGTGGGATTAGCTGTTATTGCTGTGACCTTGATGGGATTATTTGCGATGATGGTCGGACTTATCCTCTACATAATGGGTAAACAGGTCAAACAAATCCAGGCTCAATATAATCACTGGCCGAAAGACGAATGAGTTGATTTAATGCAATATTTGGTTTGTTTTGACATGGATAGGGTCCTTGTTGACCATATGTCGACTTGGCAGTATGTCTATGACAGGCTTGAGATTTCCAATGAAGAAGCCTTCAATCTATACAATCAAGGGAAATTAGACGAATGGGATTGGCTAAAGATGGACTTGGCTATGATAAAGGCAGCATATCCTGGAATTACTGACCAAAAAATGAGGGAATTATGCCAAAGGACTCCACTAATGCAGGGAATGAAAGAATGCCTTCAATGGATTTTAGATGAGGGTCATGAAATAGCAATTATCAGCGGTGGCATGCAGGAAACAGCAAGGGATATCGCCTGCATGTTTCCTAGCAATAAGCCTTGGAAGAGGCGTTGGGGTGGAATAAATCGACATCGCGGATGCGACACCAAGTTCCACGTTTTCACAAATGGCTGGTTGGAAAGAAATGATGGCTCAATCGACGATTTTGGCAGATATCAAGTTCAGATGAACGGCAAGGGTTCTATTGTGAGGATGCTGCAAAGGCGTCTCGATATTCCAAAAGAGCGAACGATTTCTATCGGGGATAGTGCTGGTGACATTGGTATGTTCCAGCAGAGTGAGTTGTCAATTTGTTTTAACCCGTGGGACGAGAAACCTGTAGCAGTAGCCAAGAAAACCATCAGAAGCCGCAACTTGATAGATGTCCTACATGTAATCAAGAAGCACATCAAGGAGTAACTCTTCTTGAATCTCTAGGGAATGGAATAACCTCTCTGATGTGATCTGCACCAGAGAGCCATGAGCATACTCTGTCCACTCCTAATCCGAATCCACCGTGAGGTACTCCTCCGTAGGTTCGAGTGTCAATGTAGAATTGGTAAGGCTCTCTTGGAACGCCCTCTTCGTCAATTCTTGCTAGAATCTCTTCTTCTGACCAAGTCCTTTCTCCGCCGCCAATGATTTCTCCGTATCCTTCAGGAGCTAAAAGGTCGTGACATAGAACGTAGTTTCCGTCATCAGGGTCGACTCGGTGATAGAACGGTTTTGCGAGCTTTGGGTAGTGAGTTAGGAAGTGTGGAACTTCGAAATCTTGGGTCAAAACTTTTTCTTTGGAATAATCCAAATCTTGTCCCCACTCGATTTCAACACCCATGCCTTGCAGTGTTTCTACCGCTTCGTCGTAACGCATTCTTGGATAGGGGTTGTCTGCATATCTTGCTAAGAGATCTAGGTCTCTATCTATACTGCTAAGTTCGCTCTCTCGCTCTTCTAGGACGGTCTTTGCAATGTGTCTCACTAGGCCTTCTCCATGTGACATAATTTCAGCGTTCGAGGCCCATGCAACTTCCATTTCAGCATGCCAGAACTCTGTCAAATGTCGCCGAGTCCTGCTCTTTTCAGCACGGAATGAAGGTGCGATTGTGTACAATCTTTCCAATGCAGGCATTGCTGCTTCGGCATATAGTTGCCATGATTGAGTCAAGTATGCTTTGCGTCCAAAGTATGGGACTTCGAATAGCGTAGAGCCTCCTTCAACAGCACCTGCAACAAAGTTTGGTGCTTGGTATTCGGTGAAGTCTCTGCCACGGAAATAGGAATGAATTGCTCCAAATACGCTGGAGCGGATTTTCAACATGTCAGTCATTCTACCTGTTCGCAGGTAAAGGTGTCTGTTGTCGAGTAGGAATTCAGTTTCTCCACCATCAGCAGCTTCCATGGCGGATTCTGTAATTGGGAACGGAGTTTCGGCTCTAACGGCGCCAATAACTTCTGCACTTGTCACAATCAACTCATGACCACCTGGTGCTCTTTCGTCGACATTCACGGTTCCCTTGAGAATCAGAGATGCTTCAATCAATGCTCCTTTGAGTGATTCAAATGACTCATCACCTATTGCATCGCGCTTGGCCACACACTGGATTGTGCCTGTTGAGTCTCTTAGTACAACGAATCTGATTTTATTTGAACCACGAGACCTCTTAATCCAACCTTTCAATTCAACTTCGGCGCCATCGTGTGCGCCAGCCTGGACATCTCCAATCCAGAACTCCTTCGCCATGTTAGTGCGTGAAAGGCATTGTGCTTGAATGCCACGCTTGTTAGATAGCACCCTAATCTCGTCGTGAAACCAACATTGCGGCTCCCAAAAGCGCGAAGATTGTGAATATTGGAGATAACCAAGGAACATCCATACTAACCTGTTCAGCAACTCCATTTTCATCGGCTATTCCCAAGTACATTCCGTCCAGAACATCCTCTTCACAATCAACGGATACAATGTCGTTAGTCGAAATTAGTCCGTCTGAATCAATATCAGTATAATTTAGAGTACAATTTACCGGTTCATTATTCCAATTCATAGCTTGAATGAGTGCTCCTCCATTCAGGGCATCTTGAATTGAAACTTCATGTTCGATTACTTTCGTTTCATTACCATCGTCATCGTATTCGGTATCATAAATTACGACTTTTACACCATCCATAGAATAAGTCGCATTGTATTGTGAATGAACCATTGAATCGTGTGTAGTGCTCCAAATATCAGCGTAGTCAAGGTCAACTAGCATTGGTGCATCGGAAACAGCAGAGTTCGTCCAACTCGGTTTTGAGAAGGAACCGTCCGAGAAAGTTATCAGACAATCGTATGATGAGTTAGAAATTTTAGTACCTAAGATATTTTCATCATCGTCAAAGTATACTGCGATTTTCATCTCTCCATCTTCGCCATCAATTTCCATTACTGTTTCTACTTTAACAGCTCTAACGCCTTCTTCATCAGGGAAACGTTCCTTGTCCGAGGAGAATTTTTGTGAAGGATTTTCATCCATACTGGCCACAATATCGTGATGCAAGAAACAAAGTTCGACAGGGGCAGAAGAGTTGTGTAGAATCTCTTCCGCAGGACTTGTATCAAGGCCTGAAATTGCAACTTTATGTTTTGCAACAGTTTCGCTATCATCCATTTGCCACGCAATCTGATTTTCATCAATCCATACATCGCTCTCATAAGAACCGAAGAAACCAAAACTGATTTTTGAATATGACCTCGCTCCGTTATCTGAGGCATAAATATCGAATTTTGTTCTCATGGTCATGTCATCTTCTTCGATTTCCATTTCAACAAAACAAGCCCATTCCCCTGCATCGCCCGAAATTACATCTTCTACAGTAGGATGGTCATCAACTACGGAGACGAATTTTGTTTTGGAGTAGGGGTCAGGGAACAACATTGCGTCGATTACGAATGCGTACAATACCCATCCTAATGCAGACAAAACAAGCATCCCAACAATGCTCATGGCAATTAATTTGCCTTTTCCACCCTCACTCGATTTTTCCGCAACTGGCTCCCAGCCAACGTTTCCAGCCAATTCTTGTTCTCCCAAATGAAAAACATTGGTTGTTGTCGCTTCAGTAACTTCTGGGCTTGGATTGTATTCATCTCTAGGAACCCAACCTTCTCCATTCCAAATAAAATTACCATCAGGTGAAACTTCTCCGACCATGAAAAGCCCTCTGCAAACAAGGTATTGAGGTTTTCACCATCAAAATTACCTACTGAAATTACAATCTTCTTGATACTATATTGGGAAAGCATGAAACCATATCATGTCTAAGTTGTAGTTGTGACTCGGACCGTTGTTTACGCGATTGGGGGCAATGCCCTCTCTTCTCCCACCGGTGGTGGAGAGGAAGAATCTGCCTTGGTTCTAGCAAAAGTGATGAGTGATGTTATCGATTTACTTGAGGCTGGATGGCGAGTGGTTCTCACCCATGGTAATGGTCCACAAGTAGGACATTTGATGTCCTTGGATTCCACTCAACCAATGGATGATTGGGTTGCTGCAACTCAAGGAATGATTGGGCATTCTCTGTCTATCAATTTAGACTCGATTCTGCTCAGAAGAAATCGTCCAGAAAAAACCTCAGTGATTCTAACTCGTGTTGAAGTTGATGCGGCTGACCCAGGATTTCAGTTTCCTACGAAACCTGTTGGTCCGATATTAACCAGTGAACAGGTAATGTCTGAAGATTGGGACATTGCAGAGACAATCAATGGACCACGCAGAGTTGTAGCCTCACCTTCCCCTAAAGAGATTCTAGACCTTGACATCATACAATCTCTAATCTCAAAAAACGCGATAGTAATTTGTTGTGGGGGCGGTGGAATTCCAGTCATCAATAAGGGCGAATACTATCTTGGAGTACCTGCGGTGATCGACAAAGACCGCCTGAGCGCACTTTTGGCAATTAGGATGAAAGTAGATGCGCTGATAATTTCTACAGATATTGATGCTGTTAGAACAGGCTTCGGCACTGAAAACGAACAAACACATCATACAATGACTGTCGAGCAGGCAAAAGTGTATCTTACCGATGGTGAATTTCCTGCGGGTTCTATGGGTCCAAAAGTTGCATCTGCGATTGAAGTTGTTGAAAGCCTAGAGAACGTGAAATCCATTATTTGTCAACCTGGAGATGCAGTTAAAGCATTACGTGGTGATAGTGGTACAAATTTTATCAAGTAAGAGCATTCAATATCTAGCTAGTATTTTGAATCGGATTAGATTAAATACGACTTGCAGGAGGGACGGGTGGGCCTGTAGCTTAGTCAGGTAGAGCGATGGACTCTTAATCCATCGGTCGCGGGTTCGAACCCCGTCAGGCCCGCCAACATCATCACTGCAATCTTCCATTTGGATTGATAACAGTCTCAACACCATTGGTTCCAGCAAGAACGACTGCATCACACATGTTGTTGAATAGCCCGACTTGTACAACCCCTGCGATCAGCAATATATTCGCTTCAGTTGATATTGGGTCCATGATATTCGGGCCAGTATGTGCGTCAGCAATCATATTTCCATTATCTGTGAAGACAGGGCCATCTCCTGCCATTCTGATATTTACCCTGCAGTCTAGAAGTCTGCTGAGTGCTCTAACTGTTGCTTCATGCGAGAATGGGGTTACTTCTATGGGTAAAGGAAATGCTCCTAATGTAGCGACTCTCTTTCTATCATCTGCTACAACTACCATTCCTGAACTCTCTTGAGCAACTATTTTTTCTCGCAGGAGTGCAGCACCTCCTCCTTTTATCAGTTGGAATTGTGGATCATATTCATCAGCACCATCAATTACGATATCTAATCCATCTATCTCAGATAGTTCAACAAGTGGTATTCCCACCTCTAGTGCTAGTTTTTCCGTCGCAAGGCTAGTTGGTACACCGACTATTTCCAGACCTTCTTCCGCCATTCTTCTGCCTAGTTCTACTACTGTATGTTTCACTGTTGAACCTGTACCCAATCCAACTTTCATGCCGGATTTTACAAACTTGCAGGCTTCAATTCCTGCCTTCCGCTTCAATTGTTCAACATCTGCCATGGCACTTCCAAAACTCAGAAGTCAATAAGCAATGTGAAGGCGAATGTCTGAAGTGCTTAGGGTTCATGCCATAATCATGGCGAGACAGAGTATGGCACTATTTCTGGTGTTAATGTTCTGTGCAATGTCATGTTTACCGATGGTGGATGCTAATCCTAATCGAAGTGTAGATGTCGTTGTTGGGTTAGGCCCAAATGGGATGTCTGACCAATTTACAATCGAGGTGCCGGATGGAGAAATTGTAACAGATTTTGATGTGAAAGTTTTCGAGAAGCCATGGCCGATTAACGACGTAGTTACCCTTGATGACAAAACAGATTGGATGAATGGAGATTCAATGGACGGTATTGATTACAATCTAACTGGTTTGAGGATTCTTCCTATGTCTCACGAGTGGGATTTCGAAGGTTCAGTACAAGGATGGACTCTGAACTCAGCAGGAGGGTGGGCCCATGGATACGATTCAACATTAGGTTCGGTTAATGGAGTTCATTCGGGAACTTCTGCAATCTACACATACAATGGAAATTATCCAAACTATATGGGTGGCCCTTACTGGGCTACATCCCCAACTATCGATTGCTCATCTTGTACAGGCACTTGGGATCTGAAATTTTGGAAGAGATTAGGAGTTGAATCTTCTTCATATGACAGAGCATACGTTTCAGTAAAGACAAACAGCGGTGGATGGACCAATGTCTATTCTAACCCTTACGGTACCACAAATGATGGTTCATACACTCAAGTTAGTTACGACATTAGTAGTCACATCACAGGAAATTCAGCATTCCAAGTAAGATTTGGTCTTGGCACAACTGATAGTTCTGTAACCTACACAGGATGGAACGTTGACGATGTATTGATTGAGCCTCGAGGAAATACTGGTACAGGTTCAGCTAATTGGACAAGTCAAGCATTCGGCCCAGGTGCATCAGGGATTATGGAAATGCAGCACGGATTGATGGCTATCGATGCCACAATACCCCAAGGAGCTATGATGCGATGGAGTCTAATCGATGCAAATGATTCTAGCGTAATTCCTGGTTTTTCTGAACTTGAGGGACTTCAAGCAGATTTGTCGATAATTGATTTCAAGAAACACCCTAAAGTCCAACTGAAAATCCAAATGGAATCAGTTAGTGAAACACCGATTATCCATTCAATAAAGCTAGGTGGTGGAATCATTGAATCATTTACTGATAATCCAACCGCTAGAGGTTGGTCTGGATTTTCTTCTCATAGTAATGGAAAGGTTACAGGCTCGGGAATGTTGAATTCGCCAGAATGGAGACTAACTCACCCATTTAGTGCAATTGACATGTCTTGGACAGGAACTGGAAGTGGAAATTTCGAAGCCTGCTTTACTGATTCAAGCATGTGCTCAACCTCGGGATGGACTTCAATCCCCGCTGATGGTAAATTACAGATGGATGCGCCCAGCACAACTCTAAACCTCAGATGGAGTGGTACAGGAAGTTACTCTATAGATTCTATTAGTATTGATTTACACCGGCAATCCTCTCCTCTAGATGCCAGAATTGACATTGGATTAGACGGGGTAAGTGAATGGTCGTTCTCAAATGAAATGATTGGCGGATGGGGTCTGCAAGATGTACTAGAAAACGGCGAGAAAAGTTTAGAGTTGTCAATAGCTCCTTCAGGAACAGATGCAACCTCTCTATACTATCCCATCAGAACAGGACAATCACATCCATCATATGAGTCAACAGGTAACATGATGTTGGCATTTACTGCAGTAGGTGCGCCACTGAATGATGTTGAGGTGAAGCTTTCATTAGATGGAAATGACATTGTGACCGAATCATTAGGATTCATCCAAAACTCTGCGAGAATGATACTTACAGATCTGCAAGTGCAAGATCTAGTTACTGAAATGGATTCTAGGACCGCAGAGATAAATGTTGTTGGAGAATTGGATGCTCACAAGATTGAAGTTTCAGTTTCTTCAAGCACAGGTGGAGTGTTACAGGTATCCGGTCTATCGATCCCATATCGATATGATGCTCACATTGAAGGTGATTCTGCTTTACCAATAATAGCTGCAATTAATTCGCAATTGTCCCAAATATCTCCATCAAATGGTGTGAAAGAAGTTCCAATTCCTATTGTTATGACAAACCCAGGGAAGTTACTGATTTGGGATTACGGACTACAGACTTTGGGTTCACCATTGCCAACAGGAATGACGATGACAAATCAAACCGACACGTTAGTTGCAGGCAATGATTGGTATGAGTTTAACAGTACATTTGACCTTTCCAATATTGGCATTAGCGATGCTGCAACTCAGTTTAGCAACGAGGGATGGTCCTCGGTTTTCACATTGGGAGGAAGTGAGTGGACTCGTTCACTTCATTGTTCAATAGTCAGCAATAGTTGCAATGCAGAACAGGGCATTATTGTTGATGACTTCTCATACCATTTTTCTAGTTCTGAGGTCGAGTTCTACCATAGAATTCAGATTTCTTCAATCTGGCCCGATGAATCTGCATTGATTGCTTCTAGCTCAATCGATATGAATGGCCCCGCATCACAGCCTAATCAGATACGATTCGGCGCTGGTTGGTCTATGGGAGTAGAACAAGATGTGGAAGTCGTAGACTGGCATTTGTCGTTTATGAATGGCGCTGAATCATCCTGGGATGCGCTATATTTTGACCCTGCAAATCCTGGTATTGTTGAGGTCGAATTGGCGTTTGAGGATTTAGAGGACTCCCCACGGTCATCAACATTCAATGTGGCCCTGTATGTGGACGGCGCACTTACCGATACCACTCAGTCGCTAACCGATGGAGTTGCTACCCTAATGTTCACTCCTAATTCTCTAGCCTCTAAGGTTGATTTGCAAGTTGCAGTGAGCGGATTATACGGCCAAAACGTGAATTGGAATGTGCCAAAGAATGCCACATTCCTGATTGATGACTTGGCTCCAGTTTTGATTTCGACGAATGTTGCTCCTTTAGATCACAGGAGCACAGACATGCCTCTCGAATTAACATTCGAAATTGGTGATAGGCCGGTTCTTCCACGTCATTCTCTACTTCATGTAGAGACATCTTGGCAAGGTGAGCAAACCATTCAGTTAGACCAACCTGCAAACCTGAATGGCTTCCAAGGGGTATATTCGACAATATTCGATATTAGCGGTGCTGAACTCGGTGATTCAATGTCTGGTTGGTTGGAAGTTTTCGACCCTGCAGGGCACCCACTTCCTGATTCAGGCACTGAGGAGAATCCGATGTTCATCATCAGTTTTGGACCTGATGGAGCTCCGGTGATTTTGCAAGACGGGCTTGGCTGGACTCATAGCGACAACTGGTTGCATCCTGGTCAGAATTACAGTATGCAAATTCCAATTCAAGATGCAAATGGCTACGGCGATATTGAATCGGTATCGATCGACCTTGCTTCCGATTCAAGTGAGGTTCTTGTCATCGATTGGAATGCTCAATCAGGATGTTCTTCATCTACTCCATCGATTATTGTGGAAGATTGCTTCATAGTTGGTGATTCACATCATTTCGACCCTGTATTCACCCTTGAGGTCGTGATGTCATTCAACTGGGATTTTAACCCCGATACATCTTTAGAAAGAAGTATCAGAATAACTGCAAGCGATGATTCTGGACAATCACATCGTAGTGAACTCGATTCGAGCTGGAGATACTCAAGTGAAATGGAAATCGACCTGAACAGTGCAGGATTTACTCAATCCTCTGCATTCGTGGCACCTGGCCAGACCACTGTTCTGAATGCTGACATAATTTGGACTAGGGGTGGGCAATTGGTTGACACCATTGTGGATGTATCGGCATCAATCGATGGCTCAGAGCAATTTGGATTATCCGAGAATGGTATGGTTAACCTAACATTAGTGGCTCCTAATTCAACCGGAATACATCCAATAAAATTGGATTTGATTAATTTACCATCTGGTGCAATCGACAGAACCGATACAGAACAAATCGTTGCTTGGATGGTTGTTGACAGCAATCAGCCTCGTGTACTACAATTATTGTCACCAGACCCTCTAGACTTGGTCCAAGAAAGGGATTGGGAAAACTTGAGATTTGAAATCATGGTCAATGAAACCGAAGGACTCAATCTAGATTCACTACAAATGAATTGGCTCATTGTACCACATGGGATGGCGATTCCTGAATTAGCACTTCTAGGTGGAAATGTTAGCATGGAACTAATTGCAGGTACAGGTGCAGGCTCTTCAATTCCACTCTCAGCAACCTTGGATGTGGATTCAATCGTTCCTGAAGTCAGCCGACAGAACTCATGGGACCTTTGGATTTGGGTAGAGGGTGAAGATTTAGCAGGTCAGAAAATCGTTTCACAGTTTAACAGTAGAAGTTCACCTTTGGCAATTCTACAGTTAGCAAATCGAGATGCAGACCTAAGATTGGATACAGAAGGAATTCTTGTTGAAAGCGAATATCCAAAAACAGGTGATGCGATTTTGGTCAATGTAACAGTTTACAACGACGGTCAAGTCGACGGCTTGACCAGTGTTCGAGTTGAAGTTATTGAAGACGGAGATAAGCGCCGTTTAATCGAAATTGTAAACATCGAAGTTCCTGCAAACTCATCAGCCTCTTTTGAGGCAAAATGGGTTCCAGAAGATGAAGGAGCAGCTTGGATTGAAATTTCCACTCCAGATGGAAAATTCGCAAGAACTAATCCCGTGCAGGTTGAGAATGGAGATTCTACATTCGTTATTGAAAGTCTAGAAGGTGCTAGCGGAGCTATGCTTACAGGATTTGCAGTAATCACCTTTGTAATGATCGGACTGTTAGGATTCTTGGTAATCTCTGGAAAGAAGCCGAGAGATGACGATTTTGAGGATAGCGAGTTCGCCTAATGCCTACAATGGTTTGAAATGTGAAAGGCTTCACGGTAGAGTGGAGGATGCAGGAGGAATGCTGACAGACTTCGAGTCTGAGGAAAGTCCCATCTCCATAGACCAGGCGGTCTACAAAAGTCGAGACACACA
>JAKURJ010000120.1 GCA_022452125.1 Candidatus Poseidoniaceae archaeon
CTGCTCCAATGATAAACAATCAAGGCCATATTTCATCTTCAAATAACAAAACAGTAAGAGTCGAGATTATCGGTACGAAACTGAAATTAGGATTTGTTATTCTATTTCTTGTATGGTCATTTCAACTGTTAAATGAACTGCACTATCTAAGTGTCTTGGAAGCTCAGGGGGACCCTGATGTGCTTGAATCTGAGTATAAAGAATGCAATTCAGATTATACACTATATGATTTTGAGGATTGTTTAGATGCAATACAGGATGACATAGAAAGCTACCAATTACAAAGGATAGTTGTGGTGGTATTACAAATGATTGACTGGGCATTTGTTGCATTGGATTTGATAGCAATTGCTAACAAATTAAACAAAATGCAAATTTCGAGTTAACAGGTTTAGGTTTTGCACGTTCGTAAAAGGAAACATCTTTTTTCTGCGGCTGTTTTTGAGTAAAAAATATGCCTAGATGTAGTGCGTTTGAGTATTTTCAGAATTAGAGTGCTCGTACCGGGATTTGAACCCGGGTCGAAGGCTCGAGAGGCCTTCATGATGGGCCACTACACTATACGAGCGACAGGCCACCGACTTGTCACCCGTATTTATTCTGAACGGGTAGTAGCAATCTTCACATTTACCAAAAAGTGAAAGTGAAAAATCAGATTCAGTATCACTTTTAGTTCACTTTTACTTTCACACACCTGTCTACATTTTTCCTTGATATACTGAGCCTAGATACTTCGGTATATGAACAGCAAACTGCGATTCTCGGACCTAGTACCGAGTGGAGAAGCCAAAAACATGAACACACGAACCAGTACACACATTGTATCATCTGATGGAAAGTGGGACTGGCAACCTCTCAAGGTTGAAATCCCTGCAACCTGGCAGAACCTAGCTCGCCGAACTAGAGGTGAGGCATGATGGGTAGAACAGGCCGCCTGCGAAATGAGATCGCTCAGTATCTAGAAGATAATGGCGAATCTAACACAAGTCAAATTCTCGAACATATCAACAAGCGATTCCGCTGGGGTGCTACAATGAACCAGGTCGGAAATCTTCTCGCTCGTGATAGGCGCTTTGAGAAGCTCGGAATCACTGAGGGCACAACCATGGCCGGTTTCCGCGAAAGAGTCTGTATCTGGGCTCTAGCAGCGAACTGACCATGTACCACTTGTATCCCCCCTAGGTCTGATGTGGCGCGAGATTGTTGAGTTATCCCGTCCGAAAAATGTCGTATTAGCGGCAATCACGGTTCCGCTTGGAGCTCACCTCGCCCTCGGTGGTGCTTGGACTACCCAAGCACTCGGTCTCGTAGCCCTTCAGACCACTTCTGCAATCTGTTTCATGGCTGCAGGAAATACGTTCAATGACATATCTGATATTTCTATAGATAAAGTCTCTAAGCCCGATAGACCAATTCCTTCAGAAAGAATTACAATCGAATCCGCAACGAAGGTTGCATATTCATTCACACTACTAAGTTCACTATTCATGGCTGCAGGTGCTTACTACACCGATGAGCCCTACCCGCTTATCGCGATATGGACATTTGCTGCCTTCTTGATGTGGTCCTATGATGCAGGACCTCAGACCAAGCGACTCGGTTTAGTAGGCAATATTGCGATTTCACTGATGGTAGGTGCTGTAATCGTTTATGGAGCAGCAGCGGTATCTCTGGCGAATACAGAGATAGTAATCTATGCCGCAATAGTTGCTTTCTTGGCAAATCTAGCTCGTGAGATTATCAAAGACTGTGAGGACATGGAATCTGATGAGGGCAGGAACACTTTACCGATGAGGATTGGTTTGATGAATGCAAGATCAGTTGCATATGTTTTCATTTTGGCATCGATGGTAACTCTTGGCCTTGCACATTACATCGGTCCACTAGAATACCACCAAATCGTATTCCACGCTCCTGCAATATTCATTCTGTTTTCATTGAATGGGCCTTTATTTCATGGTGATGACCACAAGGCCCAACAAAATGTTCGAGTTGGAATGTTGCTGGGATTAATCGCTTTCGCAGTGCAAGTAAGCGTTCTCTAACTTAGAAGCCTACGCCCATCATTTCGCCCATTGCTGACCATGCTCCATGGTCCACAAGATAGGCTAGAAGACTCATTTGAGCCCACATTCGATTTTCTGCTTGGTCGAAGACAATACTGTTCTCATGGTCCATTACAGCATCTGTAACTTCGTCACCTCTGTGGGCTGGTAGGCAGTGCATAAATGCCCAGTTATCATCAGCATTGGAAACTAGTTCCATGTTCACCTGGAATCCATCAAAGTCTGCCATTTTGTCTTTCAACCCTTCTTCCCCCATTGATACGAAAACATCTGTGTAAATCACATTGGTATCCTTTACTGCCTCTGAAGGGTCGTTGGTTCCAACCATTTGTGAGCCGTTATCACTGGCAAAATCTTCAGCACGTGCTACGACATCCTTTGCTGGCTCGTATCCCTTTGGATATGCGTAGTGGAAGTCGATCCCCAGCATAGCACAAGCCAGCATCAAGTCGTGTAGAACATTGTTTCCATCTCCTACCCAAGATACCTTCAGGTTCTCTCTTTCGGGGAAGTGTTCCAAGATTGTCATCAAATCAGCAGCTGCTTGGCAAGGGTGGTGCTTGTCCGATAGTGCATTTAGTACAGGCACACTAGAATTAGCAGCAAGCTCTGCAACATCCGCATGTCCGAAGCATCGGTAAGTTATCGCTCCAAGAAATCGTGAAAGTACGTTTGCAGTATCTGCAACAGTTTCTGATTTTCCAAGTTGAATATCATTCTTTAGCAGAGTAAGTGGGTATCCTCCCAAGCGATTAATTCCGACCTCGAATGAAACCCTAGTTCTGGTGCTCGGTTTCTCGTAAATGCTCCCTACAGCCATGTCCGCTAATGGAAAGAAGTTGAGGGCGATATCATCCCCAGACTTCCACATTTTCTTAAATTCAATAGCCCAAGTTAGTATGTCTTCAAAATCTTCTGCAACGTCGTCGATAGCCAATAGGTGTTCAGCCATACCATCCGCCCTTGGTGGACGGTTGAAAGTTACATCGGTTGGGATTAGTTCTTTTCGTGCTCAATATCAGCAGCGAATCCATCCCTCGCATCACTCATTCCGCCGAATAGGGCTTGTGCGAAAGTTAGGACATCAGCCATACCGTCTTCCGTCTCACTGGATAGTGGTGTCAAACCTGGAGTCTGGGAGAATTGCTGCATCATTCTTAGTTGATTGATTGCAAACTCAGTTCTTTGCCCTCCCGCCTCATCGTACAGTGCCATTTCGAGGATTTCCAATCTTTCTGACCATTCCAAAATTCTCTCTAAATCTTCTTCTTCGAGTAAATCAGATTTTGACAAGAAGTTCTTGGTAGGCAGACCCAACCTGAATTCGACAATACTAGACAACAACATTTGGGACACGAATCCAGACGGACTTCTTGACAACATAGGGTCGAAAAGGTAGATAATTGCCGCTTGGTCTTGACCTAGAACTTCGATCAAGTGTGAAGATGCTTCCCTGAAAGCAAACAACTCAACTTGTCCAGGAGTGTCTACAATGATTAGTTCGCCAGATAATGCATGCAATTCCTCTGCAACATCTAGGGCTTGTGCTGCAACCAAATCGGCAGCCAAAATCTGTGCGCCATTAGGCCCCAAATCGTATTCATTCATGACTTCAGTCAAAGAGATTACATCACGCACGTCGAATTCAGCATCATAGTGCACTCTCTCTGCCCCTGGGTCTAAGTTAACAGCTATTGCTTCAGTCTCGATGAATCTACTCCAACGTTGGAATGACGTGACTAAAGAAGACTTGCCTGCGCCAGCAGTTCCTACAACAAAGATGACTGGAGGGGATGAAGTGTCAAGACCTACCATGTTTCGCGGTCATATCTACCCCTCATCAATCTACCGTTTTTTTTACACAACCGACATGCTTTGATAGAGAATGTTCGCACAATGGTTATACGCTGTGCATCGATGGAAGGGCGCCGTCGTACGGCTATTGGAGGCTAAATTATGACAGAAGAAGAAACAAACCAACCACCGCTACCACCGGGAATGCCACCTGCACCGCCGGGAATGCCGCCTGCGCCACCGGCAATCCCACCTGCCCCACCGGCAATG
>JAKURJ010000121.1 GCA_022452125.1 Candidatus Poseidoniaceae archaeon
GTGGGTGCAGTTGGAAAACAACGCCTCGAGGGTTTTGTGGAGTCGAGTGCCTTGTGCCTTGGCAACCTTTGGTGGCAGATAAGGGTCGTAGGTGTGAATTTCCATACCTAGGGATTTTGCAACATTAGCAACCCCTTGAGCAATTCTCCCAAATCCAATTAATCCGAGGCATTTACCTGAAAGCTCTGTTCCCTTCATCGCTTTCTTTTCCCACTTATTTTGGCGCATACTTCTATCAGATTTTGGTATATGTCGGACCGAAGACAAAAGATGTCCAATAGTCAACTCGACAACAGATTGCGTTGAAGCATTAGGAGCATTAACCACCATTATTCCTGCTGACCCAGCCGCTTCAAGGTCGATGTTGTCAACGCCCACACCTGCACGTCCAATTACAGAAAGTCCTTGACTTACCTCGATAACATCTGCTGTCAACTTCGTCGCACTACGTACAATAATTGCATCAAAACCATCTAACGCACCTGATAACAAATCTGATTTTTCTATGTATCCTATGACTACTTCGTGACCCGCTTTTTCCAGTACTGCAACAGCAGCCGGAGCCATACCGTCGGTAACAGCGATTCGTGCCATTATCGGTAGTTCTGACGTAGTCCCTCCATGAACATTCTTGAGGGGTAGGCATACACGGGGCAATATGGCCTCTAGTCTCGATGTCGGGAATTTATTGTGGGCCATCGGTATTTTGGCTCTCCCCGTTATTCTCGCTTTGCCAGCAAAATTGCTCTATCAAACAGTAATTCTAGGAGTCGGGCCGGCAGAAAGAAATTACCGAGCTACAGTCCAGAAAATACTTGATTCCGGAATGCAAGTTGAGCATTTTCGTGAAGTACTTGATGAAGAATCTCGCAGGTTGGGAATTAAAGCGAGTAGAGCAAAACTGAATGAAACAGATATGTTGTATCCACTCACAATAACTCACTTTTTGTTAGTCCCAATGGTTTTCATTCTACCCATCGTGGCAATCGCCACCTTACCAATTATTATTCTTGGAATCCCTGTTCTTTACCTCTTAGAGGTATTATTGATTCGCAGGAAGCTTTTGATTAATGCAATCAAATTACTTGAAACTTGGTTTGGAAAACAAATCATCCACGTTCCTGATGCAGGAAATGACCATTGCAGTAATGATGCTAAAGTTCTGGATGCATCCAATATCGCTGTCCATTTCCACAAAGTCCCTCGCGTAGTATTCCTGGGACTTTTCTCCTGGTTGATCATTCACTGGACATTACGCCTAGATTCCCTGATGACTGAATTCATCCTTGCAGGGCTATTCTATGTTCTATTATTGGGAATCGTTGGAATTGTCGCTACTGCACTCGAATCAAACCTTGTCTTGGTCGACCCTGCACGAGGAAGAATAATCCCAATCGCTGATTGGTTGGATTCGATGCTTACACCAATTGTCGGTGTCGGACTTCTATTCTTACTTGGACGTGACTTGATGACTGAAGCTAGAGATGATGGAAACACTATCTTATTCGCAGCCACAGTTCTGATGGTACTGTATTGCGCAACTGCCGTTGGAGTTACCTTCCAATGGGGATATGCATGGTGGCAAGGCAAAACGATTCGAAAGCAATTCGAACAACAAGCGATTGAGAAATTGAATCCACAATCCTACGATCTAACAAGAAATCGTGGACGAATCCAGTTGAATGTAAGATGTCCGATGTCAGAAAGAATCGAAGGCGGAATCGGCCCAGGTGCTACTCTCACATTCACAGACCTAGACAATTTGCCCACTGCCCACGAAGGGGTTCTAAAGAGCCCAGAAAACCCGCTGGACTAATTCATCCAAGGGACATCTTCTGGAATTTCAGCGAAGATATTTGCCGGTAGTGCAGTCTTTATTTTTGACACATATCCTAGATTTGCAGAAGTTGTTTCTTGCCATTCTGCATACTCTTCGTATGATTCCATTTTCAACACTGGATTGTTATCACGGTTCCACTGCATTGTCTGCATTTCAGTTCCAGGAGGATCGTGTCCAGTACAGACTAGTACTTCACCTGAGAATCTCTCAAGCACGTCCAAAGCTTGCCAGTGCATGTGGACTCTGCCGCTTGGTAGGTCGTCACGTCCAACTCCTCCATCTCCTGTGAATAGGAAATCTCCAGTGAAAATATAATCTCCACATTCGATAATCATCGAATCGCCAGTGTGACCAGGAGCGTGATGATAATGGAACTCTACATCTCCCATCGAAATTGATGTCTCTTCATCAACATAGATTGTCACCCCCATTGAAGGAGTGTCATTCCACATGACATATTCACAATCAGTCATCTCAGCCAACTTGAAGCAGCCGGTTATGTGGTCAGCATGGGTGTGTGTTGCCATTGCGTATTCAAGTTCTAGACCTTGGTCTTCAAGCAATGACAGGTAGTCACTTAGATTATCCCAAACTGGGTCAATCAGTGTTGCCTTGTGGGTTGAATCGCATACGACGAGGTAGGTCATGGCCCACATGCCCTCGTTGAGTTGCTCGACTCGCATGAAGTCCGCTCGAGGCTGTATTACTTCAATCATTTCTAATCCCAAAGGATGGGTTCAAGAACCCCTGCCCCAAAGACGAATCATGTCAACACAAGAAATGGTGATTTTGGGTCTGCTATTCTTAGCAGTAATTGGAATCCAAGTCCTAATTTTGCGCTCCCTGAAAAACCCTGCTGAAGTAGATTCAGGATTCGATTCCAGCCAGTTTAACGAACTAGCAAACAAAGCACTCGCAAACAATAATGAACAGTTTCTGACATTAGCAAAGGAGCGTTTTGAGAGGCAGCAAAGTGATGCTGATAGTCAATTAGAATCTCGAAAGAAGGAAATTGAAAATTTGCTTCAACCGCTATCTCAACAGATATCGAAACTGGAAACAGAAAACAAAGAAATGGAAAAGGCGAGGAACCAAGCATACGGAGATATCAAGCAGCACGTCCAACAAATGATTGCTGGAGCCGAAAAATTAGGCAAGGAAGCCAACATAATGTCAACTGCTCTAACCAAGAGTGCCAATATTAGAGGAAACTGGGGAGAAATTAGTCTAACCAATATTTTGGAAATGTCCGGGCTAAGAGAAGGAATTGATTATTTTGAGCAGGATACCCAAACAGATGGAAAGCGCCCAGATTTCATCGTCAACATCCCAGGAGGAGGAAAGGTTCCCATTGATGCGAAAGCAACAGGGAAAAAGTTCCTAGAATCGATTGAAGAGTCTGATGATGCTACAAGAGATGTACTGCTGCAAGAGCATGCTAGTGCGATGAAGGAACGTGTCAAGGAATTGAAGTCAAAGGGTTACAGAGACTCGGTTGATGGAGATGTTGAAGCCGTTGTAATGTTCGTACCTTCTGAAGCTCTATTGGCAATAACCTTTGATTTTGAACGTGACCTTCACGAATTCGCTATGAAAAATGACATACTCATAGCATCCCCGGTATCCTTGTTGGCATTGTTGCGTACAATCGCTTTCCAATGGAGGCAAGTTGAGCAAGCTGAAAATACACGTGAGGCGATTGAAATCTGCAGAGAATTGTACAGTAGATTCGCAACTTGGTCAGAGCACTATCAGAAAGTAGGAGACAACTTGAAGAGTGCGATTAAGACATACAATCAGTCGGTCGGCTCATTCCAATCTAAAATTAATCCTCAGGTTAGGCGCCTAAACGAAATTAGGCTAAATGAGGACCTGAATAAAGAAATTCTACCACCTAGTAGCGTTGATTTAGAGGTTCGAGAACTGCCTGAGCCTGAAGATATTAGGCCAGAAGAAGAGTGAATGGAGATTCACTGAAAGTTAAATCACAATAACTGTACGGCTTAGCATGGACCACCCATCATCTGTACTCTATCTTGAGCATGATGGGAAGGTATTGCTCGTTGATTCTGATGGGAATGGACCTCAAAAACCTGTAATGAACAATACTGGAATCACGAAATTTCGATTCCCCACTGAGTCTGAAGTAAATGCTATGGGCATTCAGTGGAATGTCAAGAACACATTCAACATTCTCGGATTTGAAGTTTCCAAAGCTCACCCTGAAATTGAATGGCCAAAGCATTGGGCATGGAAGGATGAATGCATCAGTGATGATGCAGTAC
>JAKURJ010000122.1 GCA_022452125.1 Candidatus Poseidoniaceae archaeon
CGAGTTGATCTTGTAGGCTTTGTCGTCGACACAACAGTAGCGACCGCCCTTTAGTGTTCGAATTTCAACACGGGTTGTTCCTGGCATTTGGCTCCCTCAGGCTGAGGCTATGGTTAGGGCTTATGACCGTTACCATTGATACGGCTAAGTATCACAAGTTACGAACATCCAACCTGTCACCGTTCATGCCCAATTTCCCGAGGCAATATGGAAGTAGTTTAATCGCTACATCATCAGGTTTTGACAGTTCTCCATTTCTGTAATAGTCTTTGAAATTTTGTAGCAAAGGAAATGAAGACTCATCGGCTTCTCGGATTTCTTGTTGCATACCTGTATCAACAATACCGGGTGCGATTGCAAGTGCAGAAATGTTCGTATTTTCTCCTTCCTCCGCCATGCATTTTGTCCACATATCAAGACCAGCCTTGGACACACAATATGCGCTCCAACCGTGCAAAGAACGCTGGGCTGCACCACTCGAAATCGTAGTAATCCTCGTGTGATTTTCCCCTCCAATTATAGAATCTAAAGAGCGAGTTAAATCTTGGACTCCCAGCAAGTTAACCTGGATTGTTCGCTCCCATCTTTCTCTTTCAATATTGAGCATATTCCCAATTGGATTAATGGTCCCAGCATTATGTATGATCCCAGAGATGTGGCCGAAATCAGAAACTATCATTTCCGCAGTTCGTGAAATTTGTGAAGAATCTGCTAGGTCACAAACAACAGCGAAGGATTCGTTAGAGATTTTCTTCAATTCAGCTTCAATTGATTTTAGTTCCGGGCTTTCTCTTGCTAGTGCGATAACTGTGCCACCAGAATTAGCGATTGATAGAGCTAGTGAGCGGCCCAAACCTTTGGAAGCACCTGTGATGAGAAATACGTCTTGCATGGTGTTGTTAGGATGATTCAGTCTTTGATAATTTCAATCATCCCAAACTCTGAATCCGTCATCTGTCGAGTACCAGTAGCGCCCGTCCTTATCTTGATACCAGTTGACGCCGTTTTCATCATTAGGCAACCATTCGCCTTCCGGTAGTTCTTCCCAGGACGAAACATGTTCGATTAACTTCTCTGATTCTACTTGTTGCATGACTTGTTCTGCAGATGCTATTGAGTCAGTATCGACTTATGCTTCATTAGCATCTTCCAAAGATGGATGAACTGCCTTGCCAGATTTTGCTCCAGATTTAGGCTTCTTACGAATCAATACAGCGATAGCACCGAATAATATCAGGACAATTCCGACTCCTGCTATTCCCAAGATTAGAACGAAGTTAGAATCATCTTCTTCAGAATCTTGGCTGGATTTCTGCTCGTCTTCCTCAACAACTTCCAAGCTAGAAAGACAACCTTGTGTATCTGAATAAAGGAATGCAGAGTATTCAGTTGGACATCTGTCCGGTTGTGTGGCACCAACTACAAATTCTCCATAAATTCTGGAATCGTTCCACTCAGGATTGTCCCAATTATCACCAAATCCATCACCGTCAGTATCATTCCATTGAGTGGCATCGCCATCGTTGAAATCATGGTCGAATGACCATCCGTCACCATCAAGGTCGAAACATCCTACCTGGTCATAAATCGAAGTTCCCTTCTGTGTGGGACAATCATCTCCTCCTTGTTCATCGGAATTATCTCCATAACCATCCCCATCAGTATCTGCCCACTGATACGGATTGTTGTCATCCCAATCTAAGTCAGAGGTTACTAAATCACCATCTGCATCAATCTCCGAAGGAGCACATCCTACAAACGGATTTAGCACTGTGTTATCATCATCTAAGTACAGAGTTGTGTTGACCATTGTAGATTGTAAAAGTGGAGTATTCGGACATTGGTCGACGTCGTCATTAAATGAATCGTAGTCAACATCTCTCTGCGATGGCCCACAACCGTTTGAATCTACCATTGCTATTTCATCTGCAGATGTGTCAATACACAAATCATAGTAACCAGATACTGCACTATCCCCAACACCATCGCCATCAACGTCTCTGTATTGCTCAGGATTAGATGGTAAATCGTCGATTGAATCCGCCCATCCATCGCCATCAGAATCTATGCACCCGAATAAGCCGTCCATATTGGAAGAACCGCTCACATTTACGCAGTCGTCTCCTTCAAGTCCAGTGTTGTTGTCACCAAATCCATCGCCGTCTGAATCTAACCATTGTGTGACTTCAAACGGGAATACGTCAGCATTATCGCCGTACCCATCCGAATCAGAATCCTTCCATTCTAGCGGATCCTCAGGGAAATCATCTCCCGAGTCAGACCAACCATCATCATCTGAATCAACGCAACCAAGCAAGTCTTGAGTGGAATTTCCAAACTCGCTAATGCAATCATCAGAGTTATCTCCAAATCCATCCATATCTGTATCATTCCACTCTGAATTGTCATTTGGATGGCTATCATCCGAGTCTTGCCAGCCATCTCCATCAGCATCAGGACATCCAACACTACCGTAGATAGAAGTCCCAGCTACATCATCACAGTCATCGATGTCGTTAGTGAATCCGTCATTATCCTCGTCGAGTTGGTTTTCAGCACAACCTTGCATGTTAACGGACAATCCTAATTCTGTTTCTGGACAAACGTCATCACCATCCCAGATACCATCAGAATCGGCATCAGGAAGCAGATAGGACATGTTTACTCCAAGTTTAGCCCAAGATGTGTATAGGCCCCATGCATCAAGTCCTGTAAAGCCCATTTGCTCCCACTTTAATTGTCCCAAATCTGTCAACAGGAACTTAAGGAAATTCAGATTCTTAGAAATCTGGTCCAATGAAATAAATGCTCGCATGTCGGTTTGAAGTGGCCACTCTCCACTGCGTGAGGAATTCACTGAAGCGTTAATTGCTATGCCGCCATTAGCAATTGCGTCAGCAGCACCATGAGTGAAATTGTCGACCAATGGAACAATGTATATTCCGTTGTTATTGTTAGTTGCGTAAACCATTTCTGTGAAACCAATCGAACCCTCTCCTGAGGAAGCAGCAACACCCTGAGTCACATCCGACCTGAACTCGCCTGCAATGGCGCGATATCTCGATGAGCTAGAGGAATATATCGAGTCAGTTTGCGCACAATTCGCACACAATACGGTTTCGTGTAGAATTGTGGTGTCTGTCTTATTCTCCCACCGGTGAGACAAAACAATCTCTGTGTCTGGGCACGAGGCGTCTAAATCAATCCATTCTGGAATACCATTTCCGTCATCATTTGGAACTACGGAATTCCAATTTAGTGCAGGCAAACCACCTGGCGAAGTCAATGTGCTCTTAGTTGAGCCAGAAATTATCCACCTGACCTGGCCCATGGAAAGTCCACCAATTGTTTGTAGGCATGTTTCTGTATTCCCTCCAGATGTGACCATTAGGGCTCCAGCCGCTCGACCGTAAGGAATCTCAAGAATTTGGCTTTCAGTGTACTTACAGTCCCATAATCCAGTTTCAGAATAATTCGCTGCCTTGTCAGCGTATTGTGGACTTACTCCATTAGTACTCGAACCAATATAATGCTTCGAATCACATACATCTAAGGTAGATGTTACTCTATCATATTCCCAAACTCTGACCGATTCGTCAACTGTTGGATAAGTTGACCTCCAAGGGCTCTCCATTAGCGAGGTGTAGTAAAGGCCATGCACACGTATGAATGCATCTGCAGCCATTTGTAGTGAAACATAACCTCTGCGCCAACCAACAGCTAACTTGTCTCCATCTTCATGGAACTCAACCGAATATACTCCCCTGTTGTTACCATTACTTCCAAAACCTTCCATAGAGCCAAGCGAACTCCAAGTGTCTGTACTGTACGCAGACATGGAGTCCGCTCGACCTCTAGCAGCGACTAATGTGCCTCCATCGGCTGAAAAATCGATGTCATAAACATCAGACCAAGTCTGTATTGTCTGAATGACAGTTTGATTTGCAATGTCAGTAATTTTGATAGAATTGTCGTTAGAACCTTGTGCGACATATCGGACATCTTTACTTACCTTGACTGTGCGTATATATTCAGTGTGATTAGTCATGTTTAGAGCCATAGTTCCGTTACT
>JAKURJ010000123.1 GCA_022452125.1 Candidatus Poseidoniaceae archaeon
CCAGCAAATGCGGAATATGCAATGTGGGGCCGTATTACTACTGAGAATGATGACGAAGGCCCATATGTCGATATTACCGGTACAGTCGATGACATACGCCAGGAGCCAATAATCGAAATCGATGGAATTACACACAGAACGAACCCAATTTTCCATGCGCTTATTCCAGCAGAAGCAGAACATAAAACGCTGATGGGACTCCCAAGAGCACCGACAATCAAGTCTGCTGTAAGTGAAGTTTGTGAGTGCTTGGATGTTCACATGACTGAAGGGGGCGGTGGCTGGTTGGCTGCTGTAGTCAAAATACGTGTCCAAAAAGAAGGCGATGGGAAGAGGGCGATTCAAGCAGCCTTAGATGGTCATCGCTCAATGAAAATGGTTACAATTGTGGATGAAGATATCGATATCACAGACCCTGTGCGAGTAGAGTGGGCGATGATGACCAGATGGCAACCAGATTCAGACTCAATTATTCTTTCAAATCAAAAGGGCTCTAGTCTCGACCCCTCTCGTCTAAATGATGGAAATACTGCAAAGATTGGAATCGATGCAACAATACCTTGGGGTTATGACAGATCAGGTTTCATGTCAGTTCAGTGAGTTGATTCAATGGATAGTGCTTCCATCCTCCAGCACCCTCGCAGGAATTTGGGAAGTAGGCATCGCTCACAGGCAGATAGATTCGTGAAGTTATCAAAAAAGGACCCAGAAAGAAAAGATGAGAATCTTGCTTGGGCAGAACAGAATGCTCAGCAGGCTGTCCTATACGATTTTACCGACGAAAGAAATTGGCGTTGTTTAGCCGAGATTAAGCATATGCGCCAAGATGGAGAAGGCCTCTCTTTGGTATTGGAGGACTTGTTTGTTGTGTTAGGGCGTGACCCAAATCAACTTGGTCAACTCAAAGGCCTCAACCACATGGAAGTAGGTCTAGAGTTACTTGAAGCCGCATTCTTAACCGATTCACTGGAGCCTGAAGTTTGGTTTAGCAAGCTGGATTCTGATAGTTTGGATAACTTTGCAATTCGATGTAAAGGTCTAGACTTTACAGACCAGAGAGCGAATATTGTCTATGGTAGAAGATTGGAGAGAATACGAAGTGCAGGACACGAAGAGATTTTCATTGAACTAGTGCACCATCTACTTGCTCATCGGCCAGCAAATCACGAATTGTGGATGGAACTTGGCAGACTTCATGAACGCCGAGGCGAGGTCGACCAAGCCTGGTTATGCTATGATCATGTTCAGCAAATACGTCCAACAGAACCAGTTCGCGACCTCTTCTTGGCCAGGCTAAAAGGCGCAATGGACGGTGAAGAATCAATTCCATGGAGTGGCCCATCATTAGAAACTCGGGCGGATTTCCTATCTCGAATGCAGAATCTTTCACAGACCGTATCTGTTGTTCCTATTGAGGAGGAAGAGATAGAAGAGGAACCTGTAGATGTCGACCTGAAGAGATTGCAGGATTTAATCGAAGCAGGCGAGGCCGCAGAGGCATTCTTCATGGCTCGATCTCTATACACTTCTGGCGAATCTTGGGCTGAGGAATGGATGCTAAAGGCACAAGCAATGCTCTAAACATCCTTCAGAGTCATAATCTCTGTAACTCTCGCAGTCCACATTGTAGCGGAATCTCCCTCGCTAATTGAAGCACATAAAGCAGCAAGTAATGCATCTTCAACCTCGTTAGGTGATGAAAGTAAATCAGCGAACAACTCTGCTCTCTCTAGACGTTTTGCTAGCATAACTAGCGCTCGCAGGTCGGGTCTCTCTTCGCCAGAATATCCCTCCTTTGTGTTTTCAATGCACCATTCGAGAACACCGAATACATCATCAGAGTGTACCTGTAAAATCGGTGCGGTTTCACCAGCGGATAGTGGCTTTGATTCAGCGACTTGGTCTGCAAATTTTTCTGCTTCATCATTGATGAACCCAGATGATATTTCAACAAATATTGCCCCAGATTCAACTGCCAATTCTATCTGTTTGGCAATCATTGCATGCGCATGAGCGTTAAAGGCACATCTTGCAGCATCGAATATATGTCCAAACGCCAAATGAATTCTTGCTGCTTGGATTCTGGAGATTGCAAGAGTTTCGTTAGCATGTCCAGATTTTCTAGATATCTCTCCATGAACATGTAGAGCCATCATTGGTTCATCAATCGAGAGGTGAAATGCTGCTTTGTTTAGGAGAGAAATGTCATGGTCTCTGCTAGCTTTTGCCACAGATTTCAGTCTCGTTTCTGCCCAAGTTAGGTCATCTCTGGCCTCCTCAATCTGTCCGTTTTCAAAATGGACTAATCCTCTTTCCATTCGCAATCTGCCTTCAAGTGCCAAATCTCTAGTTTCAGGTTTTCTTGCAACTTCAAGAGCCTCTTCTATAGAATCTAAGTTAATTTCTCCAGCAATTCTCTTCTTGACCAATTCAAGTACTTTTGATTCTGCAGGGCTCAATTTTTCCTCCAAAAATGTGACAATTTCACTTCCCATGATAAGTCCAAGTTCGGCGACACCAAGCCAGCTTTCCCATCCCATTTTTTCAAGTAACGGTTCAAGTTCTCTCTCACCATTTTCAAATGCATGGATTATTTCCTCTGGATTCATTTTTGATTCCTCCTAGTCTGTGCTAATAAATTGATGAAAGCGCTTTCTGCAGCAACTCTATCGCTCTTACCAGTCCAACCAGCAGCACCATCATGGCCACCACCCTCTCCACCCAAGGTCTCACTCAGAGTCTGCATCATTTGACCTAGATGTACTCCATTGATTGTTGACGACCGGGGTGCCCTGGCAGTCAATCTTGTTTCACCATCTCTGAACCTAGAAACTAGGGCAACCTCTGCTCCAGTTTGGATCAAAATACCTGCAACTTTTCCCTCGTGGATACCTGCATGAGTATGTACAAGATTCCAAACTCCACATTCCGTCGATTGACATCTCGACAGGGCTTTCAGAATAGCCCCTCTTTCGCTGGAGTTAATTTCCTCAGTCTGAATATGCTCCACAAATTCTTGGTACTCAAATTCAGCACCATCTAGTATCTCTGAAGCGCATTCTAATGATGATTTGTCAGCATGCTTGAATCTTCCAGTATCAGTGATTAGTCCTGCAAGTAAGAGTTTACGTACTTCGTCTGTTAGCGAAGCGGGAGCCTGTTCTTTCAAGTATTGGAATACGATTTGAGTTGTTGCTCTTGCATCGTTTCGAACCTCGAGGTCTTTTTCGCCAAAACTCCAGTCGCAAGTATCGTGATGATCGATAACACATATCGGCACTCCTTCTGGGATTTCAACACCAGTCTGAGATTCTGAAGCGGCATCAACTATTATTATTCCACCAATTTTTGCGGGCCAAGAAGGTTCTTTTGCAAGTTTTCTGAATGGTGCATTCATTTCACTACAGAGGCGTTTAGCTAGTTTCCCAATATGTAGGCCACATGCCATGAGGTTAGGGTTAGAGGATGCTAACGCAATCGCCGAACCGATTGTGTCCATGTCACCGTTTCTTCCTGTAAGTACAGGAACAGCACCACTCTCGGAGGCGTGTGCAATCCAGGTGGCTAACTCATCCAAGTGCATCCCTCTAGAGATTGCTTCAACTTTTCATAGGTGGATACAAGTTCAGCCTCTCGCTTTGCCATAGTTTCTACAGCGGATTTCATTTGCGTGAGAGTTGTTTCTAAATCTGACAGCAACTGCTCTCTATCTTTTACTTCAACAAGAATAGTACCCATTTGGCGATGTAGTGCCATGTTTTCAGGTTGTTCTTTAACTGCTGCAACTGTTCCTTCCAGTTCTCTAACTTGAGCGTTGAGAGATGCAACTTGTTGCCTAGCAGCTTGTACTTCCGCTACGACCATCTGCAGTTGTTGTGCTGATTCCATGTTTACTCCTCACTTGCTTGGGGTTCAAGAATCCATCACTTCTATGACTTTGCGAGCAATCACTAGACTTCGCATTCTAGTATTCCACATCGCACGAGCATCTTTTGCACGAGATTCTTTCAGGGTGCAACTGAAGTTGTTACGCCTA
>JAKURJ010000124.1 GCA_022452125.1 Candidatus Poseidoniaceae archaeon
GTAGAAGCATCAATCGCTGCACTGAAAGAAGGTCTACCACTTCCAGTTATCTTCACAGTCAGACCAGTTTCCGAAGGAGGATTCTTCCCGGGTGTCGAGTCTGAGAGAATCGAGATCCTACAGAAAGCAATCGATTCGAAAGTATCCTGGATCGACCTAGAGTTGTCCATTGATGAATCCACCAGAAAGTCCCTTCAAGATGCTGCCAACGCTAACGGATGCCAGATTATCGCATCTTCCCATGACATTAACGGCACCCCAGATGCTGAAACTATTGTAGCAATGGTCAGAGACAACCAGGATGCTGGAGACATTGTGAAATTCTGTGGAACTGCAAACAACCATGATGATGCACTACAGATTATTGAGGCAGCAACTGAACTAACTGGAGAAGGGTTGAGTCACAGCCTGATGGCACTAAACAGTGGTGGCGACTGGACAAGACTTCATGCACCAATGCTCGACCAAAGTTTGGTTTACGCAACAATGAGGAACGAATTCAAGATTTCAGACAAGGGATTGGTCAACGTTCGTGACCTAAGAGACGCTTGGTCTCTTTTAGAATACTAACCGGATTGGTCTTGTTCCAAGGAAGGAACCATTCCTTCCTGTAACTGCTGATTCTCAGATGTTAGGCTTAGTCCAGAATTCATGTAACGTTTGTTCATAATTATTGGAACTACCAAAATACCCATCATCAATCCACAACAAACCAATGAAACGGTCCAATTAGGGAGTATTGTTGACCTAGGTTCAGAAACAACGGAAACGTATGCTGCTATCGTTGTCTCAGGCTGTGCATCATACCGATGAGAATTGTTCGTATTGTCAATTACAATGTTGAAATATTGTTTTGATTCCTCCCCGAACAGACCACTACTGACTTCAGGTCCATCCAAAGATACTGAAAACGAAACCTGTTTCACATCCTCATACTGGTGAGAGTCTCTGAACGAATGCCAACCTACAACCGTAAAACTACGCCATTCAGGAGGTACATCACTTGTGGGGTCATCATCATCTCTGTTCTCTTTTAGCCCCCATGCGCCATGAGCAATATCGTAAGCTTGTGTGTATCTATCATACTGAGAGTTCGTCATCAAATATACGTCTGCTGAAGGGTCATAGGAACTGTTTGTTGTCTCGATAGTCACACAAATAGTAGTGCGCCTTTCGTGGTCGAGGTTGACTCGGAGAGTCCCAACAGCATCATTGCCAATTAGCATGGTTGTTTGGAAATCATCTCTTAACAATCTCAGATCATTATTCGGCTCCCAAGTCATCCAAGTTTCCTCTGGGCCATCGTATTCTTCATTGATTTGAGTCTGACCTTCTTCGCTACCTCGTCTGCCTTCATCGAAAATAAAATCGTAATTGTACACATTAGGAACCTTAGCTAGTCGTTCTACAGTTTTATTCCAACTAGGAGTTACGAAATCTCCATTGTCACAATTTGAATCTGCAGATACAGTTTGAACAGGAGTAATATTCGAAGGTACGACTAATGGCAGCAAGAAAACTGTCAAGACTACAAGATTCAGTCTAAGGCCCATTTTACACCCCCCTATGGGGGGTGATACACTCCAAGGGGGTTAATCGGTTTTCCCTTCAACGCCTTCTGCGAAGAGGCCTTACATAGCCAGAAGCACCGCTTCTGCGTTCGTCTTTCGAAAGTATGCCTGGGGCAGGAGGTGGCGTATGCTGGTCCATACCGAGAACTCCACCGTATGACTGAACTTCATCGACATCATATGTCGCTGCAGCTTGTTCTGCTTCTTCCTCAATTTCAGTCGGACTTCGCATTACTGCCCAGCCCAAAATTAGCACTGCTACAATAAGAGCCAAAACCAAGAAAGATTCACCACTAGCGTCTACTAACCATTCTTGCCAATCTTGAAGTGAGAAATCAGACAGACTTGGATCTGCTACCTTTTCAGCCAATACTGTAACTTCAGTATCTTTGTAGACACAAACTCCCATGCCGTCGCAAACTGAAACTCTGACTGACTTGATGCCAACATCTTCCCAACTTGCAGCGACTCTAATTCGGTCTGCTCCTGAAGGCGTAATCCAATCATCTCTAGCATCACCGTTTCCATCTGAATCAAAGTCCAGGTCACTTTCCCAAAGTACGACGATGGTTGAAGAGATTCTCTCATCTCTGTCAGTGTGTAATCCATCATTAACATCCAAATCACGCCAGACAACATACTCAGTTTGGTCTTCAGAATCAGAGACATTAGCATCTAATACGACAGATTCGCCAACATAAATTGTGTCAGGAATGTCAAACTCACCAATAGTAGGTGGCTCGTTTACTACGATGTGGAATGTGGCCCTAGTTACGTCTCCAGTCAAGTAAGAATCCCTGACAGTAAGCGATACCTTGTATGTACCCGGTCGGTCAAAGGAGTGCCAAGGCATAGGTTCGTGCGAAATTGGAGTTGCATCTCCGAAATCCCACGAATATTCTACAATTCCATTCCAATCAGAATGATTTGATTCCAGTGGAACAAACCTTCCTTCGTAAGTTCTATCGCCATCTCTAGTACCTAATGAATCAAAGTAAAGCATTTGTCCAGGAGTGGTAACCACGTTTCCATCATCATCGAATGTGTGTGAATAATCGAAGGATGCTCCTTCAGCGATGGGCGTAGAAGTGGTGACCAAATCGCCATTATACCAAATATCAAATATCTTCACGGAAATGATCGGCTTTGGATTTTGAATCCTTATCGACAATGTTCTTTCTTCACTCTCCATACCGTTCTCATCGATAACAATTAGCGATACTGAATGTTCACCTGGAGTCGAGAAGTTATGAATTACCAGAGAATCGTTGGAGGTAGTTCCATCAGAGAAAGTCCAAAGGAATTCTAGATCGCTAGAATCTCCAACAAGGCCATCGGGGTCATAACTGGTTCTTCCGTTGAAAGTGTAAGGGACGTCCACTTGTCCATCTTGGACTCTGAAATCAATAACCGGACTACCAGCTGACCCAGAGTCTCTGACTTCGAATTGCGCAACAGGCAACTGATTCAATACTTGAACCATAACTTGAGCAATGGACTGAGCACCGTCGTTATCGGTTACTGTCAGATTCACGTACTTGACCCCAGGAGTGGACCAGGCCACCATAGGATTTTGTTCGGTGGATAGGAAGTCTACGAACAGATTGGTTCTATCTACAACTCCACCGTCAAGATTGACGCCTTCGGTGAAATCCCAATTCCAGCCTACCAATTCTCCGTCTACATCATCGAAAACATCTGGCAACATAGTTGCTGTGAACGTTTCTGTGATTATTGTGTCAGAGAATATCTGACCGGGCGCCCTGTTGTTCACGATAATCTCGATTACTGTTGATGCCACATTTACTCCATCGCTAACTGTCAGAGTCAGATTGTAAACAGTAACTGCAGTTAGTCCATCCTGCCAAAGGTGGTAAGCTCGTGATACTCCTTTACCGGATTCTATGTCACCGTCACCCCAGTCCCATGTGAACTCCAAATGGCTGATTGGTACGTTATCGGTCGTTCTTTCAGCACTGAATTGGATGATTTGTCCAGTTAGTATCGAGAGATTGTCCGTGATTACCTGGCCGTTGACAGAAATGATTGGATTCGGTTGCGAATCATCTGTCACGTTAATTGAAGTGACATCTGACTCAGACCAAGTTCCCCCTTGGTCTAGAATCTTCAGTGAAACATTGTACTGACCCACATCTAGATACGGCCTAACTGGGCTCTTCAAAGAAGAGGTATTGCCATCTCCAAATGTCCAAGCATAAGCCACTGGGTCGTCCAGATAAGGCAAAGTATTGTTCGCTAATGAGAGCCCCCAGGCGTCAAACCCATTTCCGACAAACAAAACATTGTCCCAAGTTTGAACATCTGAAGGTTCAACGCTTGAATTTGCTACAGGCATCTTATTGTCAAGGAACTGAGCTCCTGTTTGAGTTGTGTCGATTACATCTC
>JAKURJ010000125.1 GCA_022452125.1 Candidatus Poseidoniaceae archaeon
TGAGTTAGGATTGGAAATGAGCGATGCAATTTCATTGGTGCGAAAAGTCAGAAGTTCTGATTGCATTAACTCAACACAGGAGGAGTTTCTACTTTCATTGGTTTGATTTCAAGAGTGTTATATATGTCAATGAGGTAAGAATTACTGCCTCGGGGCGGACGATTTTTTGCCTCGGGTAGCCCACTCTTTTTTTCTTCATACGTAGTATGAAGAAGAAAAAAAGAGTGTGGGCGGACTATCTAATTCTCAACATGATTTCTTAGGAAGAGCTTCGCTTCTCCCAAGGAAAACATCGGCCTTAAATAGGGCCCATGGCAATGAGTTTTGCCGGATGGTGTTTGTTGCTATCTACGGCACCTGAGCGCTCACATTTGGACCGAAATCACCGATACACAACAACGGAAGATGTAGGTTCGATTTGACAACTTCAAAGACAAGGAGGATACGATATGAACACAATTTACAAAGCAATGCCAAATCAAAGCAATATCAACATCACCTACCTGGACGAGAGTCTACAATTCATCGGTAATGATGTTGAATCGATTACCGTCGAGGACGTTCAATATGGAAGAACGCTAATCCTGGAGGAGTTCGATTCCCTAAAGGAGATCAACATCAAGAAATCCGGTGCTGTTATTTCATTCAACAAGTACCCGGAGCAGACTATCAGAATCAAGGGTGCCTTCGAAGAGATTCGTGTCAAGGACAAGAACGATTTCTACGCCATGCATCGCTTCGGCTCTAACCCCACCCTGCCTATAGACAGTGTCTGGGGAGCCATCGTTACTAGAGACAGGAATGCCGAGTGCGAAGGTACTGATGCTCTGATGATTAAGACCAACGAAGTCGACAAGCTAAACCTATCTCAAGACTGGTCACACATTACAATCATTGGAGACAAGCACTTGGACGAAATCAATGTCACTGGCAAGAGACTCATTCGAAGTCTAAATGTCCACAAAGGGCCTGCTTTGACTAAAGTCAACATCAAACGCCGTGTATTGTCATGCTCACTAAACCGATGCCCATTTGTCGATACCATAATCGGTTTCGGAGACCGATTAAGCCTTCATCCCAAACCTAGGAAGAAGAACTCGCTATCGATTGGCGGATTCTGGCATGAAGTTCCAGAATGGTATGATTTACAGGTTACATTACTCAAGATTCCACATTTCAAAGCCCACCTGACAGCAGAGGAGATAATCGATTGTCACGACATGGGCGGGGTCAAAATTCAAGCCTATGGCTACGATTTACGTGGTGGACAAGTCCATTTCTCAGAAGTCCTAGGAGTCGATATCGAAACCGCGGCCGATGGTATCGAGATTCAAGATATGATTCGCTTAATCGAAGAGAAAAAGGAACCGGCATTTGGAGTACTAGAGTCTTGGTGTTCCAGTACACTTGATTGGTTTGACCAATACAAGGTGATGCGAATTCTTGCTTCACTTGTCTCGCGTGGCTACAACCCTAAGCCGATTCTGAGACTGCGTAACGTGATTTCAGAGATGAACACTAACATGCCTAAGTTGATTATTGGTTCTGTCAACGATGGAAATCAAGGCGGCAAATGGCATCCGATGTTTTCTGGAGAGAGTGGCGAATGGGAAACGCCGAACAATTCAGTTATGCCCTTTGGTAGAGTTGACCTTGAAATCTGGCTAAACACCGACCTTGGCGTGGAATTCCTAGGCATGGATTCCAACAATGCGTCAATTCGACCACGATATGTAAGGCGAAGGCATCTTGGCGAAAACGGAGTCATCAGAAATCTGCTCACAGCTACACTTAGTGCTGCCAATACGGTTGGCAGAAACGATATTGCTGAGCAGAAACTGACCAACCTTGCTGAAAGCCTATACACCAACCCACTAATCAACACAGATCCATTTTGCTGTGAGTTCACTGTCTACCATCTATCTGTGTCCAGAGTGGCTACAAAGCCGATAATTAACGCTCTAATTGAGGGTATAATGAGTATGACTGCGGCTGCTTGGAAAAGAGCCGCTTTACTGGTAGGGGTGGTCGACATCACCAACTCATCGCGTGCTAGAATGGCTCTGAAGAGATTGGCTTCAGACAAAGACTTCACTGTCTCAGAGTCATCTAAGATCAATGCGATTTCGATCGCAGGACAAAGAGCATTCGAATCTGGAAAAGCAGAGAAGCCAGACTGGCCTTATCTGAAAAGCTGGGAAGCGAAATATCGACGAAACTAAAGGAGGAATAACATATGAACGTAACAAGCATAACAAAAGCAAAGAAAATACTGCAACACCAACTGGATATCCTATGGGACAATCCAGAGAAGGCGGAGATGGTGCCGCCATTGATGATTTGGGGGCCGCCAGGCATTGGTAAGTCTACCTTCATTCGAAACCTGTGCAAGGAAAACGAAATCGGATTTATCGATGTTAGACTAGCGCAGAGAGAACCTGTAGACATTCGTGGTCTACCAGTTCCAAGAGATGACAGACAAGGAATCGATTGGATTGTTTCATCCGAATGGCCTCGTGCTGGAAACAAGGATACTCCTGAGAGAGGCATCATTCTATTCGATGAAATCACAGCTGCGGACAGCACACTTCAGGTTGCCGCTTACGAATTCATTCTTGATAGAAGACTTGGTCAGTTGTACCAAGTTCCAGATGGATGGTACATCGTTGCTGCAGGTAACAGAACTGGTGATGCTGCTGTTGCTAGAACCATGTCTAGCGCATTAGCAAACAGATTCTGCCACTTGGAAGTCGCATCCAACTCTTCGAGTTGGCTGGACTGGGCATTGGTGAACAACCTAGACCCACGTGTTACTGGATTCATCCGATACATGCCGCAAAAGCTGTTCTCCATGGAGGGTAACAAAGAGCGTGGTTGGCCAAGTCCAAGAAGTTGGGAACGCGTTGCTATGGAGTTGGAACTTGCTACTCAAAAACGCCTAGATGACGACTTGCTGCATGTTATCGTCGAGGGCCTGATTGGCGAGGGTGCTGCTCTTGAGTTCATGGCTTTCTTACAGTGGAGCGGAAAGATACCTGACGTCGGCAAGATGTTGGCTGGAGAAATCAAGCCTACTATCCCAAAAAGACCAGACCAGAGGTATGCTATGCTGTCCGCTATTGTTCACAACATGCGTCAACATGAGAGGCCTGAGGAACTGTTGAACGGCTTCTTCGATATCATCCTCAAGTTCCCTAATGATTGGGCCCAACTAATGCATCACGACATCACATTGGTCATGGATTCAGAAGGCAAGGAAGACTTCCTCGAAGCATTGCTAGACCATCCACTGCACGAAGAATTGGAAAACAGGATTATCGTTTGAGGTGATTTGAATGTCTGAAATTAACGAGAAGAAGGTGAGTTTCTCTCCTCCCAGTGAGGAGGACGAGGGAGCAAAAACCGAAGCTCTGCAAGACTGGACAGACGATCGGATGAAGTTGTTGGGTTGGAGACCGTTTATCGGCACTCTGGCGATGAATCTGGAACTGATACCTGTCGTAGACCATAGATGTCCTACAGCTTCAACTGACGGCAAGAGGATTTTCTTCAATCCTCATTTCCTAAATGACTTGACCAATGATGAGCGTATGACTATTCTCGCTCACGAGATTTGGCACTGTGGGCTCTCTCACTTCATGCGAGAGCATGGTCGAATCGAAGACCACGAAATGTGGAACCACGCTATCGACCACGAAGTCAACTCTTTGCTAGAGGATGACGGATTCAAGATTCCCGGTGGAGCAATTCTATACCGCCCATATAAGGGCGAATCAGCTGAAACCGTATTCGAACTAATCAAGAATGGAACAATCGAGATGCGTGGACAGTGCCTTGATGACCACGGTAACTCAGCACCAGGTGAAGACACTGAACCCGGCCAGGATGGAAGTGATGGTTGGTCTACTATAGAAGTCGATGGAGATGGCAACATTACAGCAAAGGTAGACTCTGA
>JAKURJ010000126.1 GCA_022452125.1 Candidatus Poseidoniaceae archaeon
TACTGTTCTGGTCATGGGTGGTAGAAACGTTGCTGCAAAAATACAGGGCAAAGAAGGAATCGGATTAGATTGGGAAACTCGTCAACTAACCCAATTGAGCGACGAGGCCTTGCTTGCTCTGGCAAGAGCTGAGGCTGCTGGTGAAGGAGCAGGTCCGCATCCAAAGCAAGACTTGGAAGTTATTGCATTGCTATCAGCAACCAACACGGCTGTTACTGTAATGGTTCTTGGGTTCCTTTACATTATTGGAAGATCTCGTTCTGGTGCAACCCTCGCTCTAAAGCAGATGTACCCAGTTGACACTTGGAGTGGCCTACACCCAACTACAGACTTCATCCGACTTTTGGCACTTACAATTGCTGCAGGATTAATCGCTGTGCCTTTGATGCGCCATGTTGGAAAAGGAATCCTTCAACTTCACGAGGCAGTACCTTTGCAGTCGATGGTTATGGGTGTAATCATATTCATTACAGCCTTGGTATGGCTGTCTTGTGGCTGGATAGGAATTGGAGTTCTAATCATTGGAACAATCCTTGGATTGATGCCACCGAGAATAGGAATCAGACGTTCTCACGCGATGGGGATTATCATCGTACCAATTATGATTTACACATTCGCACAGAAGTACGACGCATTCGGATTCTTGTGATTAGGCATCGAGAATAATATTCTCATTATTCAGAGCGTGGTGCCACAGACTTGCAAGTCTGACTACGTTATATGCAGAGCGCTCGACTCTGCTCACGATATTTACAACTTCGAGACGTGAAGCCTTTCCACCCATTGTTTCTGAATCCAGGCTGCTCAATGCACCTACTGCTTTCTTGTGAGATTCTTTGATTGAGGTCCAAATTGACCTCACATCATCAGCTGGAATCTCTTCCATCTCTGTCAAGCAATTTGCAACAATTTTCACCATATCATCCATATTCGTGTGCATTCCCAATACCGCATCCACAATAACTTGAGGCAATTCATCTGCATTCTCGTCAATTGAGCGGTCAGACCTTGCAATATCTCTTGCATGTCGAATTAATCTCTCTACAGTGTCGACAGCACGTAGGTATGCTGCTACTACACGCAAATCACCCATCAATGGTTGATTTAGTGCGAGAATCAAAAGGAGGTCATTTGTCAAATCCCAATTCACTTCCCTAGCGTGTTGGCGTATTTTTTTGACTTCTGAATAAACCTGTGAATCTAGTTTAGTGAATGCTTCAATCGCATCAGAATAGGCTTCCCTAGCTTCAGCAAAATAAAGTTTCAACTCATCACGTACGACTTTTAATCTATCATCTAATCCTGTTCTAATTGGCATTTTTTCACCTCAACCGAATCTTCCAGTAATGTATCTCTTGGTTAATTCCAAATCTGGGTCTGAAAATATCTTGTCAGTTTCTCCAAACTCAACTAGCCTTCCAAGATACATAAACCCGGTGTAATCGCTAACACGTGCTGCTTGAGACATGGAGTGTGTAACGATAACTACTGTGAAATCCTTCTTCAATTCAAGAATCAACTCTTCAATTGCCGCAGTTGCAATTGGGTCAAGAGCGCTACAAGGCTCATCCATCAAGATGATATCAGGCTCAACTGCAATCGTTCGTGCAATGCACAGTCTCTGTTGTTGCCCGCCTGAGAGGGATGTTCCCAAGTCATGCATTCTATCTGATACCTCATCCCAAATCGCTGCACGCTTGAGACTCTTTTCAACAATCGCATCCAACTCTTCACGTGATGGTTTTGTGTGCAATCTCACTCCATACCCAACGTTATCATAAATTGATTTTGGAAACGGATTTGGCCTTTGGAAAACCATTCCTATGTTCTTCCTAATTTCAACAAGGTCGGCATCTTTAGCAGTAATCTCGACTTCACCCATTGAAATTTTACCATCATAGTGGCAAATCGGAATGAGATCGTTCATTCGGTTCATCATACGAAGTAAGGTACTCTTTCCACAACCAGACGGTCCAATCAGGGCAGTGACGGAATTTTTGGCAATTGGCAACGACACTCCATACAATGCTTGCTTGTCACCATACCACAAATCCAAATCTTCGATCATCAGGTCGATTTCTCCGTCTACATCAAGTTCTCTTGTCGAATCTGGTACTTCTTCTCCACCGATTTTTTCGCTCATGAGTTTAGCCTCCTTCTGAAATGTTGTCTCAACACTATCGCAATACTATTCATTGCAACTAATAGACAGATCAGCGCAATACTTGCTGCTGCTGCCATTGAATGCCATGCAGGATCTGCTTCTTGTGTCCAGAAGTAAATTTGAATTGGAATGACAGTAAACTCCGCGTTTCCGCCACTCAACGCTGCTAATGGTTCAGGGTCAAACAGAATCATTGCTGTTGCTCCAACAACAACCAAAGGCGCAGCCTCACCCATGATTCTACTCATCGCAAGAATACTTCCTGTCATGATACCTGGCATCGCTGAAGGCAATACATGGTCCTTGGTAACTTGCCATCTAGTACAGCCGACACCGTATGCAGATTCCCTAAGAGACCTTGGAACACTTCTCAGTGCTTCTTGGCCTGCTAACACAATGATTGGCATAGCCATTACACCCATTGTCAAACCTGCTGCTAGAACCGATGGGCCTAGACCCCAACCTATTCCACCTTGTTTGACGAAGATTGCCAATCCAAACATTCCGAAAACAATTGAGGGGACTCCGGCAAGATTTGTTACCAGAGCCTGAATTAACTTAGTCATTTGATTCGGTTTAGCATATTCTTCAAGGTATATCGCAGCTCCAACCGAGATTGGTATTGATACAATCATTGCGATGAGCATTACCCAAATAGTACCAAAAAATGCTGCCCTAATACCTGATGCATACGGCACGAATATGTCTTGATATCTTTCTGTCAAGAAAGGTATGTCAATCAAAAGTGGAATAAAAATCGTCGACGTTACAAAGAGCATCCTAGACCACATCAAAAGTCCATCTCGGTTTGAGATTGAATGTTTGAGTCTAGATGTTTCAGAGAGTTCTCTCCCGATATTCTGTAGTCTTTCCATCCCTTCGAGTATCCTATTCAACATAACACCGGACAAAGCCCAGCACACTGCACCTAATGCTGCAGCAACAAACATTCCTTGGCTTATTGCTAGCGTCATACCAGAAATTGTGTAGAAAACAGGTCGGATGAAGCGCCGATATGGTTGAAGACTGCTTAGAGCATTCAATGCCCCCACCTTCGGCCATGTCATTACTATGATAAGAAGGAACAACACGGCATATCCAACTAATTCAAGAGGTTGGAAAACCAATTCTCCATCATCGTCTGACAAAATGTGAATATCGCCTGAGACAACAAATGAATCAACTACGGGATAACCGTTAGAATCTGCACTAGGAACTGGGCCAGAAATCTGTTCAACTTCTACAATAACATCAAGATTCGAATACAAGTAGAATTTCGTCTTTCTACCGATCTCTAATATTTCAGAATCTAAACCATCCGAGGTTATGCTTACATCTTTGGTAACACCCTTCTCTTCGATGATGTTTACCTGTAGGTCATGAGATTGTTCACCGCCCCCATCTTCCCATGTCAAGCGAAGTATAATTGGTTCAGTGGTGAGTTCACCAGTCTCAGAATCGACATTTGCAAAATCCCATTTCAGGATATAGTCAGTTACGGGTATAGACTCACTTGCTGCAGGTATTTCTCCTTCTTCGCCACTAATGAATGTCGGTTCTGCAATTTGCCAGACCAATACTCCAAGGAATAGCAAACCGATTAAACCAGAAACAGCCAATCCTGTGGAGCCAAGGCGTTCAGTCAAATCACGATAAGTGCGATTTCTCTTCAGAAGCTTATCGATGTCCTTCATCAGTAAGCCTACCTTTACGCAGATAGTACCTTGTTGCCAAGTAGATTAAGACACACAGTGATGACAAACAGATAAAGA
>JAKURJ010000127.1 GCA_022452125.1 Candidatus Poseidoniaceae archaeon
GAAGCCCTGTAGACCTTGCAAATCATACCGTTGCTGCAGTAGATTGGTCATTGCCGATAGAGACGCGTGGTGGACTAAGATAGGTACCTTGCACGGTTGTATTCAAGTATGGTTGCGATAGTGGACTGATTGGTGAGCGGCATGAGTGTACCAACAACTGGAAGCAGTGGCTCTCTACAGGCCGAAGTTATCAATATCAAAATGGACATTAATGACGATGATGAAGATGTTATCATTGCGTCTGTGTCAATCACTAACGAAGCCCCGGTTCCTATGGGAGGATTGGATGTCGCCGTTATCACAAATACTGGCGCTAAGCACCTATCGCAGGAAGGTGTAACTAGCCTAGGCCCGGGAATCCAAAGAGAGTGGACTTTTGAATTTCCACTAGATTCAGGCGAATGGACGTTCGTACTCAAGGGCTCATCTGATGAAATCAAAATGGGGCCATATGCATATGATTTCGAATATAGTGTGACTCAAGGAAGAAAACTATCCAGCAATATTGGTTCGTCCCTTTTCTCAGGAGCGTTTGACCAAAACTTAGCTGATTTTGGAAATGTCAAAGAGCGTGAAATGATAGACCCTACAAAGGTTGTACTAACCTCTTATTCAGCAGAAAACTCCGAAGGTGGAGAGACTCTGATTAAATCAGACATAGACACTTTGTCCACTGGACTAACTTCGAGCAATGATGCAAGAGATGCGCCTATTCTCAATGCTAACCCGGTTCGAGAAGCGCCACTTTCACAGCCTTCGAGAACCGAAGACCCGTTGCTAGCACATGCGCCAAGTTCTGCCTCTGTTAGAGAAGCGCCACTATCTCCACTCACACCTCCTGCACCACCTGCAGGTCCACCAACACCGCCTGCTGGCCCACCTACTCCACCTCCTGGTCCGCCAAGCCCTCCAGCAGGGCCTCCGGCCGGTCCGCCATCGGGTCCACCAACAGGTCCTCCTTCAGGACCACCAGCGGGCCCCCCGGCTAGCAGCTCACAGACTGCAATCGAAATGCCGGAAAAACCAGATTTGTGAGGGAGCATCTTGAGTGATGATTCGTTTGTAATGGAAATGTGTGGTAACAAATCTGCTTGGCAGATCGAAGTAGACGGCATTGAGAAAATCGACTTGGAAGCAGTGGGTGCAAAAATCGAGTCCGCAGGATACACCGTTGGAATTAGAACTCGCCTTGCTTGGACTTTCTCTGGACCTGCAGAGTTAACCCTGTATCCGAGCGGGAAGTTGCTCGTCAAAACTGAAGATAAGGAATTAGCTGCATCTATCGCTAAATTCCATGTTGAGGATTGGGTCAGGGCGTGATTAGATGAAAGAGCACCTCGAGTCTGGTGGACTTGTGGTTTATCCAACCAGCACATTACCTGGATTGGGATGCTTGCCGATTACTAATGGGCTAGATAACTTGTATTCGACTAAAAATCGACCGGAAACGCTGCCGGTTAGGCTTGGAGTCTCTAGCATGGAACAGGCTGAGGCAATTGTAGAAATCCCCAATTTTCTCGATGAGTTCCTATCCGCTTTTACAAAGGGAGGTATCACTACAATCCTACCAGCGATCGAAACAATGGACCCTAGATTAGGAGGAGACAATGTAGCGATTCGTGTATTTTCACACCCTGCGGCAACCTCGCTTGCGGAAAAATTTGGGCCGATAACCGCAACTTCGGCCAATGAATCTGGAGTCGCTCCCGAATGTAATACTGAAATTGCAGCAGAAATTTTGGGAATAGGGCATTTTGTACCAGGAATGTGCCCCAATGGCCTTGGTAGCACCTTCGTCAAGCTCGAAAAAAGCGATGATGAGATGCGTGGTTGGAGGCTAACCGTTATGAGAGAGGGCGTGATACCTCGCGCAGACGTGATGAGATGGTGGACGAATCCAACCTGAAATATTGGCACGATGCTGGCCATGTTGCGCGCCGCACTTTGGAGGCCATGCGCGAAGAAATCACTGTCGGGAAATCATGGGATGAAGTAATCCAGAGCGCTGAAAGATTCATTCGCAGAAATGGAGGAAACCCTGCTTTCCCGGTTACAATTGCAGTTGATGATTTGGCTGCGCATTACACTACTGACCATTCTTGTATTGCCCCAGAAAGCTGGGATAGAGAGATGGTCTTCCAGAATGGAGACCTTGTCAAATTAGATGTTGGTGTACACATCAATGGACATATTGGAGATAATGCACTTACAATAGAAGTTGGCAACAAAGGAAATCATACCGACCAAATCAAAGCGGCAAAGGAATCTAGAGATGCTGCAATCGAAATGTTACACCCTGGAACGCCATGGTACAAAGTCGGAGCCGCTGCTGCTCAGCCATCTGTTGATGCTGGCTTTCAACCGATTAGGAACCTATGTGGTCATCAGTTGAAACCATGGGAACTACACGCAGGTGTGAGTGTACCATCCTATGCATGCGGTGCAGACAATCCTGGATTCAAAGGTGTTGTCGAAGAAGGTTCAGTATATGCAATCGAGCCTTTCAATACAACAGGAGATAGCGGCATGATTCGGAATATTGGTGCTAGAAACTCCTCTAACATTTACAGAGTCACCAACAAAGGACTGTGGCGAAAGGCATTATCTAGAAAGCAACTCAAGCCTTTGGGAGCGCAATTAGCAAGAAACCTAGAAGAAAGATACTCTACACTCCCATTTGCAGAAAGATGGGCATTCCCTATGTTGGAAAAGCCGTTCCCTGAAGCAGATGAAGCTAGCAGGCAGAGCAAGTGGAATGCTCTCGTAAAGAAACTAATTAGCATTAGATTCCTAGAGACATATCACGCATTAGGATGCCATGACGGCGGTATGATCGGTCAGTTTGAACACACTATATTGGTAAATTCAGGCGGGCCGGAAATATTGACGGTAGAATGATTTAACAAAATTTGAGTTATTCTTCTAAAGGCAATTATTACAAAAAAATTGTCAAAATGGTTATTTGCCGTAACACCTTGGCTCTGAACGAACAGGGCTGTTGAAGTTCTCGTTGAGTGCATCCCATCCCCTCTCCGTTGGCTCTCACCCTGTTCACCTTAACACGAATTAGCCGTAAGGCTGGATCGATTTGCTGATTAGATTGTAATTTTTCAATTAAAATCGCAATTTTTGATGGCTACAAACTGTATGTACCACTCACTCGGTGTAATTTTTTGCATTTGGTTATTAATCGGAATAACCGCGCAGTAGCACGGTTTTTGTGCCCTAAATGGACTTTGTTCGGCGGAGTTATTATATACGGCGCCTGCTGTGGGCAAGTTATCCCCCGTCTGGGGGAGGAGGACAAGAATATGAACAACGAAAACCGAAACGAAGAGGCAGTCAGCCCAGTTATCGCTACCATCCTAATGGTTGCAATCACTGTAGTTCTGGCTGGTGTATTGTATGTATGGGCATCTAGCCTAGCCGACGACTCAGCCGGCGGCGGTCTAGACACATACCAGTTTAGCGACAGGGATGCAGCAGGCTCAATGTCTGAGGCAGGCGGCGATGGATTAGTCCACGTTGCAATGACCCAAGGCGACGACCTAAGCTGGGCTGTACTGAAGGTTTCCATCGTAGTTGACGGTGGAGCATCAATGACCTGTGATGAAGCAGGTAGCGCTGATGCAACTTCAGATTGCACCTTTGCAAAAGATGACGACAACTATTGGAGCACATCCGAAGAGATCACAATCTCTGAAGGAAGCGCAACAAACCTATGTGACGGCACCAACGGTGGCTGCTCAGTTGACGTAACTCTAACCAAGATCGGTGTCGGTAACGAAGATGATAGAGTAATTACCACAATCACAGCTTATGCTGACGCTTCGAATTGAGCAGATGGGGCGCTTCTGAAACGAAGCAAAACCGTCGCCTTTTTAGGACATCAATGCAGGTTCCAGGGCAATGTTGATACGCCTTCTC
>JAKURJ010000128.1 GCA_022452125.1 Candidatus Poseidoniaceae archaeon
CGGAAACACGCTATTCATTGCTACTGGCGACGCTGGAATTATGCGGCGTGATGTTAGTACAAATTCTTGGCTTGCCTCATGGTCTAGTCAAAATTGGCTTTCTGGTGATGAAATTCAATCAATGGCAGTAACCGATAACTGGATTCACATTCTCGCAGACAATGTATTACATGTTTACAATGCATCATCTGTTGTATTCACCAGTACCATTTCTGCCTCAAGTTTGGGTATATCGGATCCATCAAATCTGATACCTTGGATGGCTGGCGGATTGAGAGGACCTGTTAACGAATCTGTTCTATTAGTTGGCTCTTCTGGGGCAACTTCAATGATTGAATCAATCGATGTTCCTACCTCTTTTTCATCTGAAATCTTTGCAAATTCACCCAGTGCTGAAGAAATGTACAGCATTACACGTTTAGGAGACATATACTGGATAGGAGGAGAATATTGGATTGATCGGTTTGATAGTTCTGTAAACCGTTGGATCCAACCGATCTTTACTGATGAAATAAGTGTGGCTATATCCACTGATGGTACAGATATTTACGTCGGAACCGAAGATTCTGGAATGATGGTTTTTGATGTAAATGGAACACTATTACAAACTATTGACGAAGCAAGCGAACCATCCATAGCGTTCGATGGAATCACAGACATGTCTTATGATCAATTTACTGATTCAATAGTTATTGCACATGGGGAAAGAGGTGTAACTGTATGGAACATATCTTCAGACACAACAACCGAATTTAATACTGAATCTGGAGGTTCTACCGAACTAGAAGCGAATGATGTAAATGATGTCGCAACTAGAGCCGGTGTTGCTTACTTAAGTTCAGAAGAAGACGGCGTTTTACGTATTGATTTGACGTCTAATACTGTGCTTTCCCCGGGGCAATCCTTGGGGGCCGATGCACTGGATTTCGCTCCCATTGCGAGCGATGGATCAACTGTATGGCTTGGCTTATCAGGCTTCGGTGTCTTGGTTTTCGATAGAACAACAGGGGAGGTTCTAGATCGTTGGACCTCTTCAGGTCAAGGTTCAGCAATGCAGTCCGATTATGTGATCAGTTTGGAAAACGATCCTTACGGAGGAGTATTGGTTGGTACAGGATTTGGTTTAGAACGTTTCACAAACGGCCAAGGGCAGTCGATTTCACAAAACGGTAGATTTGAACCGCGTGTCTTCTATGATACTGATTCGGATTCTAATAGTATCTGGACAGCTACTGATAGAGGATTATGTCGATACACTTGGCAATTCCAACGAGATGACTGCTGGGATGATGATGATGATATTCCAGACGACGCTCGTTCTGTAAGGATTATTTCCTCGACACGGGTCTTGGTTGGAACTGAAAATGGTGCGGCAGTCTGGGATGTTACAAATGAAGAAGTGATTGAAGTATGGGAAGCAGGTGAACAGACTAATAATGCGAAAGTAGTGGTTCATAATGACGTTGCATATGTGGGTTTTGATGGTGCAGGAATTCAACGCTTTGACCTTGTCAATAGTGAGTGGTTGACACCGTGGGATCAAGCCTCTAATGCATTAGACAGTGATGGAGTAACTTCCCTTGCTCTTGTTACGAATAGTCATATTCTTTGGGCAGGAGGAGATTTCGGGTTGGCAGAATTCGATCTCATCAATGGTACAGTTCTCCGTAATTGGGATAAAGGAACCAATACTGGTGGCCTCTCATTGTCCACATATGATCCCATGCATATTACCATTCATGATAATATCTTACATTATGCTCAACAACAGAATTATCAGCAATCTAGAGATCTGATTTTCAGAGTCGATTTGACCAATAATACCAGTCTTTCACGGTTGGATGTCGGAGATCGTATTGGAACATCTGGAATTACGAACAGCCTTGGTATGGTTGGTGATGAACTTTGGGTAGGAGTAACGCCCAGTCAGTGGTGGACAGGTGTCGGTGCTGTCGTTCGGTGGAATGTATCTAATGGTTCATGGGCAGACACATTAGAATCTACAGGATCGATTGAAAGAGTGAATGCACAATACCTAGGAGATTGTTTCCCCTTGGACCCCACAGATTGTGAATTATGGGTTGCATATGGAGAAAATTACTTGCGTAGATTCAATGCTAATAATATGACTTTACTAGGTTCATGGGATGATATTGAAGGAAGAATTAGAGGAATGGTTGAGTGGGATGGAAACTATCTTTTCGCCTCTTTGAATGGTATACTTCGTTTTGACCCAACAAACAACACTTGGCTTACAAGTTGGACTCCAAGTAACGGAGGAATGCCTTCCTCTGGCGATGAAGACGTCTATGCAATGAAGGTCATAGGAGACGATCTTTGGGTTGGTACGTATGCTCAGAATGGATGGCAGACAAATTCAGATGTCCACACATTGAACGGGACAAGCGGACAATGGACGAGTATAGCGGCAGGTTCTGGAAATCTACCTTCTGGATATCCTGCTGATTTTGCAGTTTGTGCAGATATTGTTCATGTTGCCATGGGCTATCTTGGCTGGTGGGCCCCAGGAGGAATTGGACGTTATGATATAGCATCCTCTAGTTGGATTTCGAATTTTAGAGCTCAAAGTGGAGAGATATCAAATGACGATGTTCGTTCCCTTGCTTGTGATGATGCAAACGAAATATTGTATTCAGGTTACGACACAGACGGTATCGGTGTTGGTAGATACCTGTATGCAGGTCAAGACATCAAACTTGCAGACATCACAGCACAAGATGGCATTTCTGAGGAAGCAGTTTTCCCAGGTGGCCTTCTTTATCATAACAATAGACTGTTTGTATCTCATCTCGGTAACAACCGTGGAGGATTTTCATCAATCGGTGTTAATGGTGTGAATATTCTGTACGGTACATTACTGGATCCAGGCCTGGAGACGGGTAGTATTGTAGTGAAGCCCACTACTACAGGCAGTCTTGCTTTTGCAATCGCTAGAAATGGCGGAACATCTGGAAACAGCCGTGTAGACTTGCTTGACGGTAATGGATTTACACCTGGTGGAATAGATACATTCACTGCTCTTAGTAGTGGTAGAGTGTTAGAAATCATATCCTCTGGTAACAAGGTTTGGGCACTTGCTGGTGAGGATGTAACCTCTGGTTATGGCAATTCAATTCTTGAAGGAACCTTGGTTAATGGAGACGTCAGGTGGGATAGGTCTTTCCCTCTCGGTGCTGAAACAGGAAACGAATTACTAGTTGATGGGAATCGACTTTGGGTAACTAATGCGGGCTCGGGTTTGACGCTAATCGACCTTTCAACAGGCGGAGTAATTCCCGTCGGTATTGGCTTTCACTGGATGCACGACGGTCTAGCCCAATGGAATGGTGATTTGGTCATCGGGTTAATGGGAACTGAATCTACTGCCACTGGTGTACAAGTTTTCAATACAACCAATTATTCATTTGTGGAAGGCAAGTTACTCGCCGAACTTCCTAGTAATTTTGTCTATGACTTCATTGAACATGATGGAAGAATTTGGGTAGCAACCCTTGCAGGTTTGGGGATTTGGAATACATCAACTCAAGATTGGGAAGACCCATTCACCCTGTTAGATGGACTGCCCAATCCAGTAGTTGTTCGGCTTGAATCTTCTAATGGTAATTTATTGTTAGGAACAAAGGGCGGTTTAGTTGAATTAAACACTACGAACATGTCTATCGTAACAACATTGACTGCCCAGAGCGGTCTAATGGGCTCTTCTGTTTCTGATTTTACTATCGTTCCTCCGACGACTGTAGTCAATGCGCTTGGGGCCTCTACATCTTTCCCTGAGACTATACTGGGAGGGCACGATGGTCAAGGAATAACACGACCAGGATATGCAGAAGAACCC
>JAKURJ010000129.1 GCA_022452125.1 Candidatus Poseidoniaceae archaeon
GATATTCCCAGCGAGGCCAAGGATGGTCACGGGGGTCGTCAGACACGATTATGATTACAATTCTAGGGAATGTGCGAAGCATTTCCTCCAGGTCAGGAACTGCCGGAGGAATAACTCCCACTCTCATGTCAACTGCAAGCCAAGCATCTGGGTATTGACGGAGCCAGGCATCGACTTCTGACAAGATACCCTCTGGTGGAACTCCCGGCCTAACACTGGCTAGGTAATCCCAGTCTCCTGGAATTGCTCTATCCGAATCTGAAAAAAGGAAAATCCGATTCACATCGGACATCTTCGAAGTGAATGCCAAGGCATTGGCTTCACTGACTACACAAGGCGAGCCACGCATTGGCATTGGTTGAGAATGTTGCCATGTCTTCGCATCGTCGTCCATGAACGCCGAGTATACCTCATATGTTTGAGGTCTTCGCATTATTGTCCAAATGCGTGACAACGTTCAAGCGATGGGATATGCCCCGTAGGGGCATGAGCGGACAATCTGCACCTCCACCAACTCCTCCCGGCGGTTCAATGATGTTCATGCTTCTGTTCATGATTGTAATGACTTTCATGCTGATGTCTGAAGGCATCAGGACTAGCATGGGTGATTACGCTGATCCATTTTTGGCAGGTTGGTTACCTGACGAAAAATGGTTTGTAATCACAGTCCTAATTTTAGGTTCAATTTCCATGTTCATCAATACGGCATTGCGAAATGTGTTCATGGACCCAATTGCGCAAGCTCATATTGGTCACAGACAGGGTCAAGTTCGCAAAATGTTGAATGAAGCACGAGTTGGCAGAGATCCAATCCTTATGGAAAAAGCACAAACACTGCAACAGCACATGATGCCTGAACAAATGAGCGTCCAGATGGGTGCAATGAAACCGATGATGTTTACTATGATATTCATCATCGCAATTTTCTCATGGATGGGCAATACAGTAAACGACTTCAGAGTCAGTTATGTTTCACTACCATGGTCTCCAGAATGGGGTCTAGAAACTGGAAAGTTCCTATTCTTCCCAGCATGGATTGCAGTTTACATCTGCATGTCTGCACCATTTGGAAGGGTTGTCGACCGTCATATCAAACTGATTCGATACAAGTCCCACCCAATTGTAGCAGAAGGTGAGCGTCTCAAAGAGCCACTATTGCACTTGGTTAGCGCTCCAAAAAGTGCTAGGAACTCCCAAGCAAGTTCACGTAGACGTCGAAGTGAACAGAGACGAAGTGGCCCTAAGAAGAAAAATAATCAGCCAAAATCCGTTGAAGAGAGCCCCAAGTCTGTCAATGCGAAGGAATGTCCAGAATGTGGTAGCACAATGGTAGAAAGGGACGGTCCTAACACTAATGTTTGCAAAATATGTCGTCACGAGTGGCGGTGAAACTTTGCCTAGAATTACTATTTCTGGCCATCCTGGTAGCGGCACTAGTACGCTGGTCGATGGCATTTGTAATGCTAGAGGTTGGAGTTCTCTGAATGGCGGACAAATCTTCCGTGATGAGGCGAAAAATCGAGATATGAGCCTTGCTGAATTTGGAGATTTGTGTGCAAATGATTTTTCTGTGGACAAATCACTCGATGAAATATTGAAGTTTAATATGCTAAAGTCTGATGGTCCTGAAGTGATGGAAAGCCGACTAAGTGGTTGGTGGGCACATTTGTTGGAATTGGATTGTGTTAGAGTGTGGCTTGATGTAAGCGAAGAGGTTAGAGCTCAAAGAGTGGTGAATAGAGAAGGAATTTCTCTAGAAGAAGCACTATCTGGTAATCGGAAACGAAGTGATATTGATTTGGCACGGTATCAAGAAATGTATGGTCTGAACCCAGAAGACACAACTCCTTACACACATGTTATTGAAGCCTCAAACTTGGATTCAGCAGGTGTCCTGAATACAGTTTTAGAAATCCTGGAGGGAAATGAATGATTATTTTGGATAAGGATGCAGTTACTTCTGACAAGCATGGTTGCAGTCCACAGGATAGAAACATTGAGCAATTACTTGAATCATGTTTCATCCTTCTAGACAAAGCACCAGGCCCATCATCACATCAAGTAAGTGCATGGGCTAGAGATATGATGGGTCTTGAAAAATTGGGCCATGGTGGTACTCTTGATCCGTTTGCTTCAGGATTGCTCCCTCTTCTATCGGGAAAGGCGATGCGTCTTACAGGAAGGATACTTACTCACGACAAGTCATACTTGGCGGTTCTAAAATTTTCAAAGGAAGTTGAAAGGGATTTGTTAGAGGAGAACATGGCAATGCTAAGGGGCAAGGTGTACAATGTCCCTCCAGAAATCTCAGCGGTTAGAGTTCAAGTAAGAACCCGTAAGATTTCCCGGTTCGAGATACTTGATTTTGATGGAACATCTGCATTAGCACATATTGAATGTGAGGCAGGAACGTATGTCAGAACAATGGCTCGTGACCTTGGATTGTTGATGGACACACCTGTAGAACTGAAGGAACTTCGTCGCCCAACATCTGGCGAATTTAGTTTGTCACAATCAATTACCATGCAGCAACTGGCAGATGCGTACTGGCTTTGGAATGAGAAAGGTGATGATGCAGCAATGATGAGGATCTTACACCCAATCGAAGATATGTTATCCGATGTTCCTAAGATTGTAGTGAAGGATGGTGCAGCAGCAGCATTATCTCATGGAGCTCCTTTACTACGCCCGGGGGTTGTAAGCATCCCTGAAGACTTAGGAGTTGGAAGTGAAGTCTTGTTGGTCACAATCAAAGGAGAAGCAGTAGCACTGGCTAAACTAGTACAACCTAGCAAAGTAATTCCTGATATGACTCAGGGTGAAGTTGCGAAGCCCAACTGCGTTTTGATGAAAGAGGATACATATCCTCGCAGTTGGAAAAAATAATCACGCTTCGACGTATTCCTCATAGACCCATTCTTCGGTCTCAATTCTTATTTTCAATTCACTCATGTGTTCCACACTCGACTTCGTCACCATTGGTGAAGAGCCCCCACAGCCCATGCGAAGTAACCAATTCTGAATACTTCCGCATATGAATGTTAACCCACATTTTGTGGTTATCCGTCAAACAGGGTGTTTTTTACAACCCTATTCGAGTTTCTTTATTTTTGGCGGTGCAAAGAATCCAAACAATGCTATAATCATCAGTAAAACTACACCTGCGATAATGTAAACAGTACCTTGTCCAATCTCAAATGATTCATCCTCCTCATTACTTGTTGTATCTTGTAGAGGAGCTCCTATTGCAATTGTTTTTGACTCTACATTATTTGTTTCATCAACTTCGTCAACATTTGTACCACGGTCAACTTCAGCCTCTATAATCAGGCTGTCATCCCCATCAGGTGCTTGCATATCGCAGATTACTGAACCCATTTGTCCAGGAGATAGCATCTGGATAGTTCCTGTGCCGAAAGACTGGCCGTCTGCTGAACATCTTACTCCAATCATAGTCGCTGTTACTTGACCGGAATTACGAACGAACACTTTCACTTCGAATATATCGCCTGCTCGAATGTCATCATCTACTCTTATCTCTTCAATAAATAGTTCAGCAAGTGCTCTAACTTCAAGGTCAAGGGCTCTCTCAACGCAATTAGTTTCATCACAAGCGGTTACCAAAACCGAAGTGAAACCAGGAGTTGGTGCATCCACAATAATTTCTCTTGTAGTCATGTCAACTTCCGCCCAGGAGCGATTAGTAGTTACCACAAGGTCTTGATTGAATGTGTCTATATCACTCAACTCAAATGCAATCCTGTGTTCATAGCCATGCTCTACAGGTACAACAGATGGGAATTCTTCCAATACTGGTTCATCATCTACTATAGCGACGTTAATTGTGGAAACTTC
>JAKURJ010000013.1 GCA_022452125.1 Candidatus Poseidoniaceae archaeon
GTCCAGCATCTTACATGGCTGCACAATGGGAAATTGATAATCTGGATGCCCCGCTTGGAGGAGAAAGATTGACTCAGACCGCAAGTGTCGAGATTGGGCACAGAAACTCGACTCAAACCAGTAGTGTTGAAATTGGTCCTGAAGATACTGGAATTACACTTCATGTCACTCTTGATCTATCTGACGAAAATTCTGCTTGGGTAGACATTGTAGCTGGAATAAATCATATTGATGAGGCTACGATGAGTGATTGGGGAATATCGCTAGTTGATGTGACTGAGAATGCTCAGATTCCATGGGTCACATCTGATGGAATACGGTTGGCATATCAAAGCGACTTGGTCGACTTGGATAATTTCACAAATAATTTCCCAATGGATTTGGTTGGAGATGCGATTGAAAGCGCCGTTCCGGGAGTGGGCGATGTAACAATCGGTAATCCATCTTGGGTAGCTCAATCACTCTCCGTTGGTATTCCAGAACCAGCAGGAGGATTGAACTTCACTCACGTTTCATGCCCTGCGTCCTTACCCCCGGGCACTCAAATCTACTATTGTGTAGAAGGGCCGAATGCGATGGATGGTAGCCATCCAATATATCTGCGAGCTACTTCGAACACCTTCGAATTACGTATGTTGGATTTAATCAAGCAAGAGGTTGACGACTCAACTGGTTTACTCGATGTTATCCAAGAGAGTGATTTACAGAGAATCTTAGATTCTGGATTGACAATTGAAACAGAATTCGGCCAAGATTTACTTCAAGACATGATTCCAGATGACCTACCTCCATCGGAATTGACACTCGAATTGATATTACCACCATGGCTTCAGACAGCTACCGGAGATGGTTCGATCGTTCTAGTCGAGAGGTCTAATGGAGTTGATGACTTAGCGATCTCAATTGGAGACCCTAATTCATACGACCCAAGACACGCAATTCTCGACTCCGATGGTGAAGAGATATGCTCTGCTGATGAAGCGGATTGGTCTTGTATTGACCTAGATGTTGAACTGGACGTCAGTGATCTAAATTTCAACGAGTGGGGCCCAAGCATTGACCTTACAGCTTCTTTCTCAGCGACCGTAGACGTCTATCGAATCAAAATCCCAGACGAGGTTTTGGATGAATTAAAATCCGATAATACCACTGTTAGTTTGGAAGTAATTCCCTCTGATTTGATCAGGCTAGGAATCGATATTGGAGGCAGGCTTGCTGAACCATTGACCGATGATGTGAATATAGGTGCAGAGGAAGACTACAATTTAGAGTTCACAACAGAAGGGCTCGAAGCTTTAGTTGAGCAAATTGGTATTGAGTTAACTAATGAATTGCATGAGTCTGCTGAAGAAGCAAGTAACCAAGAAGAGGATATAGAAATTGACATGTCAGGTATTCAAATCATAACCTCCTTGGAGAATTTGGGGGGTATAGGGACCTCGATTGGAGATGAAACTCCGATTAGGCTGTCAGTAAAAATACCCGAATTTACATTTGAAGCGGGAGTAACAAATGGATGGAATGGAATCATTGACGGGGAACCGACAGTTGGAGTCGTAACTGCACTTCAATCACCGTTAATCAATGCAGTAAATTCCTTCCAGAATCTACTGACTAACGTAGGCTTGACATCTTTACAGATGGGTGGTTCTGGCCTAGATATCGACAACAATGGTGAACCATTTGAATTCTCTTTCGATTCTGCAAACATCGAATTGAATGAAGAAACAGATTCAGACTTACGAGGCGATGTAACCTTCTTGATGCCTGATGGAATTACTCTAGAAAATTTCCAGACTGCTAACGGTTGGGAAAAGGTTGACGAAGTTGATGGTAGACAAAGAATTACGCTATCACTAGAATCGCTGACTGCTGGTGAAGAGATTACTTTCAGTGTCAAGGTTTCATGGTGGTACGTGCTCTCACAAATCTGGATTTACCCCACCATAATTTTGTCACTTATCGTGTGGAGAGTTCGAGCGAGAAGAAAGAAGAAGAAGCGTAAGAGAGAACTGGCTGCTGCTGCAGAGACAAAGATCGTTTCAGCCGGTTCAGGTACAGGCGGTCTATCGGATTCTGATTTCGCAGCCCTGAGTGCGGGTTATGATCCTACGGCAACAAGTAGTGGCGGTTTCGATTTGTACGCTGATGACAAAGACCTATCGATGTATGATGATGAGTCTTGGAATTAGTTTAGCGAATCAAAAATTCGTTGTGCTAGTGAAGGCCCAATGCCGGGGACAGTCTTCAAATCTGCAACTGAAGCATGCTTGAATCCCTGCCTGCCACCGAAATGGCGGATAAGCGACTGTAGCTTCTTCGCTCCTAATCCACTTACTCCTTCCAGTGGGTCAGACAACCTCTTTTTCGCTCTATTCTTTCGATGGAATTTGTTCACGAAACGATGTGCTTCATCTCTGGCATGAACTAGAATCCTGCCTCTGCGGTCAAGGATAATATCTTCATGGCCTTCTCTGTGAATTGTCTCCTCTCGTTTTGCAAGACTTGCTAATTCCATCCTATCTCTGACTCCATGGTCTTCCAACAGTTTTGCAATGATTGCAAGATGAGTTTCTCCTCCATCAATAAGGAGTAAGTCAGGCCAATCCTCGACTCGCTTAATCCACCTTTCAACGACCTCTTTCATCATTCTCAGGTCGTCCATTGCATCGCCCTTTACAGTGTAAGTTCGATACTCCTTTTTGGCTGGTCTACCATTGCGCAGGCAAACGCTTGCACCTACTCTTGAATCTCCCAATAGTTGGGCCATATCAAAACAGACAATGTGGTCTAAAGAGTCCATTGAAAGCAATGCTGCAGCTTCGTCAGCAGCTCGCTGCTCTAGTGAACCAGATGCTTTGTTTGACATCCTCTCGACTTGCATACTCGCATTTTGTCTTGCTAAATTGGTTAAGGTGACAAAATCTCCTCGCATGGGGACTCGAACGTCCACATTACTGCCTCTCCTATCATTCAGCCAGTCTTGTATTGTATCAGATAGTGGGATAGGTGTTAGCAAAATCTTGGGCGGTCTTCGATTTGCATAATGCTCTACAACGAATCTAGCAACAGAATCACCTTCATCGCCTCGATGGATCAATGGCCATGATTCCTGCCCTTTGATTACTCCGTCATCCGCATGAATCACGACGATTGCGGCTAAGTCGCCTTTGATTCCAATACCTATTGCATCGCATTCTCGATATACCTTTGATAGGATTACTTGTTGGCTAGTAACTGTTCTTACAGCTTTGATAGTATCTCTAATCGAGGCTGCAATTTCGTATTCTTGAGCCTTGGAATATTTGTCCATTTCAGTTGCTAATTCTTCGATTAAATCACCGGCATCGCCGTTCAGAATCCTTCTCACATTCTTGACACGCTGTGCATAATCTCCGGCTTCTATGCACGGTCCAGCGCACAATCCTATGTGCATGGCTAGGCAACCCTGTGGAAGTAATTCTTTGCAATCGCGAATTCCGAAATGCCTTCGAAGTAATTGAACGACTTGCTTTGCAGCACCTGCATTGGGGAATGGGCCCCATCGCCACGAATTCTTTGGAGGGTGTCTTGTGTACAGTATCCGTGGAAACTCTTCTTTTGTTAAGGCTAGGAAAGGATATGATTTGTCATCCTTTAGCATTGAATTATATCTTGGTCTGTGTTGCCTGATCAATTGCCTTTCTAGAATCAAGGCTTCTTGAGGTGAATTGGTGACTATACATTCTATGTCATCTGAATTTTTTACCAACTCAGGAATCATTGCGCGGTCTGGATTCGATGAAAAATAGGAGCGTATTCTTTGAGATAGCATTGTCGCTTTGCCGACGTACAGAACACGTTGCTCTGAGTTTCGAAACAGATAGACTCCGGGCTTAGCCGGCAAATCCACCTTGTCCAGAGTAACCGGCATGATACCTTTGTAGTGACATTCCATCAAGAATACATCGCAATCATGGAAGGGCAACAAACATCATTGATGAGCGACAGCAAACAAACATGGTGACTGGTCCCGAGGCAAGAATTCTTGCGCGATTAGCCACCTTTCCATCAAGCCTAAATTCCGCTTGGGATGTACCTCGGGAGTTGTGTTTACCCGGACTTTCCGAGTACTTGGGTGTAGTGCGTTCAGCACTGCATGCCCCATTGAATGAGTTGGTAAAGAAGAAATTGATTACAGAGAGAAAAGCCCATGTTATCGGCGGTGGAAGTCGAAGACGCAAAGTCTACCACATCACCGAAGCAGGGAGAGCAGAATGTGAGGGTATCGAGGCTCCTTCGGCAAAAAAGGTCGGAGAATTATTTGGAAATCCTCCAAACCAAACTTTCTTGCGAGGCAGAGATTTACTGATTCAAGAATTGAAGGATAAGAAGAAGCTAATTTTGACAGGACTACCAGGAATTGGCAAGACTTCATTGCTGCGAGGCATCGCAGATGAATTGGTTAGAGATGGAAAAATAGTCAGGTTTGCAACTATGGAATCATTCAAAGATATAGTTGAAATTTTCAGCGATTGGGACCTTAATTTCAGCAGCGAAACGGCAGTTTTGAATTCGACGAAAAACGAGGTCTTGATTATTGATGAATTGCAAGAAATCAGTTTACGCCACTTAGGTCGGTTAGAAATCTTTGTTGGTAAAGCAGAACATGTAATCATGGCGAGCAGGGCACCGCTACCAATTAGCGAAGGGTTTGAGATAATCGATGTGCCTCCGCTAGAAGTTGCTGATGCAGTGGAATTGTTACCGCCGCATCTGGATAATCGTGAACTTGTAGTACAGCGTTTAGGCGGTCACCCTCTAGCTTTGCAAATGCACGATGAAAACTCTGATTTGCCCGAAGCCGGTGCTGATTTACAGGAGTGGGTGAAAGATGTCGTTCTGTCCAATCTAGGGGATGAGATCAAAGTTCTAGACGAATTGTCTCTATTGCCTGTACCAGTTCCATGTGAGTTTTTGCAGCATGAACAATACCTCTTGGAACTGGATGATTTCGCTTTACTAAGATGGTTTGAATCAGGAGTTGAACTGCACCATTTGGTTCGCAATGTTCGTTCGACGATGTTGTCAAAACAGGACCATGCAAATGCTGCGAACTACTGGTCACAACTAGAAGGCGACCTCGCTAGGTTGGTAGAAATGCACCACGTTTTGAATTCTGAGGGAGATGTAGAATCACTATTGATTCGAAATGCTGAATCTCTCATGGTGCGTTCAAGTGCAGGATTGGCCGCATTGATTGGAGATGCGATATTCCGCCATCCTACTCCGTCTTTGCATCGGATGGCCGCTATGGTTGCAATTGAGCGGGGTGAAGCCGATATTGCATCCGAACATCTCTCAAATATTGATGCTCCAGATTTAGAATACTCACTTTCATTATTGCAAGGAAACTTCGAAGTCGAGGTTCCTAACGATGCTGACTTGCGTTTGCTATTATCCGAAGCTACTCGAAGATTAGATGATAGATTGCCAGGGAATAATGCGAATTCAGAAGTAATTCAGTTGCTGGAAAAAATAGACATTTCATCAGTCGATGCTGAAATGAAAAAAGTGGTATTAGTTGCGATCGCTCATATCCGTCATGCATGGTTTGTCTCAGAGGGAAATTGGGATGAGGCCAAATATATTAGAGAAAATTTGGAATCTTTATCTCACAGAGAAGACCCTCAGTTGAAAGCGATGAATCTACGCGCTGAAATTGCGCAGACATCACAAAACTCACCTTCTTTTGAGAAGTTAATCGAAAGTGCATTCTCAAGAACCGGACTTCGAGCGAAGATGCTGCAATTATCTCTACTGGAAAAATGCGATTCTTCTAGAGCAGAATCAATACTGAAGAAAATTGAACTGCCAAGTTCTGATTCTCAACTAAATCTAACATCTGCCCGAAGAATTGCTGCAATGATTTGGTATTACAGAGCCAAATACAAAACACATAATCCATTTTCTTCAATGGCAGAAGCGATTTCTCTTTGGAAGACTTCACTATGCCCTAATGCTGCAAAAGATGCGACAGAATTGATGCATAAATTAATTTAGAATCCATCCTAGATTTTTGTGAATCGAGAAGGGGAACACTCTAATGGTATAGGTCAAGTGTCTGTAATTATGCTGAGGACTAAAGCGTCGTGTGCCTTTTTCCTCATCTCGATGTTTTTACTATCTGTTCAATCTCCGATGCTTCTAGGAGACACAGAAACTAGCGAGACTAGCGGGCGAGCTCAAACAACTTGGTCCGGCAGCGTCGTTCTGAATAACCATTACACAATCCCAGTTACCGATGAGTTGGTAATTTCTTCTTGTACCAACGTAACCATGTCTAGTGGAGTTAGGATTTATGTTGAAGGAAGAATCACCGTTGAGGGAACTTCCGCATGTCCGGTGTACTTTGATTATTCAGGTGGTGGAGACCATATGGGAATTCAATTCAATTCCTCCTCGAATGGAAGAGGTAGCAAAATAGACAATGCTTCAATCATACACTCAACTTATGGAATTACAGTCTATGGTTCAGATCCTTATCTTGCCAATGTAACAATTTGGAGCCCGGATGATGTAGGAGTAGACCTATTCAATTCAGCAACTCCAATCATACGTAATCTCGTTGTTGATGAAGCAGGCCAAGATTGGAATTTCCCTAATTATTGGAGATATGGAATTGGCTTGTCCATCGGTGCAGGTTCAGCGCCAAATATCGATGGTCTCTCAGTAAATGATGCAGTGACTAGAGGTCTGAATGTTTGGGGAAGTTCTGGTGGCTTGATTAGGAATCTAACCTTGACAAATATCACCGGTGCAACATTGGCCCAATCTGCAGGCATTTGGGTCGAAGATAGTGTCCCTCTTATCGAGCATACCGTAATCGATAGAGCGGACCATGGAGCGATTATTCGCCACATAGACGATGGATCTCTTACCCGTGCGGTAATGAGAGATTTAGAAATCAAGAACTCGATGTACAAGGCCATTATTTTGGATAAGGAAGACCGTACCAACTACACAAATTATCAGAGCGCAATTATCGAAGGATTACAGATTAGCGGCACCGGAGGACCGGGAGCAAAAACCGCAGGCCTCGCAACTTCTACAATCGAAATAAATGCCACAGGTGCTTGGATAGAAGACGCTCATTTAGAAGACAATGATGCAGTCGGTGTGCAGTTGTATTTTGTAGACTCATCAACTGTTTTCACAAACCTATCAATCAACAATACTGGCGGAGCCGGGACTGGAGCTAATGCAGCGGGTATCTCTGTACGTTCCTCTTATTTCGCTGCTAAATTCAACGGATTAGAAGTTTCCAATTCGACTGGGCCAGGAGTATTCGCAAAGAGTGGAGGCGCAATTCAGGGAAGTGATTGGCACCTACACCATAACGGCCAGGAGGGATTTTACCTCGAGAGCGCTGCAACAATTGTTGATGGTTTGGATTTGCATAACAACGCTGATTCAGGTGTTCACATTGATGATGCAAGATATGTTTTCCTTTCCAATTTAACAAGTTCACTCAACGGTGATGCGGGATTAGAATTCGATAGAGCCAATGACATTGAATCATCCTCAGGAGATGTAAGGTGCACTAATTGTACCTCTAATGGTGACAACCGTGGTGTAGTCGCGATAGATTCAGTCGACCTTTACCTGGAAGATCTGCAAGTATATGACCCAATAACGGGGCCTGCAATTTCAATCAATAACAGTGGTTTGGATATTGGCGTTCAAGGAGGAATGTTCCACTTGAACAACGTCAAGACTTGGATAAATCACAGCGGCCCCGCAATCGACATTACAGGAGCGGAAGGAGAAATAGACGGACTTGACATGTATGGAGCGCATGAGGGGTTAGTTTGGGATGCTGAACATAACGTTGAGAGAACCAGCATTTTGTCCAATGCTAATTTTTCCGGAACAGGCTGCCTTGCTCTATCTAATCACGACCAACTATCAGGTCAAGGTAATCGAATAACTAACGATTGCACAGGAAATCTGACATTCACAAATGTTGAATTGAATTGGTCAGGTCTTGCTGATTTAGGAGCACATATCTTTGATGTCGATACGAACTCCCATCTACATCTTCATCAGCCTTCAAATATCGATTATGATAATGCCTCAATCGATGGCAACGGGTGGATTGAAGAAGCATGGAATGTTGAAGTCTGGGTAATCAATAACAATTCAAATGGTGTTCCTGTGGCATCGGTTTCACTTGATTTCGACCAACTAGAAACAACCATTGGAGATTCTACAAACGATGTTGGAACAGTAACATTCCCGGACTTAAGAGGCAAGAAATACAACAGCCTTGGACAGAGTCCATACCCCGCTGTAACCGTGGAATGTAGTTATGATGGAGTCACAAACTCAACCAACATTTCTCTCTCACAAGACAGAGCCGTTTGGTGTCATCTCCCTCTTGAGAACCAAGCACCATTCATCATGTGGGATTCGCCATTAGACCAGAACGTGTTCCCTTCACAGAGCGAAGTATCGTTCAATGCATCTAGGTCATGGGACTTAGATGATGACATTATGACATTCACATGGACTTCATCATTAGATGGAGAACTACTGCAAGGCCAGACCTCAGAATTTACTGTAAACGGAATGGTTGCACCAATCATAGCTTTGAGCGATGGAATCCACGATATCACTTTAGAAATATGTGATGACAAAGGGAATTGCGTAGAAGAAATTAGAACCATTGAATTATCCAATCAGCCACCAATTATTGTGGTAAATACTGACCCTAATCTATCTCCGTGGGGGGAATTAATATCTCCAATAACTAAGCCTGTCGAGTACAATTTGAGCGGCACTTACGACCCAGAAAATGATACTCTGTCTTGTTCATGGAGTTGGCTAGGTAATTCTGTCCAAGTCAGCGATTGTACTAACAGTACAGGTTTCCTTTCTTTCGCTAACTCAACATCTAATTCATTTGACCTAACATTCTCAGTTTCTGATGGTATCAACAATCCAAGCGAATGGGTAATTCCGGTAGAGTTGTTCAACGAGATGCCAAACGCTTCTTTCGACGTTATTCGAACAGGGAACTTATCTGAAGATTCAATCAATTTGCTTAGTACGACAATCGACCCTGAGGGGGATGAAATCACCTACCTTTGGGAGAGTTCACTGGATGGTGTTATCTCCAATGAAAGTTCGTGGCAAGGGCATCTCTCAAGAGGCACCCACGTGATTAGTCTAAGTGTCAATGACGGACGCATGGAACACATCAATTCGACTAGCGTTGCAACAGAAATTGTAAATGTAGAAAATAGTCCACCACGAGCGGTTATTCACACACCGGTTTCAGGAACGAGTTATGATTCTAGTAATTTGTTTGAATTCAACGCTTCAGGCTCTGGAGATTGGGATAGCGCTTGCGCAACATTCCCAACCAATATTTCTTGGCACTGTGCTGTTGATGAACCTGCATCAGGTTCTGAATATCTGATTTACAAGTGGGAATCAAGCATCGATGGAATCCTCCAAGAAAACGGTTCAGATTGGTTAATCTTTGAGGGCTATTTGACTAATGGTGCTCACACTATCACATTGACAATGGACGATGGAATAAATGCACCAGTTGAAGCTAGTGTAATTGTAGAAGTTGCATCTTCTGCACCTGTTCTAAATCTTGGAAGTCCTGATTTAGATCAAGGATACCATTCCAGTGATTTAATCGAATTTGATTTAAGAAACAGCGTTGACTATGATGGAGATAACTTCACATTTAATTTGACAAGTGATATTTCGGGAGTGATAATGACAGATTCTAATCCTTCGGAGATTCATGGGATTAACTTAGTCGCAGGACAGCACTCTTTGACATTTACTTTGACGGACGAAACAGGTTTGTCCAGACAAGAAACGGTCAGTTTGCAAGTTGTTGAATCTGACCCTGCAGCAGTAATCTATGAGCCAATAAACAATCAGTTCTTTGAGCCAGGCGAATTGATTATCTTGGATTCTAATGGAACTAATGATGCCGATAATGACATTACACGCAGAGAATGGAGGCTTCACATCCCGGGTGAATTGTACCCAACTGTAATCTCCAACTCAGAGTTCCATTCTACAAACCTGCTTCCAGGGGTTCACCATATCTCTCTGTTCGTAGAAGATAGAAGGGGCGGTTTCGATGAATCTCACATCAACATTACAGTGGCATCAAGTAGCCCTGACCTTTCCAACCTAACCGCATCACCCAAGTTCATTTTAGTTGATGAACTCACTAAGGTAACCGTTAGCATCGTTTTGGATGACCCAGACGGAACTACTTCGCAAATCACCGGTACAATTACCAAAAACCTACAGGTTTGGAATTTCAATTTGACCGATGACAATGGTGATGGGGTTTGGGTTGGTGAGATAGATATCATTGCCCAAGCGAGTGGTAAAGCGCAACTCAAAGTCACAGCAGTAGATGGAGAAACGATCGATTTCATGGCTATGGATGTGGACTTCATCGAAGAAGAAAACGACAATAGTTCACTGTATATTGTAGCTGGAGGAATCGCATCATTCCTTCTAGTAGCACTATTATTGGCTTGGTTGGTGATTCGTAGAAGAAAGCGCTTAGCAGACCTTGATCTGATTGATTCTTGGGGAGTATTTGGTGGAGAAACAAAAGAATACGACCCCGAAGAATTAGAAAATTGATTACTCCTAGTCAGTAAACAGCACAACCAGTAAGGTATGGGGGTGCTACGTTATTCATTACACATTTTGTGTTAGGATTACTAGGCTGACAGGCCCTACTATTGGTCGCACAATGAGTATTGGATTCTTCAATAGAATCATAATCGACAAGCCACAATTATTGTGACTACTTCTGTTCAGGTATGTCCCCGTTTAGAGAATCAGGATTATCATCCAGAGGACCCCATTCAGTGCGGGTTCGATTTAGACCGAATCTCTTTGCCCAAATGAATTTCAAATTTTTCCATCCATCTCCCCACGTGTGTATTTCTGCTTCACCGACACGTGGGCGGTATGGAACTGAAATCTCGATGGCTTTTTTCTTGCCCAGAACTCTTCTTGCTAGGATTTTCATCTCTTCAGAAAGTGGCATCCCATCATTGGTAGGGCGCATCTTTTCATTCTCAAAAATTGACTTACGGAATACCCACATGCCGGACTGAGAATCTTTTATTCCATAACCGAAAGCAAGTCTTGCGTTGAATGAAAGCATCCAATTTCCAAATCCGTGGAGACCTGACATCGAACCTTCTTCAGCAAGGGTCAATCTATCACAAGTGATGAAATCTAGGTCTTCATCTAAGAGTCTCTTCACTAGGTCAGGAACTACTTCAGCAGGATAGGTACAGTCTGCATCCATTGTTACAATGATATCTCCTTTGGCGACAACGAAGCCTGTTCTGTATGCTCTCCCATATCCCTTTCTTGGCTCTAAATGGACTCGAATTCCCTTCTCAAGGGCAATTTCCCTAGTCTTGTCAGTAGAACTTCCATCTACAATCATTATTTCCAATTCATCACACCAATCCCTTGGAATAGAATCCACTGTAGGGCCTAGTGCTTCTTCCTCATTTCGAGTGGGAAGGATGATGGTGACAGAGACAGGTAACTTGTCCGCCATGGCCTGTGGACTCAAGAATTCGTTTTGAAGGCACCTATCCATTGGATTATTTATCATATTACGAAGTCGGAGTAATGTTCGACATGCATATTGCCATAGTGTCCGGCGAATATCCTCCTCGTTGGGGAGGCATTGGCTCAGTGGTTTTCCACCTTGCTGGACACTTTGTCCAATTGGGCCATGAGGTCACAATAATTACCCGGTCACACCATGAAAAAACTCCTTCTCAAGAAGGCGTAGAGGTTATTCCAGTTAAGTGGGCTAAATTACCAATGGCCTTCACACGCTCATACGGTAAAAGTGCGGTAAAGGCTCTGAAAAAGTTGCATGCAAAAAAGCCGATCGACATAATCAATGCTCATCTTCCTTTGGTATCTTGGAAGCGTAAAGAATTCACATGGCTCGAACAAAATGTTGCCCCGATTGTTTCGTGCCTACACGGCTCATGGTTAGGAGAAAAAGAAGGTGTCAAAAGAGCAGCTGCTGCTAAAGAATCTGCCACCTGGAAGAATCCAAATGACCTCGCAATCCTAACTACTGCTGGCTGGTATTCGAAATATGAAAGAGCTGGAGTCCTAGAGTCAAGTATCTGTGTGGCGAACTCTCAATCAACATTGAAAGAGTTCCAAAGATGGTACAAACCTGACGAGAATTTCGATTGTGAAGTTATTCTATGGGGGTGTGACCACAAGGTATTCCGTCCTCCCAACATCGATGATGAAGCCGAGCAGTTAGAGCATGAAAGAATTAGACACTTATATGGCTGTGCAGACGAAGAATCGCTCAATTATTCTGCGAAGACAAAAACTCCAATGTTACTCGCAGTAGGACGATTAGTCGCAAGAAAAGGCTACATGACTTTGCTAAGAGCAATGCCGGCAATTTTGCAAGAAAACCCAAATGCAAAACTTGTGATTGTAGGACGAGGACATATGAAATCAAGTCTCGAGAAAAATGCGAAAAAGCTTGGTATTTCAGATTCAATTCACATTCAGAGTAGCCTTTCATTCGAAGAACTTGCCCAACATTTCCGTTCAGCAGATCTTGTTGTTTATCCCTCATATTACGAGGGGCAAGGCCTGATCCCGTTGGAGTCATTGGCTAGTGGGACCCCGGTTGCAACCGTTAATCAAGAGCCATTGACTGAGATGGTCGATGATTCAGTGGGTGGATTATTCAAGCGTGGCGAGCCTGAAGATTTGGCTAGGTGCGTCAATGAAATGTTAGCCAGCGAAGAAACTGCCAAGAAGGCAATTCTGGGCCGAGAAAGGGTTCTTTCTCGCTATACTTACGAACATAATGCTTCAGATTACGTTGCTGTTTTCAATCGTGCAATTGAGAAACGAAACGGGAAATAATTTCAATTTGTACAAAACTTTGCCGGCGTTGTCTTGAAAACCAAACCCTCGCATGCATGCACATGCGCGCGGAGCAGTGGGTGGTGTGCTTCCTCGCAGTGTCCTTGTTGACGTTTTTACCCGCAGTGCAGGCGGATAATGACACCTCTACCGCAAATGTACTGACAAATGGTGTTTCAACCAACGGCTATGTTTGTTACGACGACGGCTGTTCACCTAATGATGAAGTCGATTGGTGGAAGATTTACGCCTACAAAGGCGACATCGTCCAAGTTGGATTTTCTGGTTCGATGAATAACGGCGCATGGTGGTGCCCGGGTGACGGTTGGGAGGCAGATTACTCACTTCACGATTCTAATGGCGCTCAAGTAGCGAGCCAAGCAATGAGCGATGCAGGTTCATCGACCACACTTTCCACAACAATGCCAACCTCTGGTTGGGTTTATGTCAAAATTAAGGGTAAAGATAGCTGGTGTAACGATGGTGTCGATTATACTCTAACTCCTTCTTTGAACCAGGATAATCGTGACAGTGATGAAGATGGGGTTGTCGAGAATGAAGACGACTGTGACTTGGTTTCTGGGACCTCAACCAATGACCGTCAAGGCTGTCCTGATACAGATTCAGATGGTTGGTCTGATCCCGATGAAGGTTGGACCACAAACAATGGAGCAGACGCTTTCCCTACCCAACCTAGTCAATGGATAGACTCAGATAATGATGGATTTGGAGACAACATCAATGGTTTCGAACCGGACCATTGCCCATACCGAAGAGGGTACTCAAACCTAGACAGATTCGGTTGTTTGGATTCCGATGGTGATGGATGGTCGGATGCTGACCCCGGTGGATTAGACGGAGTCGAGCCATGGTTTGCTCACCCTAATGGTTCCGCAGATGCTTTCCCATTCACTCCAAGTCAGTGGAATGACACTGATGAGGACGGGTTTGGAGATAACTGGGCTGACGGCTCTTGGAATGAAACTAGAATGAATTGGTCCATTGGTGTATGGTATGCCAATGCTAGTCAACCAGATGCATGTCCTTTCGTCACAGGATTTTCCCTTGAAGATAGATTTGGATGCCCAGATGCAGATAATGATGGTTGGTCTGACCCAGATTCTAACTGGACCGCTTCAAACGGTGCAGACGCATTCCCTGAAAATCCTACACAATGGTCTGACAGAGATAACGATGGCTGGGGAGACAATCAAAGCGAAGGTGCATTGCAGGTAGATGATTTCCCTGATAATCCAACACAGTGGCTCGATACTGATGGCGACGGATGGGGAGATAACAACTCATATGGAGCAACCCAGGTCGATGATTTCCCACTGATTCCAAGCCAATACCGCGATACTGATGGCGACGGTTACGGAGATGACATTAGCGGCTTTGAAGGAGACGTATGTCCTTTGAGCACGGTTGAAGAAGTTGAAAGCGGATGGATTAGTTGGGCTGACAGATTTGGTTGCTTAGATTCAGATATGGATGGTTACTCAAATCCTGATGATTGGTGGATTTCGCACCCTGACGGATTTGCTGACGCCTTCCCTGATGACGAAAGTCAATGGCATGATACTGATGACGATGGCTACGGTGATAACCTCGAGTATTTCGATGGAGAAACCTGGAGAGAAGCCTGGAGAGGAGATGGCTGTGTAGCTACCGAAGGTAACTCAGCGATGGATCGCTGGGGTTGCCCTGACTCTGATGGTGACGGTTGGTCAGACCCTACTACTCACTGGTTGGCTAGCCCGGGTGGTATGGCTGATGCTTGGCCTGATGATGTAACTCAATGGCATGATAGAGATGGCGATGGTAGAGGAGATAATCCACGTGGTACCACCGCAGATGTTTGTCCAGATGTACCTGGTACTTCGCAAGGCCCAACTGCAGGTGGCGACCGCTGGGGTTGCCATGATACCGATGGCGATGGTTGGTCAGACCAAGGTGACAAATTCCAGCACGAGCCAACTCAGTGGCGTGATTTAGATGGCGATGGATTTGGTGACAACCCAGATGGACATGAAGGAGATGCATGTCCAAACGAAAGAGGCCAGTCCTTCTTCGACAGACTAGGATGCCGAGATTCAGACGGCGATGGTTGGTCTGACCCTTCCCAAAACTGGTTAGCATCTCCTTGGGGCGAAGCTGATGCATTCCCAACCGACAGATTACAATGGCAAGATAGCGATGAAGATGGATTTGGCGATGTTCCGATGGGTGCGAAGCGTGACGATTGTCCTGATGTGCCTGGAACCTCAACTAGAGACGTCCAAGGTTGTATTGATTCAGATGGAGATGGATGGTCAGACGAATACGGTGGTTGGAATGCAGCATTCTCTGTTATGGGAGAAGAACCGGCTTCCAGTTGGCTTTCATACATGATTCTAGGAACAGTAATGCTTCTTTCCTCTGGATTAGCGATGATTGTTCGTTATTCACGCTCAGTATCATCTCTTGAGAGAGGAATCGTTGAGGAAAAGAAAGGGGGCGATTCAAATGCGTGAGTGGTTATTGATCGCTTTGATGGTCTCTCTTTGCTTTACAGGCAATGTTGTGGCAGAAGAAGAGAGTGATCCATTTTCAGATGCGGGACTAGATCTAATCGCTTTGCGCAACGATAGCCTTGATAGCAACCAAGATGGAATGATGGATGCAATTAGGGTAGTAGTCGTAATCAACTCAACAAACCAATGGGTAGATTTGACACTCACCTTGATTGGTGAGCATTCAGGAATTACAGTTTATGAAGAGGTACTAATGGCGTTTGAAGATCAGGAAAACGCATCATTAACCTATGATTCCTGGGCTGCTGGTGAACACACATTGATTCTAGAAATTAGTGATGCTGACGGAAGATTGCTGAAGTCTGTGAACATTGGTACATTTGATTTGAGCCCTGCTTTAGCGACCCCAGAAATCGATTTGCTATTGTCTGGGTCCGAGATTATGCAAACTGGAGATGATTGTCAAATCACCAGAGATTTCGTGGATGAGACCGGTCCGAGATGGGATTTCGAAGGAACTCGCTCAATCACTGGAACCCCTTTCAAAGTGTTGGACACAGACCAAGTATTGGATTGCAGTAACTGGCCCGCGGGGACATATGTTGTCTCTGAAACTTATCAGAATGGACTAGGACAGACCACTAGCGATACATTGGAACTTGTTATCGTAAACAAGCCACCACCGAACTTCGAAATTGAATTGAATGGGAACGATGCTCTTGCCGGAACCCCTTGTACAATTACACATGTTGCCGCAACAGGAGAAGATCACACTGATTTCGTCAAGGATTGGAGAATTACTCCTTCCATTGGATTAATTGCAAATTCTAGTACCTTAGATTGCTCAATGTGGGAATCCGGAGTCTACAAAATTCTCTTGACCGTTACTAATGATGAGGAGATTAGCACAACCGGTGGAACAATGCTAATTCGTATGCCATCCCCTGAAATGGCATCAGCGGATGAAGATGCACCAGCTCTCTCAAAGGGTCAGGAAACAGAAACCTCCAGTGTAGGAATTTGGGGGATCGTAATGCTGTCTCTAGTTCTGGGAATTGCAGTATTCGTTTTGATGATGAAAAGTCCTGAAGACGACGAGTTGTTTGGCGGATTGCTCAATGATATGGGCGAGCCAGACTCTGAAGGTTTGCCCACCCACGTCGATGAAAATGGAATGTTGTGGAGAAAACACGACAATGGTGAAGTTGATTGGTGGGACCGCTCTTCAATGATGTGGAAGAGGTGGTAATGTGCTACAAGCCATTGCTTTCTGGGTAATGATACTCAGTGGTTCTGGTTTAGTAGCCTTGTTTGTTAATTCAATGTGGAAGAGGTACATTCGTCTCAAAGCTTTGGAGCCGGGTCTTGACAGAGAATGGGTAGCAGATTGTGCTAAACACGGCTCTGCCACATTCAAAGGAAGCAAAGTTTCGCTCAAAAATGTCAGAGATTTTTCTTGGAAGAACAAAAGAGAACACGACTCAAAATGGATTAACACCAAAGTCGACATTGATGAAATAGTGGATGTGTGGTTTGTTATTGACCATTTTCACAAGATCAAAGGTTTAGCACATACCATGCTTACTTTCGAGTTCAGTGACGGTCAATTTATTACATTCTCATTTGAAACAAGGCGCGAAGTAGGTGAGAGATATCACCCTTGGAACGGGCTATGGAGGGCCTATGAGTTGTATTTACTAGTGGCTACTGAAAAGGATGCTTTGCATCTGCGAACAAATGCTAGGAATCACAAGGTCCACCTATTCAGGGTTCAAACGCCACCGGGAAAAGACAAGGCTCTATTCAATGCACTGTGTGATAGACTGAATTCACTTGCAGAAACACCGGAATGGTACCACACGCTTGGGAAGACATGCACAACAGCGATTGTTGACCAAGTGAATCTAATCACACCCGGAAGAATACCTCGCATGTGGAGGACTTTGCTACCAGGGCATTCTGCCCGAGCAGCATGGAAATTGAAACTGATCGAAGATTGGGGAGGATTCGAATCCACAATAGATGCATCAAGAATTGATGAGCGTGCTAGAAAATGGGATGGCAAGGAAGAATATTCTCGATATATCAGAGCTCATTTGCCTCCCAAATGAACAGTAAATCTCCTCCATCGTGAGATACTGATACTTCTCTTGAAACAGACTTATTTCCTACACCTCTAGTTCCGCTAAAAATATCTTCTTCAGACAGAGTATATTCTACTCCTTGCATACTCACATTTTCCACTTTTCCAAATGCCATTAACGAGCAATTAGTTCCCTCTTGCAACTCGATTTCTAATCCAGAATCAGCAACTCTACACGCTCTCCATCCATCGAAATATAGAATTGCATCTGATTGAGATTCGAATAGTGCAGTAAATGCTGCAAGCCGATGATCGAGGCGACCTCCTTCTACTCCAACAACCGCATCAACATCATACTCGATTAGAGCTTTAGCGAGGTCGGAATTTTGCTGATTATCATCTTTGTTTATTCCGTCGGGATTTGCGATGGAATCAAGGTCCCCAACTACTACATCCCATCCCTCAAACCTGTCTGCTGCACCATCCAAAGCAATGGTGAATTCAGCATTGTCAAGCAGGGTTTGAAGCAATTCTTCTGATGGCCATTCACCATTGGCAACAACTAGAACCATCCCGGACATGAAACTCCGAAATAATTCACAGATTCAAGCGGTTCGCTTCGTAGTTTTTTTTCGGCCCCCTAAAGGGGGCCGTATGCTCAATCTTTGGGAATAGTAATGTAGGGTGGAGTTTGTCATGGTAGTTATGTCGCGGCGAAGTAACGGGCTACCAGTCGCGATTATTGCTCTATTTTTGATTCAAATATTGTCACCAGTGGTACAGTTTCCAAATCCAGAATTAGATTCTAAAAAGGCATCTGAGGCCTCTGAAATAGGATTCTCTACTGGATCAGGTCACGATTTAGAAGGCGATGTAATCAACGTTGACGGGAAAAATTGGACGGTCAGAGGAGAATCAATTTTGGATTATTGGGCCCACGAGGTTCTCGATTCTGATTTCAACGGTTCCTTTGACCTGGTTGTAACAGATGTTGGAATTGCTTATGTTTGCACAACAAATACTTCTGAAATTCATTTCCATACACTCCATCAAAACGGCACTCTAGACACTCTATTGGTGCAGGAATTATCTGGTGAGGAGACTCATGGCTGTGCTATTGGGGTCTCAGCCCAAAACAGAATCCAAATCGTATACGACATTTGGGATGGCGAAAATGAGGAAACAGGAGGCCACATTAGACTAGCTCGTCTTGCTGAACCAAACGCAGTATACTTGCAAAGAACATGGCACATTCGTACAATTGCAGAGGACATTTACGCAGGCGGCGCAAATGGATTAAACCTTGAGTTTGATTCAGAATCAAGGACTCAGATTCTCTTCAAAGATAGCGTTACTCACGGACTACGCCACCTTTGGTTCAACAAAGCATACTGGAATCAAACAGTTCTAGACGAAGGGCCAATTGGTACCGATATCGAATTCGAAATAGACCATCATGACATGTTCCACGTTGTTTACACAACTCATCCAGTGAATGAATCATTAGAAAATGAAGTCAATTTATTGAGATTCAATGAAACGACGGAAACTCGACAAGTATTGGCTAGGAGTCATTTGATTACTGATGCCATAGGAATGGATTTAGATACAAACAATATCGAACAAATCGCATATTCTAAGTCTGAGATTCTCAACAGTAGCGGGGTAGTGCAAGAATTCCACGAAATTTCTCTTCTCAGGAGCCTTGCAGGAAAGGACACAGGAAGAATCGACCCAACTCCAACCTCCATCATAACTTACGATGATGATTCGGTCGAAGGCGAAGTTCTCAGCGGAGATTTGAACGCAGACGGCATGGATGATTTGGTCTATACCGACCCTGACGGAAATGGAACAATTTCTATCCACTACGGTTCCGCAAGCGGAGTTGGTGTATTAGCAGACAGAATCCTGGTAGGTTCATTTAGTGATTCAAATCTAGGAACTGGAATCGCTATCGGGGATTTCAATTGCGATGGATTTGATGATATAGCTTCCAGCGAGCCTGGAATGGCAATCAACAATTCTGGACATGTTTCTATCAGATTGGGTTCATCCTCTGGAATTTCAGATGCTGCATGGTGGGAGATGAATGGCAGTGACGATGACAACCTTGGTTGGTCTCTTACTTCACTCGGTGATGTCGAATCAGATGGCTGTGAGGATTTAGCAATCGTTGCGGACAAGCTAATCGAAGACAATGCTCAAGCATCCTTAATCAAGAATGGTCTAGTAATGATTCTCAAGGGCAATTCGAGTTCAATGATATTCCATGCAAATATCACTCAAACCAAGGCAGGACCTATGTTTGGAATGCAAATTGCGTCCCAGGGTGACATAAACGGTGATGGATTCCTAGACATGGTTGTATCGAACAGTGGAGATACTGATAGTCCAACAGGATATTCTTCAGTCGAGTTCTTCTATGGCACAAGTTCAGGAATTAACGTTACATCATTTGCATCTCATGAAGTACTTCAGCAGGGTAAATTGTATGGATTTGAGATGGCTTTCGTAGGTGATGTTAATGGTGATGGATATGATGATGTAATCATCAGTGAGTTATACGCATCAACTACGCCCTACAATTCAGGTAAAGTCCACATGTGGTGCGGTTCAGCAACTGGACCTGTCAAAGACTATTGGACTGAAACGGGTAGTTTTGCTAACGCTTTGTTAGGCTACACAATTTCTCCAGCAGGAGATATCAATGAAGACGGATACGATGACTTCCTGATGATGCTTCCAGCAGCATCAAAGTCCGGAACCGTGAATCTATACCTGGGTTCACAAAATGGCCCTCGCAACGATGTCCAACTATTTGCTCAGGGAGCAGTCCAAGAGAATGTAGGATTAAATTTGTTATCGGGTATGGACTTAGACGGCGATGGAATGGGAGAGATTCTTTATTCATCTAGAGATTTGTCTCAAGGTGAAAACTTCGCCCCCGTCCTTACAATTATGTCTGAAAGAGATTGGGAGAATATCAACTTCGTATTCGATAATGAAGTGATGGAACTAGAATTGAAAACACCTCAACGAGGAAGCCCATCATTGATGGTTAAGCTATCCAACTCCAGTCTCAAACTCTTGGAGAATACTCCGGATGGATTGTCATCCGCAGGACGTTGGGATCATAGGTATCTGACAGATGTTGACTCAGCAGTTATGGGAATCACGGATTCTGGCAAGCCTACAATCCTCGCAACCTCGACAATATCGGGCAGTTCAGCATTAATTTCAATGACTCCAGAAGGCAATACAGGCCTCGATTTCACATTGGATTCTGGAACAGGTGTCGGTAAGCAAATGGGTTCAATTTTGGATTCCACTGGCTTACAAAGAATGGGCCACACCTCTCCAACCTATTCCTCAATTTTCTACACTGCAGAGGGTGAGTATGGATATACAACTTCACTTGTACGTTCGTCCGTTGATGTACTGTATCCGGTTCAAATCCACATAGATTCTAGCGATAACACTCGTTTGGTATATGTCGATGATGATGACCACATGGTGCGATTGAACACATTGGATAGTTCATGGTCAGAAGTCGCGATTTTGAATACAACTCTCGGTGATGATTTTGATTCTGTTTGGACTTCTGGTGACGATTTAATTTTCGCACAAATAGGATTGTCGAATAACTCAACTTATCTTCAATTAGTTGAATACAATGGCACAAATTACACAGTTTCTGATGTTTCAGAAGCTGATTTGACTGCTTCATTTGAGATGGAAATAATAGGCGACAAATTGGTCATATCTGTCCTTGATGGAGAATATCTGAACGTACATGAGAGAAACCTGACAGGTGGTAACTGGACTAATTCCTTCCAAAGATGGATGCTACAAGATAGCAATAATGCAAACAATACTCTTGTGATGAGGGACGGTTATATCCTGTATGATTCTAATAATAACGACCAAGGAATCGCCTACAAAAGTGAAGGCTCTTGGGTAGTACACTCAATGAATGTCCCAGACTCTGAAACAGAACCTGATTTCTTAGTGTTATCAGATAACAGCGAAGAGAGATGGCACATCACGCACACATACACTTGGGTGACACATGGGAAGCATTTGATTTGGTCTACTGGGACGTTGTCACAATCGGGAATAATGATTTCAACATCATTTACTTCCATCAATACTGAGCATAGAGTCCCTATGGAATCTCACAATGGCAACTTGATGTTTGCTTACTCACAATCTTCAACGAACAATTTCTTTGCAATGCGAGTAGTCAGCGACCTGGACAGAGACCTAGTTCCTGATACGCATGATGATTTACCAATGATTGGAAACCAATGGGAAGATTCGGATTCAGATGGATTTGGAGATAATTCTGTAGGACCAGAACCGGACATGTGCCCTTCCTCTTCGGGACATTCTAAGTTCGATAGGCACGGTTGTGATGACTATGAGCAAGATGTTTGGGCAGATGCCAACGACGACTGTGTTCGAGCCGTTGGTTTCTCATGGGGG
>JAKURJ010000130.1 GCA_022452125.1 Candidatus Poseidoniaceae archaeon
AACGTAATCGCAATGGGTGGATCTCCAGTATGTGACATCCAATCAAACCAATACTGTGGGGATAGACCCGGAGATATTCAGCCAGAATGGGATGATTCACTCTCGTGGTATGTGATTAGAGAAGAGTTTGAGCCAGAAATGGATATTGACAACTCAACAATAACTGGGCATGATGACTTGGCGCCTTTGCATCCTGGGATTTCTTATACTGCTAATTTCATGGTATCAGATATCAACGGATGGTGGGACATTGAATTTGTTCATCTGGCACTTGCAGGTGACTTTGATGATGATGAAACCTCAATCTATGCCCACATTACACAAGACGATGATGGAATGCCGGAAATGCACCTAGAAAGCGGTGGACCGGGTTTGGCTGTATCAAACCTATATTCCTCAATTATTTTGGACCCTGAGAATAAATCAAGGATGATTGTAGCAATCAAATTCCAGTTGACTTGGAACTTCCCTGAGGTCTGGGATACCAACGGTGAATCACACTTCATTCCAAAGGTTTGGATTGAGGATAAATCGTGTGGCTTAGAAGCAGATATTCCATGTAATATTCACAAAGCTGGATTGGGTAACGATTTGTGGAGTCTTGATAATGATTTGAGATTTGATACTCAGCCAGGCCACATTTTGGCTATCGAGTTACGTGACGGTACCAATCACTACAATCCGGAGTTTGATGAAACGCTGATTGGTGCAGGTCAGGCCTTGAGATTCAGCGGTAGAGTGCTATTCGCTGAAGACGAAACCCCAGCTCCAGCGGGTTCGTTCACAATTTCCCTTGGTGATTACGATAATGAGTGGACGACTACTAGTCGAGAAGGAGGCTATTTCAGTATCGATTTGCTTGTTCCTGATGTTAGAAGTGAGCACTTGGATCTTCGAGCGAAATTAGTTGATTTGCCAGGACTTGCAGAGGATGAATCAGAATTCAAACCTCGTTTGCGATTGGCAGTGGATAGTGAGCGTCCAACAATCCATGCAGTACATTTAGCTGGCATTGAGCCGGGTGAAGAGATTCCGATTTCACTTGCAGATAATTTGCAAGTCATGCTCGAGACTAGGGATGACCAAGGGTTCTCTATTGAGGACCCCGCTGTCCTACATTATTTGGTCAGAGCGGGAGAAGCAGAAATCAGCAGAGGTTCCTCGCCGCTACCGGATACAACACCATTCGAAGACCAATTCTTCTGGACTGGTTATCTTGATTTGACAGATGGGGGAGCAACAATGCTTCTTCCATCTTACACAATCGATGTGTGGGTTACTGGTTCTGACGAATCTGGTAATCCATACGACAGTCAAGGCAACACTATTGCACAGCCTTTGGCATCTTGGCCATTAGCACTTACAGGTCCGGATGTAAGTCTGAGAGACGCTGAAACCACTTGGGAATGGTCTAACCCAACACCTAACCCGGGTGAATCGGTTTCATTATCACTAACATCAAGAAACAGCGGCACTACTGGTAGCGTAACCTTCGTCTTGCAGAGGCTAGTTTCAGGAGATGATTGGCAAACTTTGTCTTCATCCACCATTGAAATTTCAAGTGGCAAGATGGCCCAAGTTAGGTTAGATGCGACTGCAGATGGAATTGCAGGCGACACTCTTGAGCACAGAATCCTTCTGCTCGACTCTGGCGTGGAAAAAGAGAGAATCTCGATATCTCCTTTGCTTGTTAAAGAAGAGGTTGACAGAGATGGAACTGCATTAGCAAATCAAGTCGCTGATTCACAATTGTCTGTAGTAATGTATTTGATTGCCTTGGGTTCGATGTCATATGCGGTTTGGACAATGGTTCAGATGCGTAGGATAAAGCGAGGCGATGAACTAGACGAGTCTGACCAAACAGCAGAAGTTGTAGAGAACATGCAATCTAAGGCAGTACCAGAAATCGCGTCCGATGTACAACCAGCACAGCAGGTACAGCAGCCGGTGCCTCAGCCAGTTAGTCAAGCACCAGCAGGACCTCCACTTCCTCCTACGGGATTACCAGTAGGCTGGACTATGGAGCAATGGTCTCACTACGGTCAACAGTACTTAGAGAACCAAAAATGATGGAGGCAACCGCATGAGTGGCGCCGATTCTATGGTAACTTTACAGGAGAGATTAGTCAATCTAATCAATCAATTAAACATGCCAATCTTGGAGACTAGTATGGTTGTTTCGAGATGGACTAATCGTTTGTTAATCCAACTGAAGGAGCATACTGATGACATTCCAGAGAATCTTCTACATCCTTGGCCTCTAGATGTTGAACCTGTTGAAAGTAACTCTTCATTTGAGTTGGAAAAAGCTCTGTCATTAGTAGACAGAGATAGAATGGATATTTTGGACACACTAATCAGAGTAACACTGGAAGAAGAACAAATGTTGGTAAGTGATGCTCTTGGAGTAATGCGTTCGTGGGAACATCTTGTTCGAGGCCAGCTGTCACAGGCAGCGGGTCCAGGTCAGTTGTTTAGCCCAACAGAAATTCCAGACGACTTCTAGGTGAGTATCATGCGTGTATTTTTTGTCATCATGATCGTTTTGTCATCTGGTATGGCAGGTTGTTTTGGCACCGAGGAATTCTTCGAAGAAAAACGTGGCATTCCAGGAGGCCTTGCACTTGCTTGCTTACAGGATGACAAGTTTGAGAAAATGAAAATCCATTTTCTGTACGAAAAAGGGTATGATCCAGTTGCAATGGATTTGGTGAAAACCAGATTACAGCAAGAGTGTGACAAACCTGGCGGGATTCAAATTGTAGCGAATGAAATCGATTTCTCCGAGAAAACCACTTGGAGTTCTAATGATGTAAGGGACGCAAGATGGAAGCATGGTGGAGATGCAATGGGTTCAGATACACTCCACTGGTACTTCTTATTCCCCAAAGGAAATCACAATGATGATTCAGTTCTAGGAGTAGCCGTTGATGCATCTACAGTGGCAGTATTCCAAGATACAATCTCAGACTCGGTGAATTTCCTCGGAAGACCATCTGCTGATGAGATAGAGAGAGCAGTCACCGTTCACGAAGCGGGCCACCTACTTGGGCTGGTAAATTTAGTGTATCAATCACCAATTGACCATGAAGATCCAGACCACCCGGGTCACTCAAATAATGAGGACTCCGTAATGTACTGGGCAATTGAAAGCAGTAGCATTGGAAACATCTTCTCTGGTAGTATTCCTGACGAATTTGATGCTGATGATAAATCAGACTTAGCCGGAATGGCTAGTGGCGAACTAAAGTGCAGTGATCAGCTTTGGTCGTGAGACTTAGCAACAATTACGCTAGCATCTCTCCATGCATCAAATACTGACCACACATACAGTAGAACCCACAGAACCAATGTGAAAGCTAGTGGTATCTGTAAAAGGAACCAATCGAAACCCCTCTGATGTCTACGATTGAAATGTTGGCCTAAGTACAAGAATGGAACCAGTGATAAGATAACAGCGAAAACTGGACGAAATGCTCCCCAAATTCCCACTCCTGCAGTTATTTCATTCCAAATTGTCTTCCCTAATTCAAGAGAATCAATATCAGTTTCTTCAACAGGGACGACGACTTCAATCTCTGAATCGTCATCCTGCATATGATGACCAAATCGGTTTCATTTGTCAATGTGGCGACGCAAATGCTCATTGAAGTGGTGTTACTCAAGCAGAACATGGCCAAGCCAGTTCTAGTTACCGGCTTTGAACCGTTCGGGAATCATTCTGTGAACATTTCAGGCGAAATTGCCAGAGAATTGGATGGTCACGAAAT
>JAKURJ010000131.1 GCA_022452125.1 Candidatus Poseidoniaceae archaeon
TAACCAATACCGCCGCCGCAGAAGTGGTGAAACCGACTATCGCCGCCGTCTGAAACTACTGAAGAGTGGTAATTCTCGTGCTGTTGTTCGTATTTCAAACACTCGCGTTGTATGCCAGGTAATATCTTGGCAAGCAGACGGTGACAAGGTCGAAGTTTCCGTTACTGGAGACGACCTAGTTTCCCGATATGGATGGCCAGAGTCAAACTCTCGCAAAAATATTCCAGCATCTTATCTAACCGGATACGCACTAGGAAAGGCTGCATTATCTGCAGGCCATGACGAAGCTGTTCTGGACATCGGATTGGCTGCTAGCACATCTGGAAACCGTGTGTTTGCTGCTCTAAAGGGAATGGTTGACGCAGGTTTGGAGATTCCTCACGGGGATTCTGTCCTACCTGAGGAAGACCGTATCAATGGAGCACACATCGATGATTCCTATGCTTCGGTTGTAGAAGCTACAAAGACAAAGATTGAGGAGGCGTTCTGAAATGAGTGATGAAGAGATAACTCAAATGGCACCAGGTCTAATTCAGGCTTTTGCTGCACAAGAGGAAAACGAAGAGCAAGGTGGCCGCCGTCGCCGTCGCACAGCCGCAGATGAAGCAATTTCTGCTCTAAGAACATGGACTCCAAAGACCCGACTAGGTCGTGAAGTCATGGCTGGAAGAATCGTGACCTACGAGCAGGCACTTGCTTCAGGACTTCCAATCCGTGAGGTGGAAATCGTAGATGCACTAATTCCTAACTTAGAGGATGAAGTCATTAAGGTCAACATGGTTCAGAGAATGACCGACTCCGGTCGACGTGTAAGATTCAACGTCATGGCTTGTGTCGGAAACAAGGATGGATATGTCGGACTAGCAATGGCAAAAGGTAAGGAAGTTGCACAGGCAATTCAGAAGGCTCTAACCGCTGCTAAACTGAACATCATCCAAATCCAACGTGGTAACGGTTCTTGGGAATCAAGCGTAGGACCAGGAACATCGGTTCCATTCAAGGTTCAAGGACAAGCTGGTTCAACTCGTGTAACTCTAATGCCTGCTCCTGCAGGTAAGGGACTGGTTATCGGGGAGACTGGAAAGCGTGTACTAACTCTTGCTGGAGTGAGCGACGTATTGTCTAGAACAAAGGGACAAACCCGAACAACAATCAATTATGCTGCAGCAACTTTCAATGCGCTAGCAGCAATCAACAGAACTCGTGTTAGCGATACACAGAGAGCTGAGTTATTCATTCACAAAGGGAGGCTTCTAGAATGAGTTGGATCGTAGTAAGAGCTCGCTCGGATGTAAAAGTCGAGCGTTCAATCAGAGAGACAATGGGAATGCTAAACCTAACTCGTGTTAATCACGCAGTTATCATTCCAGAGAACCCTCAGTACAAGGGTATGCTTCAGAAGGCTAAGGACTACATCACTTGGGGAGATGCTGACGCAGACCTTGTTGAGAAAATGATTTCCGAGCGTGGACGCCTTATTGGTGACAAGCCGATTACAGACGCTGATGTAAGCGAAGCAACAGACTACTCTTCAATCAAGGAATTCGCAGCAGCAATTGCTTCTGGCGATGCTACTGTCAAGGACATGCCTGACATGAAGAGAGTATTCAGACTACACCCGCCACGTGGCCCAAAGGGCTGGGGCGGACTAAAGCGCACCTACGTCGTTGGTGGCGCTCTTGGACCTCGTGGAGAGGATATTTCGGCCTTAGTCGAAAGAATGATTTGAGGTGATTTTGATGAGCAAAGCAAACAAGCATCGAGGACGTTGCCGCACACACGGAAGAGGCCACAAGGCTGGACGTGGAGCTGGTAAGCGTGGAGGCCGTGGTAGAGCTGGAATGAACAAGCACCGCGTTATGACTCGTATCAAATATATGCCAGGACACTGGGGTATGCACGGTTTCAATCGAAACCCAGGATTGAGAACTGTCTATGTTACCTGCAATGTTGGTGACTTAGAAGGCATGGCTGATGGAAAGGATTCAATCGACCTAACAGAGATGGGAATAGACAAACTTCTCGGCTCTGGAAGAATTAGCACTGCATTGACTGTAACTGTTGAGGAATGGTCTGCTAAGGCAGCCGAGAAGATTTCAGCAGCAGGCGGTTCAATCGAAGGCGACGATGATGAAGAGGAGTGGGAATGAATACCTTAGTCGGTTTTCATTAGACTTCATTAAAACATAATACTTGGAGGAATGTAACATGGGCAAGCAATCAATCCCTTGGGCAGTTGGACTGACCGGTCTACTGTACTTTGGAATGCTAGGATATTGGCAGTATGATGCATTCGAAACAGCCCTATTCGGTTCTGGAAACGCAACACAGAATGCTATAGACGGAGCAATATTCGGGTTTACTTTCGGTGTTATTTACGTAGCATTCATGATTTGGTGTTTCACTAGAGACCTCCCAGAAGGCCTCAAGGAAGTACCGGTAATTGGACGCTATGGTAAGATGCTAGCATGGTTGGCCTTCCTAGGCACAGCAGTCTGGTATTGCCGCCCTAATGCATGGTATGATGGCACACACCAAGATCTGGTAGGTTACCTCTTAGTTGGTGTAATTCTACTTGGATTCGGTGCTGCTGCAGCACTGACATGTTTCATGTACAGTGGGGAAAAGAGCAGCCGTCTGTACGCTCTGCGCCGGTTCGTAGACACATACCCTACGATTACCAAGCCAGAGCGCCACGTAAGATTCAACGAGAAGTTGTGGACAACAACTCTAGTTCTAATCATTTACTTCGCAATGACCAACGTAATGATTTGGGGTCTATCTGGACAAGCACTTGACTTGTTCAGTGGTTTCCGTTCTATCATGGCGGGTGCATCTGGTACAATCATGCACTTGGGTATCGGTCCAATTGTTACAGGTTCAATTATCATGCAATTGTTCGCTGGTGCGAAGATTATTCGCTTGGACTTGCAGGATTCTGAAGACAAGGCAATGTACCAAGGTGTACAGAAGCTTCTGGTTCTTCTGATGATCCCTATCGAATCTATTCCACAGACCTACGGTTTCCTAGACCCAACAGAGGCTTTGATTACCAATTACGGAATGGGTTGGGCTAACTTCGTAATTGTTGCTCAGTTGTTCGCAGGTTCCTACTTAGTATTCCTACTGGACGAACTTGTAAGCAAGTGGGGTATTGGTTCAGGTATCTCTCTATTCATCGCTGCTGGTGTAGCACAGTCTACTTTCGTCGGTACTCTATCACCAATGCCAGCAACCTCTGGATTGGATTACAGCCTGCAAAACCCACCATCTGGTACTTTACCGATGATATTCTACATGTTTAGGGAGGCTTCGAATGCCGAAATGATATCTCAAAACGGATTCGAAACGATTTTGCTGACGCACGTAAATCCTGTCGCAGCATTGTTCTCATCCGTTGTAGTATTCCTTGTGGTAGCCTATGCTGAAGCCAGTAAGCTCGAGCTGCCGCTAACTCACGGAAAGGTCCGTGGTCACCGTGGAAAGTATCCAATTCGTTTGGTATACGCATCTAACATTCCGGTTATTTTGATGGCTGCACTACTTGCAAACATCAACATGTTTACTCTACTATTCTGGAATCATCCAACCTTACAGAAGACACCGATACTTGGTAAGGAAGGTTGGGCAAGTATGTCCGAATATATTGGAACATATGAACCAGGTTCGTCTACGCCCAGTGGAGGATTTGCATGGTACTCCTCGATGGTTAACGGTGTGAATGATTGGTTGATTCCGTTGTTGAATCA
>JAKURJ010000132.1 GCA_022452125.1 Candidatus Poseidoniaceae archaeon
TTTCGGTCTGACTCCAACTGTTCTTTTTTGCCCTCGAAGTTCGTCATTTGCGAGTATAGCTCCAGCCACCTGTTCAGGCTCGATGACGTCTGCGATTACCTTCGCGGAATCAATTGCTACAACTCCTAGAATGTGGCACAGCAAATCCTCTACATCTTCGGATGATGAATTACTTGTTACTACTTCCATCGACCCAATTCGACCTTGTAGCAAAGAAACCTGAGAATTAATCGCTAAATTTTCCATATTGTTCGAAAGAGCACGTTGAAATTGGCGTCGAACGATTTTGCTCTTTAGACCAAGCTCGCCATAGCGAAGTATCCAAGCCTGTTGCATCTAATCATCTCACTCATCGTTATGCAAGCCAATTGTTTCATCTGAAAGTATATTCACAGTCTTTGCGGAATCGTTTCTTGCTGCCTCTAATGCATCCAAATAATTCTGAGAAACATTACCTGTAACATATTCGCCATTGAAACAACTAGCATCCCAAGACTGCTCTCCGTTAATACTGGTGACCTCTATCAAATCCTCGAGGGTTTGATAGAATAATTTGTCAGCCCCTATTTCATCACCAATTTCGTCTATTGTCTTGTCATTGGCAATGAATTCTGTGACCGCTGGCATATCTATACCATACACGTTTGGAAACCTGACTGGAGGTGCTGCTGATGCGAAGTAAACCTTGTTCGCACCAACTTCTTTAGCCATTTCAACAATCTGAGCCGAGGTAGTCCCTCTAACTATTGAATCATCGACTAAGAGCACATTCTTACCATTAAACTCGTGAGGTATTGCGTTCAATTTACGCCTTACTGATTTCTTTCTCATCGCTTGTCCTGGCATGATGAAAGTGCGACCAATGTAGCGATTCTTGACGAAGCCTTCTCGGTATTCGACGCCTAATGTTCCTGCCATCTGCAGGGCAGCATATCTTCCGGAGTCTGGAACTGGAATAACTGCATCAATATCGTGGTCCGGGAATTGTTCAAGAATCCTTTCGGCTAATCTTTGACCCTGATTCAAACGTGCTTGATATACAGAGATTCCATCGATGATTGAATCAGGTCTAGAGAAGTAGACATGTTCAAAGATACATGGTGAATGATGGGTTTCCTCAGCACATTGCTGGGTATATATTTGCCCGTTTGAGGATAAGAAAATCGCTTCACCTGGCTCAACATCTCGCTCTACTTCAAAACCGAGAGCGTGGATTGCCACTGATTCGCTAGCCACAACCCACTCTTTCTCTCCATCAACTTCTCTGCTACCAAAAATCAGTGGGCGGATGCCATTTGGATCACGGAAAGCAAGAATTCCATATCTTGAGATTAATGAAACACAGGCATAACCACCTGAAATCTGTTTGTGCAATGCTGCTACTGAGGAAAAAATTGTTTTTACATCAACGTGAAATTCTCCATCGATTGCGAGATTATGGGTTCTGGAATGTAATTCCATGGCCAATAAATTGAGCAATAATTCAGAGTCAGAGTTAGTGTTGACATGCCTGCGATATTCACCGGTAAGCAATTCTTTGATCTCTTCTGCGTTTGTTAAGTTACCATTGTGAGCTAGGGAAATCCCGAATGGATAGTTCACGTAGAATGGCTGAGCCTCTGCTGCTGAAGATGACCCAGCAGTGGGGTAGCGTACATGACCAATTCCTACTGAACCCAACAAATTTTGCATGTGCCTCTTGAAAAATACATCCTTGACCAATCCGTTGGACTTGCGAAGGTGGTATCTCCCTTCATTTTCGGTCATCATTCCTGCAGCATCTTGACCTCGATGTTGCAGTACTGTGAGCCCATCGTATAGTAACTGGTTGATATGATAGCCACGCCTTCCAACGAGACCGATAATGCCACACATTTGTCTCGCCCAATCAATTCGAGTCACAGGCGCTTTACAGCCCTTTCTCTAAATCAGAGAATCGTTCAGGGTCGGTGTGTCTTCTTGGACCAACCGTATGAACGCATTCTAGAAGTGGCGCCGTAGCCACAAGAGGAGCAGACGCCCTTCTGCTTGTGGTAGGAATTTCTACCGCACCTGCGGCAACGAATATGGGTGGTCTTCTGCCTCTTACCCATTGATGGAGTACCCTTGGACATGATATCACCTAACGGCTGGGCCACCGGCCCTCCCTTTATCAAACCGACGGGTAACCAAAATTCTACTCTTCTTCGAAAAGAACCCTTCTTTCCCGACCTGTTATCATTGCGAATGTAACACCTATCGCCAATAATGATGCAAGAGCCATTGCCGTTCCGCTAACTAACAAATGCACAACATTGGAAAGCATTTGGGCACGCAAGCCACTGTTAGCTTCAAGCAGTAAATCGTCATTTGAGATTAACGCCCAGGCGATTAGAATACCAACAGCCAAAGCGAAAATCATACCTACAAATGGAGCAAAAGGCCGGTGCCTAGAATCAGCATAGAAAAACAAGTTTCCAATCAAAATAATCCCCATAACAACGTATGATGTGAGAACTGCATTTCCAAATCTCTTGAATGATTCAGGATGGAAATCATTCTTCCATCCTCCTGTGACATTAATTGCAACCAAAACCAAAATTGGCAACATAGCTGCGAGAATTAACAATTTCCATGACGACTGAGATTGCTTCATTCTTCATCACCTCCAATGTGATTCTTTGCCAGAGCAACCACATGCTCTATCTCATCCTCTGTTGGCGGAGGCGAATTCTCTGGTAGCGGTAATGAATTTTCATAGGCCCAAATTACGATTGCGAAGGCTGCAATAGCCAGAGAAATCCCAACGATTGTTCCAAAAATATCTGCTGCTGCAAGCCAAAGATAGTCTCTAAACTCATTAGATGTAGCCATGTATCCATCGAAAATCATAGCTGCAAGTGCGATTCCGGCCATTGTGACTGAAAGTATGGCGAGATTGATGGATTCGTTCAGTCTATTTTCTCCGTAACTAGCCAACGCTACCGCAGAAACCGAACACAATGATGTTGAGAACAGCAAAAATGTCGGCCAGAACACAATCCAGTAAGGATTGATTTCCTCATTTCTCCACAGTGGAGTAAAACTATACCAGTGCATCAAGCAGAAAATTAGCAAGGAGATGCAAATCGCCAAAGAGCCCCTCCAACGGGCTGATGAATCTAATCTTCCCCCAGGCACATTACCTCCGAAGCTCATTCCATGAACGCCGTAAGCTAGAAGCAAAGACGGTGCTACAATGGACAGCAATAGATGACCGCCTGCTGTTGAATCTGAAGATGGAACTGTCCAAGATGAAATCATTACTAGAACGAATCCAATACCGGGGATTAGTTTGCCAGCGGTTTTGGCTTTTCCACTCACTGAGAACCACATGCCAACTGGAACTAAACATAACGGAATCCAAAACCAGATTGCGGCCTCTAGCATCGAATCCATAAGGTGGACGGCGACATTATGATTTATGAACATCACCGATAATCTTGGCCTCAGTAGGCTGATTCGTGATTTTTGCCAATCCGTCACCACTAAATAGAGGACGCTTGTGGGCCGAATGCTCAAGGTGAGACTATGGTAAAGATGCCACGTCAAGTTAAGCGTTACAGCCCAAGTGCTGGTAAGCATACAATGCATACCGTAGAGCGTGTCAAGAAGAAGCGCGCTAGGGAACTGAAGTGGGGTCAGCGCCGTTTCCGCAGAGTCATGGCTGGATCCCGTGGTGGCCCACGTC
>JAKURJ010000133.1 GCA_022452125.1 Candidatus Poseidoniaceae archaeon
CACGAAACTCCACTCAGTTGCCTGACCTCCACCGCCAACAACTAAACCCAGAGGTATCAGAATAGCAACGAGGACAAACAGTAGAAGACGCGATTCATTTTTCGATTCACCCATCTTATCACCTCAATGTTTCAATAAATCAACCTCATCGAGATTGATCGTCTCCCTAGTACTGTAAAGGGATAAGAAAATAGCAAAACCTACTGCGACTTCTGATGCCGCTATCGCAAAAGCAATAGAAATGAATACCCACCCTTCAGGATTTCCTGTTTGCATCGCAACTGCAACAAAATTGAGATTTACTGCATTGAGCATTATCTCTATACACATTAACACAATAATTGCATGCTTACGCGTAAATGCTCCAGCGAGACCAATGAAAAACAAGATTGCAGAAAGTCCAGAAATATAACCGGGATCTATCATTCTTCTTCACCTTGATTTACAACCAAACTCGAAATTGCGATATCTAATTCAGGCAAGTCCAATTTTCCATCGCTGTTCAAGTCCATCTGACTTACTAACGCATCAATATCCCAAGGAGGTAGATTTCCTATGTTGGTATTTTTTAGAGCTAATTGGAATTCCATTGTGTCGATTTCTCCCGAATCATCTAGATCGATTGAACGGAAAAAATCGAAAACTGTTTGACTACTCTCGACTAAATAATCAGCTAATTTTTGTAATTCGTTTCCTGTTGGGGAATCCATAGTGACTGATACTGAAGATCTTTTACTTGGTGGAGGAGATATACCAATTCCACCTTCATTCCACATTAGGTTCTCTAATCTTTCATCTCTAACGAGATATGATGCACCAATCATTGCCATTGCTAGTAATGCGCCAAGAATTACCAAAGAAAAAGACCAATCGACCATTAAGGCATCTGCAAAACGAGCAGTGGCAGAAGTCATTTCCACTCCTCCTGAAGCCCAACGTGGAGCATCTACAAGTAAACTCATCAAATAGAATCCGAGGATTGCAATGCCTGCGCGAGCAGCATTGCCCAATGCTCTCACTCAAAATCACCTTCCATAATTTGTCTACGAGTCAGCATCACACCGAATTGAACGACTAGCATTACGCTTCCAAGATATACTAATATCTGAATTGCAGAGAGTAATTCAGCACCTGCTAGAACAAATACTCCAGCAACTGCAAAGAAACAGAAAACTAATGAAAGCATAGAATGTGCAACTCGTTTTGCATAAACACAACCTAAGGCACCACCGATGGCGATTAAACTAAACAAACCAAATGTGATTAGTTCGCCATCAATAGCCATAATTATGCCTCCTTACTTGCCTTTTTTGCCGCCCTTTCTCTCTTCGCTCTTTCCTTGTCTGCTCTCTTAGCAAGTTCTCGATCAACAGCTTCTTTGTGAACAACAGGAAGAACCCTAGTTCTAGCGGCATCCATCCACAAATCATCACGAGTAAAACCGGACATTCCATCATATTCATTTGTCATGAAAAAGTAATTAAATGGACAAGATTCCATAGAAAGGCCACAAAACATACAACGACCTAGATCAATTCTTCCGGATACAATATCTTGTTCAGCTGGTATCATGCCCTCTAAATCTACAGATTCTGTTTTGCCTGAATCTGTCCAACGTACTGAGGCAGTATTTCCAGTTAAATCGATGATTTCTGCGAAATCGTATTGCTGAGGTGCCGATTCATGAGCAGTTTCCAAAGAAAAGGTATTTTCAATTTCATCAAAATCTTCATTTTTCCTGGCCAGGTAGCCTCCTTCCACAAATTCTACAGAACTTAATCCAGCATCTTCTTCGGCTGCGTCTGGCATATCTAAAACATTGACTCTGACTTCAGACTCCATATGTAAACAATCATTTGGACATGCTCTAACACATGCCTTGCAAGCAGTACAGGTTTCCCAAACAACTCCAATTCTTCCGTTGTAGTTATTGGGTACGAATAACCATGGTTCAAGATCTTCCAATCGCTCATATGGATACATTACAGTGACAGGTCGAGAAATTGATTTTACGTAATGGCTAGTCTCGCGGTCCGCGGCATAAATCGGACCGTCCTCGCCATGTGGTCCAATTCTAGAAATAGTCTCTTCATCAAGCATCTGAGCTTTCTTTCCATGATATCCTGAGGAAAAGAAACGTGGACCAATATATGGAATCGTTCGAAGGCCTGCGCGTAAAGTAATCCACATGGGACGAACTACAAGATTTCGAAAGTTAGGTGTCGCTCTAGGGTGATAGGCCATATTTAATCCTCCAAATTAATCCTAGCTCCTGGTGAAGCTTTGTTGATCTCGCTAACATGATATGGGCGCCTTTGCTCTGCGAGTGCTTCTTCATCTTCATCTAAGACCAAAACAACAAACAGAACAACAGAGACTAAGGTTATCAATATTGGAACAATCATAGGCCAAGGTCCTCCGTCATAAACACCTAGTCGTAGCCATATACTCAGTCCTAACTGGACTACAGAAAGTGGCAATAGGTAACGCCATCCGAATTCAAGAATCTGGTCTGTACGAACACGATGCAGGGATGCTCGGACCCAAATAAAGAAGCCAAAGACCAACCAGGCTTTCATCAATAGCCAAGCAGAGTGAGGAACTACCTGAAATAAAATCCCAAAGACTCCTCCAATGAATGGTAGAGCAATCAATGAGTCCTCAAATGGAAACTCCCAGCCCCCAAGGAAGAATAGGGAGAACAAAAGACATGCTGCAAGCGCTCGAAGGTATTCAGAAGCGAAAAGAAGTCCCCAGCGCATTCCACCATATTCTGTCCACCAACCTTCTACAAGCTCTGCCTCAGCTTCAGGCATATCAAAAGGAGTGCGTTCAACTTCAGCTATCATAGTGATTAAGAAAAGTGCGGCACCGAGTGGCATTAAGAATATATTCCAAACACTTCCGAGAGAATTATTCATCTGGAATTCAGCAATCTCAATAATATTCAATGTCCCGCTAAGTACCGCGATTCCAAGAACTGTCACAAGAAGGGGAATTTCGTAGGCTGTTAATTGTGCTGCACTTCTCATGCCTCCAATCAGAGTATATTTGTTGTTGGATGCCCAGCCTGCAAAGAAAACACCTAACGGAGCAATTCCAAAAATTGCCATCATGTAAACAAGTGATAAATCAGGATTAGCGGCATACAAACTTGGACCATATGGGATGAATGCAAAGACAAGTAATGTTGTGGAGATGATGATGTAGGGTGCTACCTCGTAAGTTACCTGATCTGCGTCCCTCGGAGGCATGTGTTCTTTGATTGCAAATTTTGTAAAGTCAGCGAAATTATTTATCATTCCAGGTAAGGCCCACCAGAAACCAGCGTAGCTTCTATTTCCTACTTGAGTCACCTTAGGATTACTGGAATCATTACCAAAATTATTCCATAAAAATCCATTAATCCAACCAATTGGAATTCCAATTCCAAATGGTAAATTCTTCCACCATTCTACCCGGATGTTACCTTCACCAGTCCATAACGATCGAATAGCAATTGTTGAACCACGGTGATCCATCAAACGTGCGATTAATTTTCTTTCCATCCAAACTGGGCCTAAAACTGACAGCATTGTGACAACAAATATTATTGCCGCCATCGCAAACTCGGCAGAAAAATCACTCAACCAATACTTCTGCTCCCAAAACCGAGTCATTCCAATTGTTTTGTCCATAGTTTGTTCAGTGACCCATGCCACTGCT
>JAKURJ010000134.1 GCA_022452125.1 Candidatus Poseidoniaceae archaeon
AATTGGCGGAAGACGGTAAGTTATCTCTCAGTGAGTCACTCCAGAACATGTTGTGCAATGAGAAATTATCAGTAAAGGAGTATGTCAGACTTACCTACGCCGATATCAATGGGGTGCTGATGGATTGGGCAGATAACGAAGATGCAGTTCTTTCTGGATATGCTCGCAGATTAGTTTCCAGGCGTGATTATCACAAGTCAATCCGTATTGGTGAATTAACTGCAGAAATGAGCTCTGTGGTAATTCCAAAATTACTGCCAATTGTCGAAGAGGCAGGTTTCTCTGGTGCAGATATCATTACTGCATCTATCCGCAAGAAAGGATACATGCCTTACAGCCAAGGTATTGTACTGGAAGATGGCAGAGATGTTGTCGAATCATCCCCTCTAATTCAAAGCCTAACTCTGTCATCAGAACAGGCTTTGATATTCATCCCTGAGGAAGTTAGAGACAAATGTGAGAAGGTTGCACGTGAAGTGATTAAACCATCACAATCAAGACTACCAACCTCTTGAGGTGATTGCTACGGACCTGTAGCTTAGTTGGTGGAGCACCCGGCTCATAACCGGGCGGTCGTGGGTTCAAGTCCCTCCGGGTCCACTCTAATGCAACCCAATGAGCGAATCTTTGTCCAAAGCCATCATAACTACAACCTCTTGGGAGAGGCATGGACCAACAACTCCAGAGTATTTTGATGCAACAAGCAATTGTAGTTCACCAAGAAGTCGAGTTGTCTAACGTATTGATTGGCTTAGACATGGCTAACAAGTATTCATTGCACGCACCCAATGGTCAAAAGCTAGCCCAATCCGCAGAAACTGGGGGAGTTGGAGGTTTTATTTCGCGCCAACTTTTCAACAATGCAAGGGCTGCAAATGTGAAGTTGTTTGGAATGAACGGTGCAGAAATTGCAGAAATGCGCAAACCGTTTCGATTTATTTTTGCAGAAATTGCTGCAACTATTGGTGGTCAAGAAATTGGCAGAGCAAAACGACTTTCATGGTTCGGGCGTGACTACGGTATTAGTGTAATGGGAGTTCCTACATTTACGATTTCAAGCAGCCTATTCCAATGGAGAGATTTCAGATTTAATGTGATGAAAGGTGGAGTTCATGTTGCTACAATCATGAAGAGGTACGAAGGTGCATTGAAGATGATGTTCACTCAAGCAGCCACATTCACCATAGAATTCCACGATAGCAGTTTGAGTCTCGAAGAAAGATTCACGCTATTGGCAACAACTTACTTGATCGATTTCGATTGTTTTGAGCAGAGATAATTACTCTTTCTTGTATGCAAAAACAGCCTCTTTGGACACAAGTCCGAAGTTATGAGAATCCTCACTTGCAAGAGGGTCGGGATTATCACCTTCGACGAAATATCCTTTTTCAGACAAAGATTTGACACGCTTTACACACGTAATTCCATTCTTGAATGGGTGTGTGAATACAACTAAGTCGCCTACTGAGACGGATTGTTCATCATATTGTTCACAAGCTATTACATCGCCATCATTGAACGTAGGCCACATTGAGTCGCCTTTGATTTTCACTTTCAAGATGCGCGAATCCATGGAACTTCACGGCCTTTTGCCGACCAGAACATGTTGTGGATAGACTCGATTGCATCCATCAATTCTTGTGCGTGGTCAGCGGAAACTTCTACTTTGCATGCGGAGCAAAGTTTTGCTGCGTTCCAGAATGTATCGTGAAGGTCAGGGATTGCTTCAAGGTGTTGTGGCTTGAAGAAATCAGTCCATAGAACTAGCAATTCATCCTTGCACTTCTGTGCTTCTTCTTCCTTGATAGCTGCGTATCGACTCATGGTGTTTAGGTAAGTTGCAGAACTGCAATCGTTACCATGGTTCTCGGCTAGTGCGATCATTTTCTTGGTCATAGACTGCACTGCTTCGCCAGCTACTCTGGCACTAGCAGGGTCGTAAACACCACATGGTCCGTCACAATGTGCTTCTGCTTCAATCATAAATTCGTCACTCATCAAATCCCTCTGATATGTTAGTCGAATCGACTATAGCATATCAACATGTGCCCAACTCCAAAAGCAGCCCAGTTATCCCTTTTGATTAGGGCAAGTTCCCAAAATGGTTATGAGGGTCGAGAAGTTGGGTCGGAACACAGGTGATTTAATGAAGGCACTACGACGTTCTTTGTTCCTACTTGCTGTCTACCTAGCAAGCACCCTAGTAATAGCAACACCGGCTGCGGCTCAGGTCTCTGTTCCTGCTGTGGATTTGCAGTGTCTATCACCAAATCCTAGCGGTGCTGTAGACGTGCCTGTTTATCCAGGTGCTACACTGACTGGGTTCGCAAACTGTAAGGTTTCAAACCCTAACTCCTATGTTGAGAGAATCCAAATCCAAGTTTCAGCCGATGGATTGGTAGTGGCTGCGCCGGGTACAATTACACTGGCGCCGAATGGTGAGTCTGAATTCCAGACCACTGTCAGAGCAGACCAAAGAATGACAATGTCTGGTCGCAACCTAATCGTAACTGCAACAGTTGTCGAGGCAAACGGTGCACCTCCGCCAAACATTGCTGAATCACAAGTTCAGATGATTATCAACATCCTACAGTTCAGCCGTCTACAGGTTGAAGCTACCGAACCTTTCCTACAACTGTCTCCCAAGACCGACCACAACTTTGAGTTCAAAGTATACAACCAAGGAAACTGGGCTGACAAGTTCAAGGTCGGAGTAACAGATGACTCCAGAGATAAATTGGAAGAAAAAGGATTCCAGATCTCTATCCCTCTAGTTTCTGTTGAAATTGAGGGTATGGCGGCTCCTATGAAGGTCCGTGTCATGGTCCGTACTCCTAAGAACCAAGGTTGGACTGATGAATACCACACTCTAGAGTTCGAAGCAATCTCTGAGTTCTCATGCAGATACGAAACAAGCGGTTGTAACTCAATGGCGCAGATGATTACCATCTACGTCCGTGGTGTATATCTTCCAGGCTTCGAACTGATTCCTTCCCTTGCAATGCTTGGTATGGCAGCAGCAGTGATTGCTAGAAGAAGCATGGAAGACGACGAAGATGACGAAGAAGCAGACTGGCGCGAAGCAGCTCCCGGTCTGTGAAATCGGCACACGAATCTTCACTGTAATTGACCCATATAGGGGTTGTATTCATAACGAAGTACATTCCGTGGACTTCATTGTAGGCACACATTGGTGATTGGGATGAGTGGACTTCTAGACAAAGCAAACAAGACTGCAGCAGATACAACCGAAGAACCGAAAGAGAGTTCTGAGGCTGTCCTAACTGATGTTACACCTGTTGCTACAGGCAATGGACTAAACATGGACCAATTGAAGTTCCAAATTGGAGCTGTTTTCGGATTCCTTGTTACTATGATACTCGTATTCTTCATCGACAACATCGTTTTGTTTGGAGATATCACATTAGATGATTTCTTTGTTCCAGGAATCATCTTGTGGTGGTTAGTATTCAACGGAGAGGATTTGAAACAGCAATCATTTGATACCAAAAAATTGGCAGTTAGCGGAGTTGGTTTCCTAGTAGTAACTGCACTATTCGCTGGGGTTGCGATATTGAATGCCTCAGACAGCGGAGTCACAATTGCAAACATTGAGTACGATGGTGATGATGATGAAATCGACCTCTCATTCTACGGCCCAAAGGGTATGGATTACAC
>JAKURJ010000135.1 GCA_022452125.1 Candidatus Poseidoniaceae archaeon
TGAAAATCTTTATTCCAAGATTTGGGAACAAATTAGAGAAAATCAAACACCCGTTTTAGGAACATGTGCTGGAGCAATCCTTCTTTCACAACAAAAGTTGATTGAAACATCAATTGTCAGGAATGCATTTGGTAGACAGAAAGAGAGTTTTCAAGCCGAAATCAAAATCAGAATTGAGGATGAGAGCGAATTTCCTGGAGTTTTCATTAGAGCACCGCGCTTTATGGAAGGAAGCAAATACCCAATGGCTTGGTTGGATGAAGAGGTCGTTGGTGTTCTTGAAGGGAACACGATGGCTCTAACATTCCATCCAGAGTTAACCGAAGATTATCGGTTCCACATTTGGTTACTCGAACGTGCAAAGCAACGAGAATGATCGGTTACAACCGTTGAGTTCAAACCCTTGATGCAAGACCGAATACTCGTGCAACTACAAATGGCCAGTGAGATCGCCCCGCCCGAAGAAGGCGAGGCCGAAGGTTGCATTCAATGCCAGAAAGGTAGCAAACTGGTACTATTCGTGACCGGTCGATGTCATTGGGGATGCGATTACTGCCCTCTATCGGACAACCGTAGGGAATCTCCTGACATGTTTGCAAATGAAAGGCGTTGTTCGAACTTTGATGAAGTAATAGAGGAAGGCAGGGCAATGAAGGCCACGGGAACCGGTATCACTGGAGGTGACCCGATGCTAGATTTCGACAAAACTGTGGAGGCTGTCAAAGCCCTCAAATTGGCTTTTGGTAGTGAACATCACATCCATTGTTATACCTCGATTCCGATAAAACCTGAACAAGCAACTGAACTTGGTGAAGCAGGTCTTGACGAACTTAGATTCCACCTTCTAGACTTGAGCCTCGAGAGATACTTGGAATCGGTAACAGCTGCAGACAAAGCAGGAATCTGCGTGGGTATTGAATTACCTGCAGAGCCTGATAAAGAAGAAAAATTACTAGCATTACTCGATGAGTTAAACCATTCTCCAGTACAGTTCCTTAATCTGAACGAGTTAGAAATCACGGTTGGCAATCAAGAAAATATGGATGTTAGAGGATTCAATCTTGCAGGAGGAATTACCGCCGCTGCTGAAGGCTCAGCAGAGCTTGGAATAAAATTGAAAGAATTTGCTAAAGGCATGAGTTTCCACGTAAAGTTCTGCACTGCAACCTACAAGGATGCTGGACAGTTGAGGAACAGATTCAGACGCAGAGGTGAAGCAACTTTGCGACCTTACGAAATCCTCTCAGATGATGACACTATTCTATTCGGAGCAATCCCATGTTCGCTAGAAGATGCCTCGGATGATGTGAATGAGTTGTCACAAACGTTGGGATTGATTGATGGTTGGATTAGATATGATGCTTCAACACAAAGAATCGAATTCCCCCTATCCGCTGCTGAAGAAATAGCAGAGCACCTTAGTGTACCGGTGATGATGATTGAAGTTCACCCAACGCACGAAAGACTCGAAGTTGGTTCTGTACACCTGAACAGTTTACGATAATTTGAGCATCTATTGCTCTGATGCCACTACAACTCTGGCTGGAATTAGGACTCTGTCTTTGTACATGTAACCAGACTCTAACTCATCGATAACAGTGTTAGCTGGGAAGTCGTCGGAGGGTGGAAGTGTAGTAATTGCTTCCATCTTGGCAGGGTCAAATTTGCCACCTTTCGTCTCAATTTTTGAAACACCGTCGCTGGATAATTCTGACCACATTTTAGTGCGAATAAGGGTTAAACCTTCATCCTCATTTACTGCTAGTGCACGGTCGATATCTGCCAAAACAGTCAGCATCTTCCTAGCCATTCCCATTCCGCCGTATTGGATTGCAGTAGCCTTTTCAGACATCAATCTCTTCCTGACATTTTGGATTTCAGCGTCGCGATATGAAATCTCTTTTTCTGCTGCTTCAGCACGTTGAAGTGCTTCAGTCAAAGGGTCGACCTCTTCGACCACTTCCTCGACGATTTCTTCATCGATTGGAGCCTCAGTACTTGTATCGTCTACAACTACCTCTTCTTCGTCCATGTTATCTCCAACCTCAAGTCATTTTTCAATTTCACGAATCTAAGAGATAACCTAAGTTCCAATCCCCATGACCCCATAGTTTAGCATCAAGATGTTCCCGACCTAAAATTTGAACATACATTTTTTGATTTACCGCATGATGAAGCGTCCTAGAATTTCTATCGTGTGTTTCAAAGGTTGGTATAATCCGAGGATCCTTTGATTCATCCAAGGTCTCACCCATGTCCTTTCTGCGCTGCATCCAATCAGCGCACACTCTCTCGGAATATTCAGATTCTCCCATCTGCGATAATGATTCTCTGACTTCATTCCATACTTCGTAAGAATACATGTCATCAACATGTTCTAGCTCTCTCCCTATAGCATTCTCGATGTATAGGAAACAGCGACCCTCCCATGCTTCCCAGTGTCCAATGCTAACCCATTCGACTATCTTCAGAAGGGCATTATGTGCATCATTCTGCGACAAAACATTACGAACAGTTCCTTCTCCAGAGATTTCATCTGCAACGTCAAGAAATTCAGCTTCGCAATCAATATCAAAGTCACGACCTAACCTAGAATCTGCTGCTGGACGTAGGGAGCGGAGAGAACTGCTTTCCATTTGTGAAATGAACTGATTCCAGTCCATTTCGAGAATCTGATTCAGGCCTGCTCCATCGACTAGATGGAGACGCATCTCGATTCCCATGATTGTTGCGAGGCAGGCGCCACTCATCAGTGCATCGGGGCTAAGTTCGCAAAGAAATGTACTGAAAAGAGATAGCATTCAAGAATACCAATCTGTCCGTTCTGTTTAGGAGGGCATGGTATGGCTACTATCAAAGAGCAGATTCAAGCCCTCTATGATGAAATAAATAAAACTCAGAAAAACAAGGCTACCAATGCTCACATTGGTAAACTGAAAGCCAAGATTGCACAGTTAAAACTCAAGGAAGAAAAGGCCGCAGCATCAGCAAAAGCAGCGGGCCCAGCCAAAGGGTTCGAAGTCAAGAAATCAGGTGATGCTTCAGTCGCACTTGTCGGCTTTCCTTCAGTTGGAAAGTCAACATTGATCACCCAAGTTACTGATGCTAAATCAGAGGCTGGAAACTTCGCTTTCACAACCCTAACATGCATTCCGGGACTGATGGAACATCGTGGAGCAAAAATCCAAATTCTTGATTTGCCAGGTCTGATCAAAGGAGCTGCTGAAGGTAAGGGCCGTGGAAAGGAAATCCTCGGTGTAATTCGTTCATGCGACATGGTACTCTACATTGTAGACCCATTCCAAGATTCTCACTTCAAAGTGCTTCACAGAGAATTAGAAAATGCTGGTATTAGATTGAACCAAACAAAGCCTCCTGTGTTTGTCAAAAGAGTCGACAAAGGTGGAATAGATGTTCGAACAACGGTAGAACAAACTCACTTGACTCCTGAAGAAATGGGTGACATCATACGTTCATTCGGCTACACATCTGCGATTGTAACCCTCAGAGCTGACACTACTGCTGAAATGTTAGTCGACACAATGGTCGGTAGCCGTGTTTACTCAAAATCAGTAATTGCTGTCAACAAGATAG
>JAKURJ010000136.1 GCA_022452125.1 Candidatus Poseidoniaceae archaeon
CGTCTAATTGTTCCCAGGAGCAACCTGACAAATCTACTGATTTACCCTGTTCTGTCCATGGGCATAAATCATAATCATCAATTACGCCATCGCCATCAGTCTCAGCATATCCAATAGATTGGATTGCAAAATATGATATGAATTTGTGCATAACTCTAGTTGGATGAGCCTTATCAAAGAAAAGATACTCATCCGGATTAGATACTAAACTCGAGGAACTATCACAAATAGGCAAAGGTAGTAATGTTCCAGAATCAGGGCATGCAGATTCTTGCGTATTTGTAATGCCTAATGCAAAACTATTATTCACAATATCATTGAATAGAGACCATGCATCAATGAAATGAATCACTAGATTTAGTTCGGTTGATATATTGTTTATCAGTGAAAATAACTTTTGATTGTAGGAAACTACTTCTGGAGCAATTGAATTTTGTTGATTCTGGCTGCTACTAAGTATTTCAGGGGTTTTTTCAAGCGGCGGTAAATTGGGCATTATGAATTCGGTTGCTCCAGCGCCTGCTAACTGCCGAATATGTGCCTCCATATTTGCTACAATCGTATTAGAATTGGCAGTACCGTAAAGAAAATCATTCCCGCCTGCCCATAAACTAACCACATTATTAGCAGGTATGGAGGATTGTACATTCGAAAGATAATTCGAAATCTGTGTGCCTACATTTGGAAGTAGAACATAAGAGAACCCTGCCCCAGTTTGCGAACCTCCAAAGGCTCGGTTATGGCCAGCTTGTACTCCTGAACCAATTGTGGTTGTCAAACCGTACGATTGAGAAACATACTCAATCCAAACCTGCCCGTTTGAAAATCTGCCTTGCCAGTAAGGTGGTACATCTGGAACATCTAGTACCGAATTTTTGGCATTTCCCATATCACTTAAAGAGTCGCCAAAAACAAGTAGATTATTGATCTGTGGCATTTTTGAATTTTGAAAAGCCATAAAAGAATAGCCACTATTTCCAATTATTGAACTCGATGAATCAACGATTTCAACAGAGAAAAAGTAAAAATTTTGCCCATTGAAAAAATGCTTGAAACTTATTTCAAATTCTGTCATGGTTCCAGTTGCTTGAAAAACATAAGTCCCATTGGATACAACCACGTCATTGTAATCCTTAACCTGCCAATTTGCGAATAAATCTTTACCGAAAGGAGCATTGGATAATTCAACAATTATAGAAACTGTTTCATTAGAAAACCAGTCATATTTTTCTGTGCTAAGTTCCACATTTGGTGAGTTAGGTTGTGCATCAACAGTTGGTACAAAAACCTGTAACAAAAGTAGCAACACAAGAATGGATGCTGCCTTTCGCATAGTATGGCTAAAATATCAAACTTGAAAGCACTTTTTATAAATCGTAATTAATCTGAATCTTCTTCAAAAATTACTACATCAGTCTGTTTGGTAAATGGATCGTCTTCCTCATCAAATAATATTGCATCCAAAACTAATTCTGTTTCATCATCAAGAGTCTTGGGTGGATCGATTTGAGTGATGTAAACTAGTGTTCCAAAAATTAGTATTGAAACGACGAATGTTATTGAAATCAACATTTTAGTATCAAAATCACTAATCGTATTATACGTCTGGGCTTCATAGTCTCCAGAATTAATATTTCCATACGGGTCTGAAACACCAATCATTCGCATTGAATCAATATGGACTTCTCTAATCGGACGACCTAGTAAATCAGGCCCTGGATTTTGAACTCCTTGGTCACTCAACGGATTAGTCGCTGTTGGAGTATTGGCAATTTCTCGAACAAATGTCATGCCATCTCTAACAATGCCGAAAACTGCATAACCTCCATCGTCCCTATTTTCAGGGTCCAAACCATGTTGTTCAGTATCTGTGATATACCATTGAGAATCTCCAGAATCTTGTTCTGCACCTCTAGCCATACCCATAGCACCGTCGACATGTGACAAGTTCTCATCATGCTCAAGAGGTATTGTTTCACCAGTACCACCACTGCTGCACTGGGGAGAAGTAAGTGGATAAGCTCCTTCAGTTTTACATTCAGGATCGCCAGATTGAATAACGAAGTCGTCAACTACTCTATGAAAGAATATACCATCATACAAACCAATTTCAACGTGCTCGATAATATTGCTAGTAGTTATAGGAGCCCATTGCTCAAATAATTCAATTACTATACTACCTTGATATTCATCAGATGTTAATGATCTATAATATGTAACCTCTATCAGTAAAATTGCATTACCTTCAAAACTTTCCTTCATTGGTGTTTCTTCTTCAACTGGGCCATCTGTCCAGGTTTCAGGATCTATTCCAATCGACCTCCGCTCAGGTTGCTGCTGCTGTGCTAAACTTGATGGCATCAGTGCAGAAAAAAGAAAAATAAGGACAATTGTCGTTAGGAATCGTCCTCGCATGACGCGCTGAGTAGTTTCACATCAATGAATTATGTGCACGAAAGCGTCATGCTCATGATAGAGAAATGATTGGTCTGTTCATGGCAGACGGTGAATCGTTCATAGAAGGCGAGATACTTGTCGCCGATATTGTACCAACAAATTCATCTAGAAGGGAATTAAATCTATCAGCATTATCGACTATTGCCGTTTCTGTTGTATTCTTGTTACTAGCAGTTAGTTTTGGAGAAGCAATTGTTGGTAGTTTGAATGAGGAACTTGAATAATATGAATGGTGGGAGACTCCCCTACATCTACGTCACACTATGGAGTTACCAATGAATGATACAAGAGCAAAACTTCCTGTAGAAGGAATTTACAATGCAACAGAATATACTGAACATTTCATTGAAGTTGATCTTCCAGCGAGTGAACAAGACGCTGGCTTCCCTGAACCTGCTGTAATGCATGTTGCTCTTTGGTTGCCAGATGTTGAGCCAGGGACAAAAATTCCCGTAATCATGACAATTCATCCATACTATGACTTTGGTGGAGAAGGCATCGTAGGAGAAGATTCTAACCCGAATACTGTCCCTGATGGTGGAGTTGGAAAGTGGGTATATGATACGTTTGTACCACATGGATATGCTCTAGCCCAAGCATCAACCTTTGGAACTGGACAATCAACACACTGCCAAGATGTTAAAGGACTTGGAGAGCAAACTGGAATTCAAGCTGTGGTAGAGTGGTTGGGCGAAGATAATTGGTCGAATGGTAATGTTGGACTATTGGGTAAATCATATGCTGGAACAACTAATTGGGAAGCTGCTCAACAACCCTCAGAATATCTCAAAACGATTGTGCCTATTTCTGGTTCAATCGGTGTTCAGGAAATGTTCTATCGCAATGGTTCTTCCGAAAGTAGAGCAATGCTTTATGATGCACTGTATGAAGGTGCTACAGCAGACCTTGGTACCGACGATATGCGAATGTGTACTGACGACCTAATCGGGCCACTAAACCCATTTTCTACATGGGCTGGGGCAGAATATGGCGGTGCTAAGTGGAATGACTACTGGGATGAAAGAAGACATCTCCCCGATGTTCTGGCAAATTATCGTGGTAGCGTTTATCTTGTTTGGGGGTTACAGGATTG
>JAKURJ010000137.1 GCA_022452125.1 Candidatus Poseidoniaceae archaeon
GTTCTCTCTAGTGGCGGCAAAGACAGCAGTGCTGCAATTTGGTGGGCTCAGTGCAAGGGCTGGGAGGTTTCGCATCTGGTTACTATGATTGTTGAAGGTGATGATTCTTGGATGTTTCAAATCCCAGGAACACAACTTGTTCAGCATCAGGCCGAACTTTGTGGATGCGAGTGGTTGCCTGTAGCAACTCAAGGCGAGCCTGAAATAGAGGTTGACGACTTGAAAGCAGCCGTATCGAAATTAGATATTGATGGAATTGTTTCTGGGGCATTGCGTTCAGATTATCAAAAAACGCGATTAGAAAGAATGAGCGAAGAATTGGGCATTAAGTCATTCACACCCTTGTGGCATCAATCTAGCAAGTCGCACATGATCAATCTGGTAGCTAATGGATTCAAAGTTATGATTACTGGAGTTTCAACAGAAGGACTTGACAGTGAATGGTTAGGCTGTGTGTTAGATGAAAAATCATTACAAGATCTAACTACTATCGCTTCGAAATATAGATTTCATGTTGATGGTGAGGGAGGCGAATATGAGACCTTAGTGGTCGCTGGACCTCACATGAGGGGAGAATTAGAAATCGATTATGTGAAGCATTGGGATGGAGTGAGAGGTCACCTTTCTTTCCAATAATTCGGAAGAACGCACTAATTATTTCTCTCGGAATGTTCATTTCCCCTCGTCAAGGCGAAGTATCATGGCGTTCTGTCCTCTCGACTATCGTTATGGCTGTCAAGAATTCAAAGAAATCTGGTCTGAATTAGGTAGACATCAACGTCAACTGGAAGTCGAAAGAGCACTTGTTTGGGCTCACAAGGAAATGGGTAAAGTCTCTGCTGAAGATTATGCAAAGGTTGCCGAAATTGCGGTTCCATCTGTGGTTACTAAGGAAAGAGTATCTGAAATTGAAGCTGAGACTCGACACGATATCATGGCTTTGACAAAAGCGATGGCAGAGGCTGCTGGTGAAGCAGGTTGGTGTATACACTTGGGTGCAACTTCAAATGACATCGTAGATACAGCAGTTGGTTTGCAATTGAGAGATTCAATTATTTTGTTGCGCAAAGGACTTTGCAATTTGATTTCAGTTACGGCTAATTTGGCTGAGCGTGAAAGAGACACAGTTATGCTTGGAAGAACTCATGGTCAAGCCGCAGTTCCGATTACTTTCGGTTTGAAGGTGGCAGTTTGGCTTGATGAAATGCGCAGACAACTCGTTCGCCTAGACGAGGCAACACCACGTATTGCAGTAGGCAAGTTCCTAGGAGCTGTTGGGACAGGTGCGGCCCAAGGTGAAGGTGCAAGAGAACTTCAAAGATTGATTTTGACTCATTTGGGCCTTGAAGTACCATTAGCTACGACCCAAGTAGTCGGTAGAGATCGATACATCGAATATGTCTCTTGGCTTTCGAATGTCGCTTGTACTTGTGAAAAGATTTTGCAAGAGATACGCAATCTTCAGCGCTCTGAGATTGCAGAAGCAGGTGAAGGATTTGATGTCAAGAAGCAAGTTGGCTCCTCTACGATGGCACATAAGAAAAATCCAATCAAATCTGAAAATGCCTCAGGATTAGCAAGGATTGTTCGCTCGTTCATTATTCCAACATACGAGAATGCACTCCTATGGCACGAGAGAGACCTTGCTAATTCCAGCAGTGAAAGATTCACGCTTTCTCATGCATCAGCACTCTGTGAAGATGTGGTTGCAAAGACAGCTAACGTTCTTACGAACTTGTGGGTCGATGGTGAAAGGATGCTTGCTAACATTGCTAGCCAGAAGGGATTGGTTATGGCAGAGAAGGTAATGATTGAACTTGTAAGTCACGGTATTGGGCGTGATGAATCTCACGAGATACTCAGGTCAGCATCTTTTGAGGCAATCGAAAAGGGCGAAGAGTTGATTGATGTCTGTGCTAGGACACCTGCGATTGCTTCTGCATTCAGTGCTGAAGAACTCGAAGCAATGTTTGACCCAGCAAATCACATAGGGGTTTCTGGTGAAATTGTCGATGAGGCTGTTGAGTTAGCAAGAAATGCTATTCAGTAGCACCAGAAATTTCTTCAGGTTGCTTCATAGATACCCGCACTAGTATCATGGCGATAAATGCCGAAATAGTAAATGCTATTCCAACCATTGGTGACATGCTATACCAAAGCGCAATTATTCCAATCAATGAGAGATATGCAGCAACTTGACAGAGAGCTGAAGCCATATTCAATCTATTCAACATGTCGTCATTCAACCTACCATTGTTTTCAAGTAAAAATGTGTAGATGAGGAAATATATCCCCTGGAAAGGAATAGTCGCTGCAATAATTGTCAGAGCGCCTTCCCTTACAAACTTGGGATTTTTTTCTTGTTCAATCCCTTGGAAAAGTAGTACAGCAGTACTAGTTCCCAGTAGTGCAGCCATAATTGTCCAGCGTTTATCCTGGGATGAGGTTCGGCTCTCTACATTGACTGAACCTTCACTCATAATCGGTGCTCAATTGTCAAGGGTTTGTATATTGCCCTTGATTAATAGTTTGAAAAGCGGTTTTTCAAACCGATTAGATATATCGGAATGCTAAGAGGATTCCACCGGTAACTGATGCAACAACCATCAATAGAAGAATCATTGAATGTGGACCGTATTCATTGCTGTCCTCAAGTGCAGTTTTAACAATGCCATCTCGCTTTAATCCGGCACTCAAAGTTCCAGATTCAGCGAAATCAGGAAGTGGTCTGCGTGGAATCCTTTCACCCTTGCGTAATTCGCCGGCCATGCTTATCTGACGAGCAATTGGGTCATATGGATTGCCATAGAAATTATGGGAAACCAATATCTTCTTTCGCCGATTACCCACTACCATGGAAGAGCCAACAGTTGCAGATATGTCAATCACTGACGAACATATTGTTGTCGCTACAAAGACCAAAGTCAGTGACATTTGTCAGGAGCTTTCAAAAAACCCAGAGCATGCAATCCTTGTCAAGAAAGGTAGGGACATTCTTGGTGTAGTTACTGCCAGAGATATATTTGCCAAAATGGCTGAAGGATTGAATGCAACTAAGGTAAAGGTCGACAAGATAATGCGAACAAACATTCTAGCAGTACAAGGAAACACTCCTCTTTCAAAAGGTTTGGACATTATGAGTAGTAATACTCCTGATGCAATCATTGTTATCGACGGTAATGGAGATTTCATGGGCTATTTCTCAGTAAGGGATTATCGAGAAGCAACCCGAAGACTAGAGGCACACCTTTTGATGGCTGCAAGACTTTCAAGGTCTCGCAGAGCAATTACGGAGAAAAAAATCGAGGAAGAAAATTCGGGTGGTGACCTCCTGGACCTACTTTTGGGTAGTAATGATGATGAGGAAACAGAAACCGAAGTTCCATCAATGATCTCTTTGGATTAAGTGATACAATGGAAATATGGCAACCCAACTTGGATGAATCCTCGATACATCTTGCTGTAGAGGGTTCGTGCGGTGGAACAACACTGGGGCTACAGTTAGCACGGCAAGTTATGGATGATGGTTGAAGGGTTCGTTGGGCG
>JAKURJ010000138.1 GCA_022452125.1 Candidatus Poseidoniaceae archaeon
GCAGCCAAGATTCTGACTTGCCCAGATATAGTGAGGCAGCAGCCAATAGTTCAGAACTCATTGATTCCATAGCGATGTATAATCCATCGATTGCACCTTCGAAATCTGCAGGTTGTTCAGGCCAGATATTCTTGTGAAAATCAGGGTCGTCAATGGTTCTGCCAGTTTGCCAGAACTCCTTCAAATCCGCTGCAGGTTTGTCCTTTGCGTGTTCAACTCCATATCGCGTATAACCACGTTGACGGAATAATTCTGCTTGCTCATATCGGTTCTTTTCTTCTTGAGGAAGATGGAAGAAATCTTCTGCAACCGAGTAGGATTTCTTGATTGCTTCAACATCAATCCCATGTCCAGTCAGAGCGAAGAACCCGATGTCCTGTAGCGCTGCACCCATCTCTTGGACGAATGCTTCTCTTCTTTCGCCTCCTGCTCGCCAGTCGGCAAGGTTGCAAACTGCAAGTGTTCTAGCCATCTTAATCACGTAGTTTTGCGATTAGCTTCAGCATCTCGATGTACAGCCAAACCAGAGTTAGAACCAATCCAAATGCACCATACCATTCCATGTTCTTTGGTGCACCAAACCTGACGCCATTCTCGATCATGCCGAAGTCAACAATCAGCATTAATGCTGCAACTGTGATGAAAACAATACTGATTCCGATTCCGATTGGACCACTACTGTGTAGGAATGGAATGCCGGTTCCGAAGAACATCATGATGAAATTGAATAGATAGACGATCATTATCGCACCGCAAAGAGCGGATACTACCAAGACGAACTTCTCTGTTGGTTTAATGATTCCAAATTTGTAAATTGCCAGCATGGTTAGGAACACTGCTACAGTTCCAACCAATGCTTGCAGTACAACACCTTCGGTTCCACCAAGGTAATAGTTCTCTATCATGTAAGAGAATCCACCAATGAACAATCCTTCCAGCAGAGCGTACATACTCATCAAAATCTGGGGATTGTTTGGACGAATGAATAAAATTGCAAGTGCAAGAATAGCTCCTCCGATGGCTCCACCGATAGTTATCATGAAACCTAATCCGGGGGTTTGTGATACAATTGAATAAGATAACATTGCAGCGATTGAGACAAGGCCAAGCAAAGTGATTGTCTTGTTAATTGTACCATCCAAGGTCATTCTTTCGCTCGCAACTCCACCTTGGAAGTATTGAGGGTTCAGCGCGGGGTTACTACTACGATACACCATGTGACTCGGGCTTCGATTATAGCACTCCCTTGTCAATCTTACGCGTTATTACTGTCCACTTGTTGCTGATACCACTCTGCAAGTTGGTCCTCGGTCCATCCTGAATCTAGGTATTTTTGCACTTGTTCAGCACTCCAGCCCGGGAATCTGCTTAGGTCCAAGCCTCCTGATTTTTCGGGTGAAGTCCCATCTAGAACCGGCATATCCCAAGATTTGGTTTCAGCTAATTCGGGAATCTGAGAGATTTCATCTTCAAAATCTTCCTCCTTCTTCTGCTTCAGAAGGATGGCGCCTGCTCCGAATAGAACAATTATTCCACCAATGATTAGAGTCCACATGAATGTCATTCCACTGGATAGTCCGTCTTCTTCAGTATCTTTGTAGACCTGATTCTTGTTTTGTTCATTTGAACATCCCTGGGTATCTGTAGCTGCTCCTTCTTCGGTGTCTGGACATTCATCTACATCATCGAGAACGCCATCATTGTCGCTATCGAGGTCATCTACAACAGTGTTGTTTTCGCCACTGTTGTTCTGTGAATTATTCTCTTCAGGTTGCTGTTCTTCAAGGTCAGGAACACAGCCGATAACGGTGTGGTCATCTACGCCGTCACCATCAGCATCTGCTAGTGTCAATGCACTACCAGCGCTGACATTTGCCATAGTTGCAGCCCAAAGAATCTCATCACCATCTGCGATACAATCTCCATCTGTGTCGTTTGAATTAGGGTCTGAATTGTATGAGTATTCTCCTAGATTAGAGATACCATCTCCGTCAGGGTCGAGCGATGAATCTTGGTTTGTTCTCGACAAATTGTTTGCAACTTCCCAGAAATCAGGGATTCCATCGATATCGGTATCTGTAGTAGGATCTAGGCGATTCCAATCTTCCCAGAAGGAATCCATGTAAGGCTGCGTAACCTGCTGTGAATGGATAATCAATCCCATCTCTCTGTTACGAAGAATCGAGTTGTCTCCCCAATTAATGCTGGAGATTAGAACACTCTCTCCGTCGATAATTACACCTTTGTTGTGTAGTTTGGTGACGGTTTCGTTTTCGCTCATCAGGATGGCTTCAACATCCCCTTCCCAGTCATTCAATTCGTTAACAGCTTCTCTGATTCCAGGATTATCATTCACGTAATGCTGGTTGATAACAAGACGGATAGCAACGCCTCTAGCCGCTGCGTCTTCGAGGGAGTCAAGCAAAGGATTCTCTCCCCATCCCCAATACCAATCCATTTCGAAGTATTGCAGTGATAGAAGAATTTCTGAATCAGCGGAGTCAATGAAATCCGCTAACCCCTGCATACAATCATCAGGACATGTCAATAATTCACCGCTAATTGGTCCCGAAATCGCTGCAGTTGTTTGTCCTACAGGGTATGAAACCGGAGGTGAATAGGAACCAGATTCAGGTTGTGTATATGTCGAATCTTCAACATGCAGTTCACTTGGGTCTTCATCGAATGCCATTCTTTCAAGAACAATCGAAGCAAGGTCTTCACTGTCTACAATGACTCCCCAGTCACGATTACCAATTCCATCACTCGGCAGAGATGATGACTTCCAGTTCCCTGAACTAATCCAAACTTGAGATGAATCAACTACTGCTACCTTGGAGTGAACATATTGGTAAGGAGATGAAGAAGAAGATGAGAATTGCATTACTTCAATTCCTACATTCTCTAGCTCCCATGCTATTCCTAGGCTCTGTCCAATATTGTAGTCACCCCACCAGGTTTCTGGCTCATGGATAACTACGGTGATGTCTACGCCTCTTGCTGCTGCTTCAATGAGTGACATTGCAAGGTAAGTGTCGTGTAATTGGTATACGTGCAAATGAATAGAATCGTTTGCGTTATTCATCATTGTAACTACATCATCAAGGCCTGCTGAAGGACCAATGAGTGGGGTTACGCTAGTGTCATCGGTGAATGTATTGATTCCACAGAAATGACTTGCCCCAGCAACAGACCAACGCATTTCCCAATCTGCGGATGAATCAGTATCTGGCATACTTCCACATCCGTCACCTCTCAGGTACAGAATGCGGTCGACTGTCGTGACAGGTTCACCGATTGATGGGCCGGACCATCCATCCTCGGAAGTAGGTCCGTTTCCATAAACGAACGTATCAGCAATGGTTCCATCTGGAGCGACCAGTTGGAATGTAGCTCCACTGTTAGGCATCCACACTGGGAAATCCATTACGTCATCGGCATCTAGTATCATAGTGGCGCCCATAGCCTTGACAGAACTTGCATCAGGGCTGGTAATTACAGAAGAACCTGCGTTAATTTCACCTGCAGTAA
>JAKURJ010000139.1 GCA_022452125.1 Candidatus Poseidoniaceae archaeon
ACTCAGTTTCACCTGACCAACCTTTCCTGACAATCCTCGGCGCCCTGGCAGGAGCGATACTAGGAATGATGATTGTCACAAACAAAGGCAGGTAAGGCCTTTGAGATTACCAATATCAATTTTATATAAAATCACTAAATAGTCTAGGTTATGCGAGAAATCTCCCTGGTTTGGAAGAGGAATCGCTTAGAGGAGACCGATATTTCACCCCTCCTGGAGTTTGTTAGTTCAATTGAATTTCTTGCTTACATCAAGCGGACGCCAAGGGATATTCGAATCTTGGTTAAGATCAACTTCAAATCTGGCAAAACCCCTGAAGACTTGAATTCGTTATACTTCCTTGAATTAATGGACATCCACCATACTCCAGAGAGCAGTGATGAAAGTTATGTGATTAATCTGAAACTTTCTCATCCATTATCGAATTTTAATGCTAGAACAGGTGGTACAACTGCAGCACCTGGTTGCAAATTAGACAGTGAAGGTATGACTTACATCATCCAAGGAGGAAACATGCGACTAAGACTAGTTGCTGCCATGGCTAGGCTGATGGCAAAACCAGACCGCATCTCGGCACGCAGCCTTGATTTGTCATCTTCTTTTGAAACCGGGCCCCTTAATGCCAAGCAATTGAAACTAGCAAAATTTGCCTACGATAAAGGTTGGTATGACATCAATAAGCGAATCAGAATATCAGAAATAGCTGAGGAATTGAAAATTGCTAGAGCAACTTTGGCTGAACATTTATCGAGAATTGAAAGCATAATCATGGACGATCTACTAGGCTCGTTTACGAATTTTAGAATTAGTCCTGATGAATTCGAATTGTTCAAAGACATGGCTGTTGAAGATTCGAAAAATCTAGGATTTGGAGATGATGAACAATTCAAAAAATTGCTTCAAAACATGCATGAAAACATGGAACATGAAGGAGTTCCAGAAGATGACGATTATGAAAACGAATAATTGTCAACTTTACATTAGTCGGGATTATAGTGGTCAACATGAGCAACCTAGACAAACTACTGAGTAACCTCAAGGGTTCGGGAATTATCGTCCCAGCAGAAGTTGAAAAGGCAATGTACAAAGTTGAAATTGAAGACTTTACAGAACACGACTCGTCAGGTTTTTATTACGATAGACCAGTAGTTTTTTTGGAAACCCCTGAAGGCGGAGTCAAGACAATATCTGCTCCACACATGATTGTTACATTGCTTCACAATCTCGAATTAGAAGCGGGGCAACATATCGTAATTTATGGAGCAAAGGGCGGTTATATCAGCGCATTGATAGCGCACGTCATTGGTGAAGATGGAAGAGTTACTGTTCTAGATCCTTCCATTGATGTTATTGAGCATATATCCAACAATTTGCGAGGATATCCTACCGTTAACTGTCAGAGAATTTCTGACTTAGAAAAAATTTCACTACCGAAATTGAATCGTGTCTTAGTAACTGGGCAGATTGAAAAATTACCTGAATGGTTGAATGAAGGCCTGGAGGAAGGCGGCTTTGCTATAGCTCCGATTGGCGATAAGAACTCGCAACGTCTACTAAAAATTGAGAAACAGAGCGAAGAATTATTCGAAACAGACCTAGGTAGCGTTGTTTTCGGACCTCTAGATATTGCTGATTCTGTTATTGAAACACCGTCTCCTTCCGAGATGGCTGAATTGATTGAACAGGTTATTGAGTTGATGAAAGATGCTCAAATTATCGAAGAAGAAGATAAGACAAAATTGTATGATTTGGTAGCTGAATTAAGGCAACTACCAGACGACCTTCCTCCTCCAGAAGATGTAGATGACCCTGAAGACCATCCATTACTCAAATTGATGGTCGAAAAAGGCGAGTGGTTTGTTCGATTATGGCCAATAATACAATCCATTGTCCAAACAAGGATTGCTTCATATGATTCTCCTAGTGACTTTGAAGAAGGTAGCAGTCACTCAGATTTTATTCCTTGAGGTGAGAAATTGACAAACATAGATGGTGAAATTTCTCGATTATCCAATAAGGATGTGAAAATCCGTAGAAGAGCCGTTAGAATGCTGTTCGAAGAGAACAACCCTCGGGCGCTCAAAGGTTTCGTCAAGTTACTCGAAGATTCGGATTTCTGGTTTCGAAACAAATCACTTGATGCTCATCGTAAATGGGCTAACTCTGCACAGGACTTGGAACCATTACTTGAAAACCACAAAAGATTGGTCGCAGAGTTACTACAACGAATCGACGCTCCTGAAATCGCCATGGAATTACTCAAGGAAGATGATTACATCACAAGGAGTTTCGCAGCACAAAGTTTGGCTAAACATGAAGACTTACACCTAAAATTCGCAGAGGATGAGCACCACTCAGTCAGAATTATTGCTGCTGAAAATTCAGTAGATGAAAAATTGATTTCATCCCTTATTGAGGATAAACATTCTTCGGTTCGAAGAATGGCTATATCAAGTGCTGCTAAGAATAAATTGAAACTCAGTTCACAGACACTTGAATCCGGCTTGTCGTCAAGCGACCCTGCCCTACGCTCTTTGGTTGCCTCACTAGCTGTAACTGCTGGAGGTGATGTTTTGGAGAAAGCATGCAAAGACAACAACCCCAAAGTGCGCAAATCTATTGCTGAAACATTGCGACTGGAGGTAACTGAAGTAGATGAAAGAATAGATTTGATTGCAGGAATAAATCCTGAGATAATTTTACGCTGGGTGCGTTCAAGGCACGACCCCAAATCATCATCACTTCGTTGGGCTATGATTGAGAATACATCTCTCAATTCAAGAATACGCTCAAAGTTAATTGAGCAGATGGATGGTAGAAATGATGTGGACAGGCAAAGACTAGCTATCATTTCTGATGATGATTCAACTCTCGTCAAGATTGCTGCAGATAATCTATCTGAATCTTTGGATGAACTGGAGGGATAAAATGGATTCTGGAATCTCATATCACGTAGATGCTACCAATGGCTCGAGTAGGAGACTTGGTGTCAAAATAGAGATTGATGGCCCCTTCAATGAGAACATTTTGGAATTGAGATTCCCACGCTGGGTTCCAGGTTCATACTTTATTCGAGAACCAATACAACACATGTCAGACCTTTCTGCAACTAGTGATGGAGAGGAGATTAAAATCAAGCGAATCGACGTTGATGGAGCGAGGATTACAGGTGTTAGCGATTCGAGTAAAGTAGTGATTACTTACAGGCTTCTCGCTGCTGAAATGACATGCAGAGCTAATCATTTGGATGAATCTCACGTGCACATAATGCCTCCATATACTTGGATGATGCCAACCAGAGGAATCGATAATTCTAGAATGGACCAAACTCACAAAGTTACCCTGGCGGCGCCCAAAGGATGGAACACTGCAACTCAACTGGTTGCTAGAGAAGGTGAAGTAGAAAGTGGCGCCGATACAACCACTCGGTCTTGCCGCTGGCACTGTAAACGTATGGTTGCATTGGCTCTGCATCAATGGATGCGTTTCGCCGTTTGTCTTGTGC